>CAZETM010000858.1:0-4287 GCA_964514885.1 uncultured Polyangium sp. | reverse complement strand
AGGGGATGCGACACCGCCTTGCGGGGTACCGCGCGTATTGTCCTTGCCGCCCGAAAAGACCCCGGGGCGATTCTCGAAATCGTCTGTTGGATCGTCAATGGCCGGTCTCGCAGGAGCACTTTGCCCATCGACGCATGCGGGACCAAGCAGACCGACAACGAGCGGCAAGGGCAGCCACGGCGAAAAATGTTCTTTCATGTTCTCCTCCAGTATCCTCCGCGCTCAAAAGCGCACGAAGTCGTCGCTGACCAAGATCGCCCGCAGCGTCGCCTTCAAATTCAGTTTGGCGCTCATGAATTCTTCGACGAACGGTTTCAAGACTGCTCGTGGAACTGTGGCCAAATCAGTAACGATGTCCTCCTTCGACATGGTGAAGTTGTACATTCGCGCTACCGCACACTCCATTACGTCTGGATCTTCGGCCATCGCTTTGCCGAGCGCAGGGAGGTCCGATGCGGGTTTTCCGAATCGCCAAGCAGTCATTTCGCCGGCATTGAGCCAATGCGACATTTCGGTCTTCGTCGCATTGGGCACTGTGGGAGTCGAGACCTGGCTGTCGTTTTTCCATTGGCCGAGCTGATCGAAGCGCGCAAATAGCGGCGCGATGCGATTGATCGAGGCATGGCAATTCGCGCAGACCACAGAAGAGGTATCTTGGAAGTTGATGGGCGACGTGGCGACGGCGTCGAAATGCCACGGCGCGGTATAATCCGCACCTTCAACTTGCAGCGGAGTTTGGGCGTATTCCGCTGGGAACTTGGTGCACGCGAAGATCTCCTGCACCCAGCGCACGCGGCGAAATGCCATATTGCCGTAGAACTGCATCATGACGCCGGGGTTCGTGAGCACCCCCGCGTGCACGGCGACGCCATTGTTGCATTCGCCGTCCTGGAACGTCTTCGTAGCGTCGTCATAGGTGGGACAGGTGTGGCTCGTCGCGGTGAATAAATCCGTATATGGCCGTCCCTCGACAGTGATGCGTGCGGCGAAGACCGGAGCGGTATCGCGGCTGGGTTGCCCGTTTGGCCCGGCACCGCCTCCTTGGCGCATCGTATCGCGCCACCAGCTGATCATTCGGGCGGAAAACCGCGGGTCCGCCAACATCGCGTCGATCTCGGTCTCGTATGCATCACGCGGATTAGCTGCCGTGGCGATTCTCTCGATTTGTTGTAGGTTTGGGAGGTCGAGGACCAGCTTGAGCGAAGCGGTCCGTAATGCCTCCGAATAGGATACTACGCGCCCCTCGAGGATATTTCCCCCCACGGTAGGCGTATCCGAATCGGGATTCGCTGCCGAGGAATTTGTATCCTGCTGGCCATCCCTGTGCGCACTATCCTTCGAATCCGAGCTCGAACACCCTCCGAAGAGAGTAATGAGAATTGCCGGCACGATGGTCGACTTCATGTAACACCCCCAGCTCACTGTTCAGCCTCGATCCACTGGGACACTGAATTGCGGAAACTGCCGAAAGCGCTGGCGCTGCCCAGGAATTTATATTCATGCACCGCGTTTCCGCTCGGATCCGTGGTCACGAACAGCGCGCTGCTTTGCGGAATTGTCGTATTGATGCGGTTTTTGATCTGTCCGCATGCTTTGGCCACGCCCAGCGGATCGAGATCGTCGAGCAGGCCGGTCATGTCGACTGCCGCCACGGCATCCAATCTCGGCCCTCCGTGGCAATTGAGGCAGGCGACCACTTGCGGTCGTGCATACGCATCGAAAGCAGTGATGTCTTTACACCCGTAATCCTGCGGTTCTGCCGAGTCATAAGGAGCGATGGTTTGAAATGCCACGCTTAGTTTGGCGTCCTTGGACCAGTTCGTCAGGACGAGGATTCCATTGCCAAGTTTGCCGTACTTGCCGGCCTCGAACGTTTGCTCCCCGGATCCGAATCCATCCACGGGCACGGGCGGTTTTCCGATAGGGTGAACAACCATGAGGGAATGCGTGACGCGGACGCCCATTTGGGCGGTCGGATGCATCTCGATCTCGGTCAACTCGAGCATGCTGGGGATGCTCGATATGGCATTGAAAGTAATTGCCATGCCTTTGAAGTCGGTCCCGAGCTCATCGAGGTAGATGGCATTGAAACCTAGAATGGGCACGAATGGCTTGACGTGATATCCGACATCTTCCGGCGGCTTCGTAAAGTTCTTCGCTTCGTCGGCAAGCCAGACTTTTACCCTGGGGAGAAGTGTGTTTACGAGGCTAGGCGAGTCGAGGTTTTTCCCCTCATGGCCATTGTCGCCGGTGGCATGAGTAAGCAGTAGACTCTGCTCGGGGTTTGGGGCGACGATTCCAGGCCAACTCACGAAAGACCGATAAGGCTCTGGACCTGCCAGAAACGGCATGTCTGCCATACCGCCCGCGTCGTGACAATTGCCGCAAGCAGCGAGCAGTTCGTTTTCCATGGCTTGCCAGGAGGTTCTGCCAGGATTCGAGATAGCCTCGGTACACGGACCATGGGGACAGCCCAACAGCCTGGTGGGATCATCGGAACTGCACGCGTAAAGCACGCCGATGACGCCTAATGAAATGAGCAAACGGAAGCGCAAGACCATGTCGCATCTCCAGGGTAAAATGATGCTGCAATTTTCTCGAATACCGCTCAACGCCCATCTCATTCGTACCTTGGCCACGAGCATGTCGCTCGCAGGACGCAGTATACGAATTGATGCTCAAAGCTTATCATAGGGCGTCTTTGGGCGCTTGAAACCGTTTGGCAAGATGAAGCGCGGTGGTTTCACGACTAGCTGGCGGGGGATCGGACGTGCTCGGGGCATTGGCGTCGTTTTCATCGGACGTGCACGCGCTGGCGAATGCGCGGAACCGTCCGCAGGGGGCACGTTGGGTACAGGTGCCACCGTGGCCGCAGGCGTCGGCACAGGCACAGCCGAGGGCGCGGGAGTAGGTGTTGCCGGCGGTTGCGGCGCAGCGGCTGCGTCCGGACGCGTTATGGCTGTGCTTGTATTCGTCTGGGCGCTCGTCGCGCTCCCCTTCGGCGCAGCGTGTGGACGGACGAAGGCGATGACGAGCAAAGTGAGTGCGAAACAACCGGCCGAAGCAATGGCGAGCGGACGTCGGTAATGGTTCAAGCAACCGAGAATGCGATTCAGTTTTAACCGCGCCAAGCCTGCCCGGACAGGGGGATTGGCCGCGTCATGGATCGAGCCGTGAGTATTATGCGCCGTCAATGACCTGCGCCATGATGCCGGCATCTCCATGGGAGCCAAGGTCTCCAGCGAATTCGGGAGCGAAGGCGACCTAAAACCTGGATTGCTCGGCTGCGGAGATCGCAATCGCAAAACGTATTTCTCGACGGGCGGAGGACGGAAATAGAAGTCGAGCGGTAGCCCGTCGAGAACGCTGGGTCTGGGCAGCGCCGATTGGCGCTCGCTGAGTGGCGATAGAGGTATGGCTTCGTTACCTCGCGTGTCCGATTCCGGTGCGATCGGGTGGAAGTCAGCAAGCCGCACCGTTGCTGGTAACGAAACCGGTGAATCCGCCGGGATCCGAATGACCGTTTTTTCGTCGTCGTCGTCGGACGGTGTATCGGCGCACGGGCCAAATGCACGCAGCGCCACGAGTAACTCGCCGGCTGACGCATATCGTTTGGCGGGGTCTCTGTCGAGGCAACGCAGAATGAGCACCTCGAGCGCCGGTGAGATGTCCGCACGCAGTTCCGATGGCGGGGGAATGGGCGTTTTCTCGTCGAGGGTCATGAATATGACTTCGGTCGGCTGGGGCGACTGGAACGGAGCGCGGCCCGTGAGCAGCTTGTACATAATGGAGCCGAGCGAATACACGTCGGCACGAGCGTCGACTTTGCGTGCGCTACGCATTTGCTCGGGCGCCATGTAGTGCAATGTGCCCATTACCGTATTGCTGCGGGTGATTTCCGTTTCGGTTGAATTGGCGCCCGCAGTGAGATCTTTAGAAATGCCGAAATCGAGTACTTTGACACAGGGAGACCCGTCACTTCGCCGAGTCAGAAAGAGATTGCCTGGTTTCAGGTCGCGGTGCACGATGCCCAGCGAATGAGCTTCCGCGAGTGCATGGCAGGCTTGCATGACGAAAGCGATGCAATCGCTGATGGGCAGCGGGCCCGTTCGTTTGAGCAACGCGGATAGATCTTCGCCCTGGAGGAGCTCCATGACGATGTATGGAGCGCCCGAATCGAGGCGACCGAAATCGTGCACTTCGGCCACGTGCTCACTGCGCAATTTGACGGCTGCGCGGGCTTCGCGGAGGAAACGTTCGACGGCGTGCAGGTCGTCGAGCGCCCCG
>CAZETM010000857.1:0-4291 GCA_964514885.1 uncultured Polyangium sp. | reverse complement strand
ACCTGAGTGGTATTCGGAAGGGGCAGGCACGATGATGCAGGGACCGCGGCACCCGCGGGTGCTCGTGACGCCCAAGGTGATGAATCTGCTGCGGGGCAAAACAAAGAAAGAACAGAAACACCAAGGTTGCGGATTCACTCCGATTTGGGTTGAGGATTAAAAGCACGAATACGCGTATCGAAATGCAACGCCACCGTTCACCCTTGTGCGACCATGCAACCACATCGCTCATCGTTGTCGCATGGATGCTCGACCGTGGGCCTTGCACAAACGCTTGCATCCGCCTTACAAGCTTGCCAGCGTCCCGCGATAGCATCTGAATTCGTAAAACCGGAGGTTACCATGAATCTTTCCCACTTGGTCAAGACGAGTGCAATCACGTTCGGGCTCTGCCTTTCCCATGGTTGGGCCCTCGCCGCGGAGGATACCAGCAGCGGCGGCAACCAGGTGAAGAAGGAGACGTCGAATATGATTTGGTTGGGCATCAAAACAGGGTTCAGTCAAAGCGATCTCGATGGTTTGGATGAATGGCTCACGACGGAAGGATTGTCCAAGACCAATCAAACCAGCATTGGTCATGGGCTTCTAGGTTTTGATCTAATGTTTGAACTGGGGCGTATTCCGATAGGTTTGAGCCCCACTTTTCATCTTACAGGTCAAGATGTGAACTTGACTCTCATCGACATTACGTTACAATCGGGATATACCATCATCAAGCGAGACGAATTCAATCTCAAAGCATTGGGAGGGATAGGTTTGGCCTATGCCAGTCTAAATTTCGATGGAATTCCGAAATCATTCGAATCTATTGCTGAAGACTATTTCAGTCCGTATCCAAGATTATCGGCTTTCAATCTTCGTCCCTCGTTGATGCTGAGCTATACACCTTTTCATCGGCGTGATGCCGATACAAAGGGCAATACACACAATCAGGTTATTTTTTATTTTCAGGCTGGGTTCAATTATTTTTTTGGTCACCGCTGGGAATATGGAGAAGTCAGTAACAACTCGTTCGATGAAGAAGACAGCTTTTCTGGGGTTACTGTGAATATGCCCGACGTGTTGAGAAGTAATTGGTTTCTATCTCTTGGCGTGGCATTTGCCATGGAGGATAACTAGGCTGAAACGAATCCTGCCTGCGCCACGTCTCTCGGCGGGCGGGGGACCCCGGACTCGCCCCCACTCGGGCTCCGTCACCTCCCCAACCGCGTGCTCTCCGCATTACGAGGACGTCTTCCACGAGCACGACCGCGTGTTCCTTGCGCATTGGGCCTTGGCGCTAAGAAAAAAGGGCAAGCAGGAGAAGTTGTTTTAGGGGGCTACGGGGCCGAACCCACCCGCAGCCGTCTTTTGGATGAGGCCTTCTCGGACCAAACCGCCGGCAGCCCCAAGCACCGTGCTGGGTTGATAACCCAACAGCGTCGCCAACGCCGCGGGATCGTCCCAAGCGCAATGGCTACACAAAGCCAAAACGGCATCCCTTGCCGTCCAATCCTCGGCTCGAATACGCAACACCAATTCGACGGGCAACGAAACGCACGCAGGAGGATCGGGTATATCCACCGAGGGCACTTCATCGTTGCGCGCTCCTGGGCGCAGATCTTTGAGCCTCCGGCCAATGAATGCCGCGAGATCCATCAATCCCATTTGTTCGAGAAACCATTCGATCGCATCGTACGTGGCGGCCAGATAAGGCAGCATCGGCTCGAACATCATTTCGACCTGGTCCCAAACCTGATTCGCCTGATGGCGGTCCTGACGAACTCCCGCGTCGCGCAGCAGATTCATCTTGGGCACGACATTCCACTGAATGTGAGCCGAAACCTGCTCGGGTAGATCTCGGCGAAGGCCCAGAATGGCAATCGTCGCGTCACCGCGTTCTTCAGGGTCACGACCTTGCGGCACCCAGCGAAGATCCTTCCAATCCGCAACTGGGTTCGTAGGCTGCCATTGAATGAAGTCAATGGGGTCTTCGTGGCTCGGATCCACGAGCATGGCTTTTTCGCTTTTCAGGTCGAAGTGCGCACTGGGCCAATTCAACGTCAAGGTGCGGGAAGGCACGGGCAACTTCGTCGAAGGGTCGAGGAGCGGAAACTGATTGCCTTTGGTGCCTGTGCCATTACATGAGATGCACGAGAAGAACAGGTTTTCCCAGGACCATGCGAGCCAGAAATAATGGTCGTGGTCGATATCCTTCGGATCACGTGCAGCACCCGCCCTTCGGGCGAAAATGCTCGACGGGTTGATTCGTAAGCCCTTCCTGTCGCTCGCAATAGGCGCATTTTCGATGCTGCGCGAGATAAACAGGCACACGCGCGACCTCATAACCGTCAAACCCGATCGTTTCTTGTTGTGCCTGCCGGTGATCATCGTTCCGAACGCTGCGTGCAGAGGCACCCCTCACCCAGGCGAGACACGCCCGCGCCAAGTATCTGCGGCGAGCTTCGGCAAGCTCCGTGGGCTCAGGACCACGCCAGATTCGAATCACGCCGTCCTCCGCACGAACGGCTTCTTTGCAACCGGCTCGAAATGCGGGTCCACGCCTTCCTTGTCGAGTTCGGCTTTGAACTCGACCATTCGAAGCTCGTCATCGGGGGTGCGATAGGGGTTTGCCGCCAAATAACGATATTCACGCAGCGCGCGTCCGATCTTGTCGGGATGAATGTCGTCAAGATCGAAATACAAGCGCAAGAGCTCCGTTCCCGTGAGCAGCCTTGGATCTTCGTCGACTTGGACACGCACGACATCGCCGGTTGCTGCATCGTGCTCCAAACGCACGACTTGGTCTTCGTCGGGATTGAGGGCGGCGAGCACGAGCGGAGAATGGGTGGTCACGACGAACTGCATGCCGGGGAAAGTTTTTTTCAATGCGCGCACGAGCACCACTTGCCAAGCCGGATGCAGATAAAGATCCAGCTCGTCGATGAGCACGAGACCACGCATGTCTTTGGGCTCGAGCTCCATGTCCGCTTCGAGGACGACGTGGCCCACGAGATCGGCAATCCACGCAATGGTCGATTGGTAACCGTGCGGAAGCGCGACGGCGGGAATCTTAATCTTATGATCTTTGCCGCCAATACCCTGAACGAATCGCGCGCGTTCTTGAAGATCACCAGAATGCCGTACGCCCCCTCTCCCGCTCAAGACAAGGTCCACAAGACGCACAGGTTCTTGGGACAGCAAATCTTTCACGTTGAACAGTGCTTTCTTCAACACACGGCTAAACATTTGCGCCTTGGTTGCGCCTTGGGCTGACTCACTCGATGTCTCTTCAGAACTCTCGTCCGATGTCAGCTCTTGAAAATAATTCGCAAACGCAGTGCTCGTCAGGCCGATCTTCTGATCGAAAAGGGGTTTGAGTCGATCAAGGTAAGGATAATCGAGTTTTGGTTGTTCTGTCGCGTTCGGCAGGAGACGCGACACGCCGTAACCCGCAACGAACCAGAGATTCTGTTCTTGATCCCGCGCTAATTCGAGGGGATCGCAATCACGGGCCTCCTGGCTTATTGACGCGCTGGTCTGATACCGAGAACGCGCTTTCACTCTCGGATTCTTCGCCGCCAGTACGCTCACTTCCGAATGAAGTCGCAGATCTGTGGGTATTGGTTTCTTTAAATGTGGAAAGATCGAAGGATTATTGAACGCCGTATCCGAAAACTGAAACGTCGCCGTGATGCGAACATCTGGCTGAGGCTTGGAACGACGATCGTGCAAGTGGCGCGATATGGGCCGCGCGAGTTCCCCGACATCCTCCTTGCCAATAGCCGCTAACGCAATTGCCTGGAGAATCGACGTTTTTCCCGTCCCATTCTTTCCAATGAGCACGGTCCACATCCGCGGCGTGCCGTCGGCCTTCTTGAAGTCGAGTTCCAGGCTCTTGATGAGCTTCCAGTTCTCGATTTTCAGCGTTTCAATGTACATCGACGGTTCTCCGGGTGCCTCGGACGCACCCTTTCACATCCATGCCCCAGAATCAAGCCGCTCGTCGACACGTGTTTACACGTGTCAACATGCTGATGCAACCTGTTGACACGGCTTTGCATCCCGACCGCGTGCTCCCTGCATCACGCGGACGCCTTCCAGGAGCACTACCTCGTGTTCCCTGCATCACGCGGACGTCTTCATGGAGCACTACCGAGCGTTCCCTGCATCACGCGGACGTCCTCCAGGAGCACTACCGCGTGTTCCCTGCATCACGCGGACGTCCTCCAGGAGCACTACCGCGCGTTCCCTGCATCACGCAGACGTCTTCCAGAAGCACTACCGAGCGCTCCCTGCTTCACGCAGACGT
>CAZETM010000856.1:0-4296 GCA_964514885.1 uncultured Polyangium sp. | reverse complement strand
ATGCCATCGCGTCTTCCGCGTGGGGTAGTTCATCGCATCGGTCAGCTCGGCATCGAGAGTGAAGTCAGGACAGGGAATCGAGGGCATCAATCTCGATGCCCATCCGGCTGAGGAGCCCTTCGATCCGAGGGACAACGTCTGGGGACGTCTTGCCATCGAGCAGCCAATCCGTAACGAGCGCACGCACCTTCAGCACGGCGCCCAAGAGGTTATCGTCCACCACGATGGCCGCCACGACAGTCCCATCACGAACGGCTTCCAGAGAGCGCTTCAGGGCGTTCAACTCGGCCATGAATTCCGGGGGCGGTTGTGAATCCGTCTTGGCGAGTTTACGCAAGTTCGCCAAGCAGTCGATGCCCGTTGAAATATCTAGAGCCGTTGGTACTGGGCGTTCAGGGGGAATGATGTGCGGGTCAATCGTCGCTCCATAATCCTGAGTCTTACCCCCAGCGAGCCCCCGGATGAAAATCGTTGCGCCCTCGATGGCGTTTAGCCAATCAACGCCATAGGCACGCGTATGATCGTCCGTATCGAAGCCCTCGATATCGAGCGCAACAGACCATAAGTCGTCCGAATCTTGTCGCAGATCGTGGACCTTGATCGTAATGGTTCGCTGCGAACCATCTGGCATCGTGAGTATTGAGACCTTTTCAACGTTGATCATTATCGTTCGCAATCCTTATAGCAGGCCGTAGTATCCTGATTGCAACGATTCAGGCACTCTTTGTTATTTCTTGGATGACAGCGCGCGATGCAAATCCGATTGACGACGTCACAAGCGTTTTTACATCTTTCCACTGGGTCTTCCTGTGCATTCTGAACGAGCCAGCACGGATCGCAGGACTCGACGCCTGAACCAAGATGGACGCCCATGTACGATTCACACAGTTTTTTCGCCTCGTCCACAGAGGCATGATCTCCCTGATAATTCGTCGTGCACTTACCCGTCGTATTCTGGGATTTACACGTGTCGGTACCGGCTCTCTAGTTCACTGTACATTGATAGCGTTGCGTAGCGAGCGGCTCGATGGGATTCGTTTCGTCTTGCGCAAACGCAAACCCTCCCGACAGCGTCCCAAACAAACCGAACAGCAAGACCCCGCAAATTCCTAGAAATCTCTTGTGCATAGAGCACCGCCCGCACCGGCCCTACCAAGGCGAACCCGTGTGGGCCAAGTATTCTGGTGTTCGGGCTGCAATCGTTGCTCGCTGCGATAACAAGACGGCGAAATCCCCGAAGAATACAGGATCCGAATAGATGACCTCGCCGCGGGCGGAGAGAGGGCCGGGTCAGCAAGCTCATCCCCGCGCCTGGGTCAGCGGTTCAGCGATTTCCTTGTTTCGCTTCAGCAGTAAGCGCAGCACTTCTTTTTCGTCGCGCCAAACGCCATCCGCAAAGCCGTAGTCGTCGGCGACAGCGTCGTTTAATGCGTCGTAGACGCGTCCAAGCTCGGGAAGCTCGCCGGCTTTGAGGGCATTGTGGATTTTGGTGAGGCCAAGCCCGAGTTCTTTGCATGTCGCCGTGCGCAAATCATCAAACGTTTTGGCCGCGATGGCAATGCGGTCGGCCTTCTTACCGGAAGGGCGTTCGCGCGGGTTATAGCGGCCGTCGGGGTGGGAGGGGAATGGGAGCGTCTCGAAGATTGTGGTGTTCGTATACGCCAAATCAGCCTTGAGCGTCGAGCCTCGCGCCCAGGCCCATGCCTCGTGAATTCGTGATTGAAGGATCCCGAAGTGATAATAATCGTCGAGCATGACGACCATGAGCTTGTGATCGAAGCAGATATTAGCATTTTGCCGGGAGATGATGAGATGGGCTGTGACACATGGAATCACGAGCACGTGCTTGCGCCCTTGAATCGCTTCGCGTAGCCCCGGCCGTGCTTCGACAAATCGCCACCATCGTTCTGCATAAGCCTCACGGCGATTCTCTTTCCTTGTTGGATAGACATACTTGCGCACCCATCGCATCGCGCCCGGGAACGTCTCGGCCTCTTCCTTGGTCATCGTTCCGAAATCGATAATCCACCGCGTGGGCGTCTGATCGACTTCCCGGTTTACATCGCGACCAATGAGGTACGGGCGGATCACTGCACCTGAAGTTGGATCCTTCGCGAGAATCTCGTCGCGCTGTTCGGCTGTGAGCACAAACTCGATGTTCCCCGGCGTGACGCCCATGAAACAGATGCCTTCGTTCTGGGGGAGATGCTGAGCCGATGTAAGATCGACGGATTCGCGCAGCCCCGGTGAAATCGACGATGCTTCCTGTCCGTCGAGCATCTTGATCCCATCATAAGGCGCCATGACCCAATTCACCACGCTGACGTGAACCACCGCTTCGCCCGGCCATGGGTATGACCGCCACGCGCTCGTAATGGTCCCGCCCTTCTCAATCACCTTATCAATGCTCGCCTCTCGACTCTCGTTTTGCGCGATCGAGTTCGTACAGACATACCCCGCGCGTTCACCCTCCCGCAATACCTTCAGCGCCCCCGTGAACCAATACGTCACGAAATCCGCCGCACGGTTGTCGGGGAACCGCTCGAAAATTTGTTCCACGTAGGCGTCGCCCAATTCTCGCCGCATTTTCCGCACGCCGAGATAGGGCGGATTTCCAACGATCGCGAGTTCCCCTTGGGGCCTGGGCCATTCGAGCAGGAGCGCGTCCCCGTGGCAAATGTTTGCGTCGAGGTTCTCGAGCGGGAGCGTTTCCCCTTCGAGCCCAAGCTCGCGCCGGGCGAGGTGATCGCCGATCCAGAGCACCACACGCGCAAGGAACACGGCAAATTCGTTTTTTTCGATACCGTGGATCTGCGACAACGTGAAATACGGTCGCGGCGGCGGCGGCTTCACATCCGACGCCCGCTTGGCCGTTCCACGCTGCACGCGGGTCCATTTTGCTGCGAGCGCGGCCTCCAGGCGCTTCATCTCGCGATAAACGACGTACAGAAAATTCCCGCAACCGCAGGCCGGATCGAGCACGTGAAACGCCTGCATCTCTCGAACGACCCGCTCGCCGTCCTGACGCGTGCGAATCGCCGCGATCCGCTGCCGCCACGGCTCGATCACGGTGGCCCCGATGACACGGTCGATGTCCACCTCCCGGGTGAAATGGGCGCCGAGTTCGTGCCGCTCAGCCGCGTCAAGAGCCTGCTCGAAGATCGAACCGAAGATCTCCGGGCGCATCCCTTGCCAATCAAAATCCTTCGCGGCGTTGTAAATGTCGTGGATCTGCGATTCCTCGAGAGCGATCTTCGGGTGATTCCGATCGAAAAGGGACCCATTGACGTAAGGCGCAAAGCGATTGCCCCGGTCGTTCGGGTTTTTCCTGCCGAAATCATCGAAAAGCGACCAAACCCCGTCCAGCTTGCCTGTTCGGTGTGCCTCGCCCATCACATCGGTAAAGAGGCGCGGCGGCAGGAGTTCGGTGTCCTCGGCGAACATTGCGAAAACGCATTCGAGAATAAACTTCGTAATGCGTGTGCGATCGTTTTCGCGATCCGTCGATTTGTCGAGCATTTGGCGCACGAGCCGGCCGAGTATGGCGGCGACTTCGGCGGTAACGCGCTCCGAGCGTTGCTCCAAATCGGCCTTTTCGCCGCGGAGGAAAAGAAGGGAATCGCCTCGCGCAGGCAGCTCGTCCAGCTTGAATTTGAGTTTTGGAACGAGTTGCCCGTCTTCGTCATTGGTATCGTAAATCCAGAATTCGTGAAAGTTGCAGAGGACCATGTACCGGGTCCGCATGCGTGCCCAATAGCCGAGGAGCTGCGGGTGGTGCTTTTCGAGGTTTTTCTCAGCGGGTGCCTTCATTTCCCAGACGCAGAGCTTGGGCAGGTACATGTCCATACGCTCGGTCGTGTATTCGGGCGTATCGTCGCCGGCGAAGAGACTGGGCTGTGCGCCGGGTTTTGATTTGGAGGGGACGCGGACGGGGTGTTGCTCGAAGATGGTGCCAGGTTTGAAACTCGCTTCGTACACGTCCAGCAACGCTTGGAGGAATTGCTGGGCGCCGGCTTGTTCGGTGCCTTGAAAGCCGCTCCAACGGTTGACGAAGCCTTCGAGTTTGCCTGGAAGATTGCGTTCCCATTCGGGGATCGGATCGGCCGCTGCATGGGTGGTGGACATGGCGGCCGCAGCCTAGCAGAGAGCGAAGGATGAGCGGGGGAAGATTTTGCACCCCGGCGAAACCGCGAAGCGGTGGCCGCTGAGCCTCACGATTCCTCTTTACACCTGACAACCGCTTCGAGTAGCGTTGCGGGCATTGGAGGATTGCACATGGCCTTGAAACACCTCAAC
>CAZETM010000855.1:0-4333 GCA_964514885.1 uncultured Polyangium sp. | reverse complement strand
TCGCCTGGAAACTATCAACGAAACGTTGCTGGAATGTCGCGGCCTGCTTTGGGCCCATGACTCGCTCTACGTCAACGCGAACAACTCGAAGGGTTTCTATCGGCTGCGGGATACCGACGGCGACGATCGTTTCGACGACGTTCAATTGCTGCGAGCGACCGCGGGTGGAGTCGGCCATGGACGCAACGATTTGGCGCTCGGTCCGGACGGAAACGGTTCCCCCCTCGGGCGTTGCCTCGATGGCGTTGTCGAGAAGATTGATCAGCACTCTGCGCAGGCCGTCGGAATCGACCGGAAACGTCGCCTCTGAGAGGCCTGCCTCGGCCAGAACCTTCACGCCCGGACGCACTCCGTCGTAGAGAGAGACGGCCAGCCGGACCAGCGCATCGCCAGGAACAGGGGACGTTGTCAACATGCGTTGGCCGCAGCCGGAATCCAGCCCAGCATGAGCAGAAAAGGCGACTGCTGGGACAACGCCGCGCGCAGCTCATGCCCACGGAGATCCCTTGAACGGCACGGCCACGTTGTTGACCTTCTCGACGGCCGCCGATTCACAGGTCGTTCGCGTATTCACGGATCAGACGTCCTACCAACCCGCGCAAGCGGATTGGGACAAACTCGTCGGAGCCGGAGCTGAAATCACTCTATCGCTCGTAGCCGCCGATTTCGATAACAATCGCATCGCCGGTGGTGGTGCACCCGTCCAGGGTACCAAGTTTGCCTTCACAGTCACGCCGTAGGAATGAGGTGCTTCATGGTCCACATCTTGTCGAAACAAAGACGTCGCGCCGCGATACTTGGTTTCGCGCTGCCACTTATGGGCGCCGGCTGCGCGCCCGGCGAGTCGCCCGTCATCCAGCAATACGACGTTTACGAGGGCGATGCGTACCCCGATCGAAGGACGCCGTTGTCAATACCAGCAGGTGGCGCTTTATTCACCACCAATAGTTATTCAGATACGGTGAGCGTCCTCGACGCAATGACCGGAGACACGCTGGGCACCTATCCCGTTGGTCGTGATCCCGTGACCCTGGACGGGCCGCATCACGTGGTGGTGTCCCCATCGGGAGACGCCGTGTACGTGGCCCTTTCTTACCCGCCGGCTGACACCGGGGACGGCCCCCACGCCGCTCATGGCTCGAGCACCCGATCGGGTTATGCGCAGAAGTTGGATGGCAATGATTTGCATGTCATTGGCCAAGTGCGTGTGGACAACAATCCCGGGGAAATCGTCGTTTCGGAGGACGGGAAACGCGTCATTACCTCGCATTTCGATCTGAAACGCGCCCTCGATAACGCCAATGACATCGACGCTGCCCGCGCGACGATCGCAGTCATGGACAGCAGCAAAATATCCCTCACCGACTCCCCGTCACCCATGCGTATCACGACCTGCGTCGCTCCGCATGGAGCTGTGCTGTCGAAACCTGACGGCGCAAAAGCATACGTTGCATGTTACGGCGAGGATGTGATCGCTATCGTCGACACCGAAAAAGGTACAGTGGAGCGCGTGCCCGTGGCAAGTGGCGTCATGGGCTTTGGCAATCCGCAATATGGCCCCTACTCGGCTTCCCTCTCTCCCAGCGGCGATCTTGCGGCATTCGGGAACACAGTGTCGAAAGACGTGCGATTCCTCGATACCGCGACGGGGCAAATGCTCCCGGCTCGCACGCTGTCGATGCTCGGCGCCCCGTATTTCCCCGCGTGGTCGGCGGACGGTAAAACTCTCGTGATGCCGCTTCAAGCGCCAGATGCCATTGTCATGATCGATATCGAGTCGAAGGCGGAGCTGCTCTATCGCAGCTTTACCGGCGACGAATGCAAACGTCCCCACGTGGCTACGCGTTTGGACAACGGGACGTACGCGCTCGCATGCGAGGGCGATCATAAGGCTGCGGGGAAGGTCATCTGGCTCGATCCTACGACGTTCGCAACGGTGCGCTCGACTGAGGTCGGCGTGTACCCGGACGCACTTGTCCATTTTAGCAAGGGGGCTCCATGAAACACGTCATCATGGGCGTCACCGCCATTGCGATGATTCTCGGAGGTTGCTCGAACGAGCCTGCTCAGCCGATCATCAAGCAAGGAACGGCGATCGAGCACGGGCAGGTTATCTTTCATGATCCCGGGATCACCGGGACAGCCGCCAACACCTATTCATGTGCAACCTGCCACGACGATGGTACAGCACAGAAAGGCGGGTTTTACCTCGGTGGGTCGCTGGTCGGCGTGACGAAGCGGCCCTCCTACTGGGGTGGCCAAGAGATCGATCTGCTCCGTGCGGTCAACGCCTGCCTGTATTACTTCATGCTCAGTAGCGCACCGTGGACGGCGGAGAACGTGGAAGCCGGCGCGCTTTACGGTTACCTCGAATCGATCTCCAAGGGTAGCGAAGGCACTGCCGCCGTGCCGTTTACGGTCGTCGTGTCCATCGCGGAACTGCCTGCAGGAGACGCAACGCGAGGGGCCGCTTCTTATGGACGCGCGTGCGCGACGTGCCACGGGCCCGCGCACACCGGTAAGGATCGGCTCGTGGAACGTGCCCCGGTTTTACCGGAGCAGACGCTAAAAGAACACCCGCTGGGCGAATACACGGCGGACGAACAGCGCCTCGTGTTCGTCGAAAAGTCGCGCCACGGTGCCTTTATCAGTTATTCAGGCTCGATGCCGCCGCTCTCGCTCGAGGTTTTGCCGGATGCGGATCTAGCCGATATTTTGCAATACCTCGACCTGTACAAGTCACCGTAACTGACAAGATTTTCGCCGGCTTGTGCATCGAGCAGCGTAGCGAGCACGTGCTTCAAGCGGATTGCTCAGCCTTCGGCAACTGCCGACGACCTCCGCGGGCTGATCGATCAGCTTTTTGCACATGAAAACGATGCAGGAGGGGCTGATCGATCAGCCTTTGGGCATCGTTTTCGACCTCCGCGGGCTGATCGATCAGCTTTTGGAGACTGAAAACGGTCGCCCGAGGCTGATCACTCAGCCTTCTGCGGGGGCGGGAGCCGTTTCCGGCTTGGGCTTGTTGCGCGATCGTCGCGTACGTACCAGTGAAAAGAGCGACGGGAATGCATGTTCGGGATGCGCCTCGTGTCGGACGAGCCATCGGCCTGTCGATGCGACTTCTTCATAGGTATCCAGAAGCAAGGTCCACGCGCGGGTCAAATGATCCGCGGCCAAACGCGCTTCGGGGCCGAGGCGCGCACCCAATAACGCAATCATTTCTTCGGCAATTTTGACGGCGTCGTCGGCATCTGCGGGGCGAAAGTGTTTCTTATCGGCGCTCAGGACGTCCCAATGTTCACGATACACGCTTGCATATCCCAATAAATCAGCAGCGAGGTCCTGATGGCCGCTGCCGGATCGTAATGCGGCGAGGTGCGGGCCGACCTCGGGATGGTCATTCAAATGGTATTCGCAACAAGCTTGCATACGCGCCTCCATGGTCACGGCTTTTTGCACCAATTCGGCAGGGAGTTTGGCATCGGATGTGGTGGCGCGACTTTTTTGGTCTTCGGTTGCGGCATACCAACAAGCCCAGGCAATCGTGGGGAGTTCCTCGACGAGCGCAGCATCGAATTCTTTTTTGGGTAAACTCTTGAATCGAGCAAGCAGCTCCGGTTCATTGGCGCGTGCAGCAACGCCGAGCGCTGCCATGGCCCCTCGAGCCGCATCGGCATTGAGTGTTGCGAGCGCGTCTGCGGGCATCGCTTTGTAACGTGGAAGCAATGATTCGAACGCGGCTTTGCCGCGGATGGGGTCGAATGTGGGTGTCGTCATGGGGCGGATGGAAACATGGGCAAACGCGGAGCGCAAGGAGTTTGTTTTACGTGGGAAATTATTTTTGACAACGCTTCTGGTTCACTCGTGTCTCTGCAACTCGTATTTTCGGGTCACGGGGCTCACGGCCCGGGCGGGTCGTTCGTCTGCCTCAATAATAATGAAGAAGTCGTTTCCGTGAGTGAACTCGCGCAACTCGGCCGACGAGTTCGAAGAATCGTCGTAATCTCTGACGCTTGTCGAGAGCAGGTTTATGTTCCAGTAACTCCGCCGACGAAGATCGTGACTGGCGAGGTCGCTGGTATCCCCGATGCAACGTACCGTCGGAGCTGCCGTCTTGCGTATACAAATGCTTTCCGCGACGCAACCGAGGGGGCGGTCGTGATGTATTCCTGCAAAGTAAAGAAGCTGTTCCCGCCATTCGTTGGCACGACGTCCATCGTGCGCGCCGAAAACGAGCGGAACGATTCACCTATGCGGACGGGAGCGAAGGTTCCTTTTGCCGCGGCAGTGAAGCGGATACCAGCGGTTTTAACATGATCCCTCCGCGCCT
>CAZETM010000854.1:0-4345 GCA_964514885.1 uncultured Polyangium sp. | reverse complement strand
CGTACGCGGCCGCGAGCGCCGTCGAGCTACCGAAGGACAAGACGCACCAAATGCATGCGACGAGCAGCGCGCGGTTGATCTCCGGGATATAGATTTGTCCTTCGGTTTCCTTCGACGTGTGCACAATCGTCACGCGCGGGAAATACCCGAGCTGCACGGCTTGCTGCGTCAGCGAAAACGCGCCCGAAATAAGCGCTTGCGAGGCCACGATCGTGGCGGCAGTCGCAATCGCCACCGTCGGGTACAGCGCCCACGACGGGACCAGGGCATAGAATGGATTCGACGCCGCTGCAGGATTCTCCAGCAAACACGCGCCTTGACCGAAGTAATTCAGCAAAAGCGCCGGACACACGATGGCGTACCAAACCGTACGGATGGGAGCTCGACCGAAATGCCCCATGTCCGCATAAAGCGCCTCGCCGCCCGTAATGCATAGAACGACCGCGCCGAGCAAAAAGAACCCGTGCAGATGGTGCTCTTGGAAAAACGCGACCGCATAGTATGGATTCACGGCCGCCAGCACGCTCGGATGCTTCACGATCCATCCCACGCCCAGCGCCGCAATGGCCAAAAACCACACGAGCGTAATCGGACCGAATACGCGCCCAATGCCGTCCGTGCCATGTTTCTGCATCAGGAAAAGCCCCAGCAAAATGACGACCGTGAGCGGCACGACCGCGGGCTTCAGCGCTTCTGTCGCCACCTCCAAGCCCTCCATGGCCGATAGAACAGAAATCGCCGGCGTAATCACTCCATCGCCGTAAAGCAGCGCCGCTCCGAATAGCACCACCAACACCAGCGGACCGGTAACCGAGCGCGCTCCTTTGCGTGGAGGCACGAGCGCCAAAAGTGCCAGGATTCCGCCCGAACCTTGATTGTCCGCCTTGAGGATGAACGTCAGGTACTTGACCGTCACGACCAGCATGAGCGACCAGAACACCAGAGACAAAATGCCTAGGATATTCGCGGGCGTAGGGTCGACGCGATGGGTGCTTGCGGGGCTGAAGCATTCTTTGATGGCATACAATGGGCTGGTGCCGATATCACCAAACACGACGCCCAGGGCGCCCAAGAGCAACGGCAGGCGGTTTTTATGAGCTGGTGGACGGGCGTCTTCAGGCTGAACGTTCTCGGCTGTCATGGCGGGCAGACCGTAGTCTCGCCCAAATGCGAATCACGTCAAGAAAGTATCAAGATTCGCTTACATCCGGCACTTCCAAGGCGGTACAATCATGTCCTGGGTCTGAGTATGGACTATTGCACTCTCTCGGCACTTTCTGAAAAGTTGCTATTTGCTGGCATGGTGGTACGGATTGGCCATGCCGTTTGGCGGAAAAATCATTTGGGTGACGGGAGCGTCGTCGGGAATTGGTAAAGCGCTCGCGATCGAATTGGCGAGCAAAGGCGCGACGCTCATCCTTTCAGGACGGCGTTCAGCCGAGCTCAAGCAGGTTGCCGCAAACTGCGCGACGAATAGTTTCGTACTTCCATTTGACGTCACGCACCCGGACGAGTTGACGGCGGCGGTGGATCGCGCGTGGAATTTCGCGGGTCGGCTGGATATGCTCGTCAACAATGCTGGAATCTCGCAGCGTTCACTCGGTGTAGAAACCACGATGGCTGTTTATCGACAGCTCATGGAAGTCGATTTCTTTGCACCGGTCCGACTGACGCAGCTCGTATTGCCACGGATGTTACAGCAAGGATCTGGGCATATCGTTGCCGTGGCGAGTGTCGCCGGCAAAATGGGGGTTCCACTCCGAACTGGATACTGTGCCGCAAAACATGCCTTGGTTGGTTATTGCGATGCCCTTCGCGCCGAATTGGTGGGAAAGTCTATTGACGTTTCCGTCGTCGTTCCTGGGTTTGTTCGAACCTCCATTGCCGAAAACGCTCTTCGTGGCGATGGCGAGGTGGTGACCAAGACGGATCCAGACATCGAGTCCGGTATGGATCCGGCAAAGGCAGCGGCCATCATCGTCGATGGGCTCGGCAAGCGAAAACGCGAAATCAACGTCGGCGGGCGTCGTGAAATGGCAGCTCTGTTGCTCAAACGATTATGGCCCGAAAAACTCTTCGACCTCGTAGCAGCACAAGCGAAAGAATCATCATGACTCTCGACATCCATTCAGCAGCGGGCAAATCGTTACTCGTGCAAACGCCCCCCAAAGACGCGCATCAGGGGCGGATTGCATCACCCATCGACATGGCGCTCAATCACGGTACGTATTGCTCCGAGCGGTGTGTGGACGTGTTGCGACGTCATGACTCGAATCGAGCATTGCGGCTGTATCCCGCCGCGGACAATGGCGACCTCAAGCAGGCCATTGCCAAAGATGCTGGTGTGGAGTCGAGCAACGTGCTCATCGCCAATGGCAGCGGCCCGCTGCTGAAAATGTGCATTCCGTACCTCATCGAAACGAAAATCAAAAGTTCTCCGCTGCGCATGTTACGCTACCTGTTGAAGCGTGTCGCGTATCCCATCATCACCACGCGATTGACCTATTCGAAAGTGCCTGCGGCCGGAGTGCGACAAGGTTTGCGTTGCATCCTGCTTCCGCTCGGGCCCGAAAATGGCTTCGCGCTCGACGTAGGGCTGCTCGAAGCGCAGCTCGCCCAACACGACGGTGTGGTTTATCTGGCCAATCCCAACAATCCAACAGGAAATATCCTCGTCACTCGAAGCCAACTCGAGCCATTGCTCACGCGCTTCCCGGATTCGATCTTCTTCATCGACGAGGCATATCTGCAGTACGTCCCGGAGAGCCCCGAAACGCGGCTGAGCGACCTTGTGCTTCGTCATCCGAACTTGTTTTTGCTCCGGAGCTTTTCATTTGCTCATGGTCTTGCGTCCATCCGCGTAGGATATGTGCTTGCAAATGCAGAATGGATTGCACAATTCGAGGCCAAATTGACACCCCACCGCGTGGGGCAATTGGCGGCGGAGCTGGTCATGGCGTCGCTCGAGGACCCTCGACACCTCGATTTCGTACGCGAAAAGACGGCCAAAGAACGTGTGCGCCTCACGACGAGCATGCGCCGCCACTCGAGCATCGACGTGTATCCTTCGGAAACCAATTTCATCCTGTGCCAAGTCAAAAAACCTTGGACCGGCCAAAAAATTCACGATGGATTGCTAGCGCTGGGCATCAAAGTGAAATGCTTCGAGCGCTTCGGCGACGAACGGTACGATGAATATTTCCGCGTGACCATCGGACTACCCGAAGAAAATACGCACTTCCTCGCGCAGCTCGACGAGCTCATGCGCACCGGCGCAGAAACCGGCGTCGGTTCCATCAACTGAATCGACGGCCATGAAGCAAGCCCAATGGATTGAGCAAGGCATTCGTCTAGGCAATCGATTCCATTACCGGAAAAAGAACCCTTGGCGACACAACGCCCTGAATCTGAGCATTCTTTCGACGTTGCTGGTGGGCATCGGCTTCGTTATCGCGGAAGGACATCGAGCGCGACGTTGGAATCGACGTTTTGGTTGGCTGATCTCGATTCCTTTTGGCATCAACTATCGGCGGCATTGGGAGGAAGGCCACCACTCCCACCACATTCATCCGCTCGAAGCTGAAGATCCGCAAACGGCGAACCTCTGGACGGGCGCTCGGTTCGTCCGCGAGTTTTTCTTGATGCTTTTCGTGCCGGGCTATGTCTTTCTATGAAATCCCAGCCGAAAATACAAAACTGAGCGCTGGGTAGCCCCCGTAAATGCACTCTTTTGGCTGAGCCTGCTCACGTTGCTCTGCACGCACGAGGCACGGATGTCCGCGGTCGCCATCGTCTTTGGTTTTGGTGTGCTTGGTGCGCTGAACCAAATCAAAGGATCGCTCGAACATGGTGGAGCGATTGGATTCGAGCGCAACCGTAATCTACGCTCGCGCACGTCGCTCTTTCCGCTGCGTCAACTGCTCATGCCCTTCAACATATCGCTGCACTTCGAACATCATCTCAATTATTGCGTACCGTGGTACGACCTTGGCCGTTACCACCGCATTTTATTCGAAGGCACGCCCGAACCGCTACGCGCCTACATCTACAATACACGCGTCTTCGAGCAGCTCATGGACCGCGTGGCGCGTTTCCGGACGATGCGCGTCATCTCCTAGTGCAAGACACGAAGGAATCGGGCGCTTCCGATGGCCCCGATCCATTGTTGTAACGTGGTGCATCAACCGCACACGAGTGCCGCGAGCATAGCCTCGAGCTCGGTACAACGGTCGCCGGATCCCTGTCTCCATGAGCTTGCCGAACTTCTTCGACTTCTCGCTTTGCTGGCGCTTCTTCCACGGCTGGTCTCCGTGCGTTGGATCAGGGCGCTGATAATCTCCTGCCC
>CAZETM010000853.1:0-4349 GCA_964514885.1 uncultured Polyangium sp. | reverse complement strand
CGGCGGCGACGCGATTGGAAAAGATTCCGATCTTCATTCCCGGCGCGGTGGGAGGAGCGGGTGGGTTTGTCCGAGTCGGGAACATCGTCAATGCCGTCCAAAGAGGATCGTCGAAGAAGCTTGCAAAGGAAATGATCGACGCTGGCATCGAACGTCCAGCGGGGACCGACGCACACCATATCGTGGCGCTCAAGCATAAGTTGGCTGAAGAGGCGAGAGAAATTCTGGCTAAGTTTGGGATTAAGCTCGACGAGGCTGTGAATGGCGCGTTCTTGCCATCGAACATGAAGTCGCCCAACCCAAACGGCGCTATCGTTCATGCGACGCTTGCAAACAAGGTGGAGTATTACAAGAGAGTAAGCGACTTCCTGGCAGCGGCGAAGTCCAGGGGGGAAGTCATCAAGCGACTCAAGCGAATCCGCGAAACCCTAGAAAACGGCAAGTTCTACGATGAAATTAAATGAGTTCATTGGCACTCGAGGCTACGAGATCCTTCATTGCGTCGATGCGGAAGGATGGGAAACATTCCGTCTTCTAGACGGTTCACCACGGGCATCGACTTGGAAGCCTCTTCGCGTTCGTCGCCTCCGTGCCAGTCGTCGTGATGGGTTTCGGGCCTCAGATGCGCCCTATGCCTGCATGTCCAGCATTCTAATCTTCCGGCGTTCGGCCATTGATGCACTGCACGACATTCTCGATGCACACGGCGAGCTTCTGCCATTGGAAGATGAAGGTGGTGTCGAGCTTTATGCATACAATCCGAGGGCCATCGATGCATTGGACCAAGTGCTCTCGCGGGGACCTCGGGACGAAAATGGCAAATTGGAAGCAGCCACGCGCCCGGTGTTCATCCCGTCGCTGGTGGAAGGCGTCGACGTGTTCAGGCTGGACGTCGAGCGAGCCGGCGAAATCTATCTCTCCGAGCGCTTCGTGCAGCGCTGGAAGCAAGCCAAATTGAAAGGCTTGGATTTCACCCTCGTGTGGGATTCCGACCTGCCCCCAGAAGCGCAGCCGAATATCTGGTCACCCAAGCCGGTGTGAAAGTAAGAATATGCGTGACGTGAAAGGTCTGAAACAGGCCAAGGCCATCGCCGCGAAGGCTCCAACCGATTATGCGTCTCTCAAAGCCGCGGTCGAAGCTCGCATCGTCCGGTGGGAATGGGCATCGTTCGCGCGTCATTCTTTCGAGCCCGCGTACTTCGAGATCAGCAAATTTCCTCGCGGAAAGTTGCTCCCCGGCGAGCCAAACCCGCCCGCATACGCATTCGGATACGGCTTCGATTCCGAAGGACGCGTGGTCATCGAGCGGCAACAAACCTCGTTTCCAGGAATGTTTGACGAGATCTTCTACCTGCACGAGCCAAACGGGATCCTGTCGATTGTCTGCGGCTACTACCCCGCCAAAAAGAAGCGGATGTATATGCAGTGGTTCGCCATTTCCGAGGGGCGCGTCGTCGCGCGCTATTCGGTACGTCAACGACCTGCCACTACGATAACCTTTCAATACAACGACCGTGGTCAAATGGTGCGTCGTGATCATCACGGAAAAGATGGGTACGGCAAGGACGTTCTCGACTGGTATGAACTCGAATACGACGCCAAAGGGCGGATCGACCGTATCCACCGGTGCTACCCCGATGGGAACCGCATTGTCCACTTCCAGCGTCCCCGACGAAAAACCAGTTTGAAGGCGCTCAAAAAGGATTTGCTCGACGGATTGACCGCGGCCATCATCGACGCGATTTCGCGAACCGGCGTCAACGATCCGGTCTACGTTCTGGTGCTGAGATACAGTGCTGGCGAACCCGACCAAACTCTGCCGCCTGTGGTCGCTCTGAACACGGTTCCGGAGCGCGAACGACTGATGCAAGTGCACGGGGATTATGGTCCCCAGGCCATCTGGAATCCATGCGAGTGGAAGTGGGACGAGCTGGATGTGAAGTTGTCGCCGGAACTCGAAGCCATGTGCGCCGCAGCCAATCAAGATATCTGGCAGAACGAGCGGGATGAGCCGGCCATATTGTTCCTGGTCCAGTTGGCGCAGGCATTGAACAAGGCGCAGTTGCCCGTGCAACGCGCCGACGAATTCGTGAGCGTGGTGGTAGCAATGGAGCTCGGCGATTATGGGAAACAGGTGGAACCTCAGATTCCAACCAAAACCCGCCAAAAGCTGCGCCAAGCTGGTTGGTTGGCCGCGTAATGCAAGAAGCGGATGACGCCTCGGCTTGAAATTCTCTTCCCTGGTTTTCGCGCGACGTGTCGGCTAGGTAGCGTTCCGTCTACAACTGATGCATCGCGCAAGGTGCACGTGACCGAACGCACGATGGGGGTTGTTTGGCGAAGATACAGCTCGAGAAGTGTCAACTTGTTTAGGCTCGGCACCCCTTGCAGGTAATTTTTACGACTGCTACCGTCGCACCAACGACAGACAAGGGATGATGCATCATGAGCTTCGAACGCATCGCTATCCGTGCCACGCCGCTGAAGGTCCGCGATCTTGCGGAACTCAAGAAACACGGCAAGCTGCATCTTCCTGACGTCCAGCGAGGGTTTGTTTGGACACCCGAGCGCGTCAAGGCACTGTATGATTCGCTTTATCGAGGGTATCCTGTAGGTGCTCTGCTCCTATGGAAGCCGACATGGTCAACCGACGAGCCGCCATTCATCACGCGCCCGTGGGATTTATTTCCACCGAACCCGATCACTTCGCGTGGCGAACGTGAGCCGACGACGAAGATACAGCCCGGCTCGTACTTTGTGCTCGACGGTCAGCAGCGGCTCACTTCCCTGTTTCAGGTCATCTTCCAAAGTAGGAAAAACGGCACAACAGTACCCGAAACGGATCTCTTCGTGGCGCTTTCGTCGGAGGAAAGCTGGGTCGAGAACCCGTTCCAGTTGCGCTCTAGTCAAATCAAAAAACAAATGCGTGAAGGTTTGCTTGTCGATGCTGAAGTACTGTTCGAGGAGATGCGTGGAAAGCCGGGAAGCGTCGCTATCCAGCGCGAGATCGGTGCTTGGTTGAAGATGGACGATCCGCAAGTTTTCTCCGCATTCGACCGGGCCAATCAGATCCGCAATGCCATTCTCGGCGCTGAAATCATTGCCTACGAGATCGATGCCGACGCGCAAGACGAGAAAGTCATCGAGATTTTCGCGCGTCTAAATCAGCAGGGAGTGCGCCTCAGACCGGGTGATCTTGCTGCTGCGCGTCTTACCGGCACGATGACCAACTTTCGAGCGAAAGCCGCGACTGCTATCAATGCGCCCGCGCTGCGCGGTTTCTCGGCGCAAGAGGGTGGAGAGGAAAAGTCACGTGGCGGAGCGTCGATCGATACGGATCTGCTCGTGCGGACGGCGATGTTTTTGGGAACAGGGCTCATCCGTTATGGCGACGTCGAAAAACGGAAGAAGAAGTCTGGCAAGGACGATGAAGATGCGTATGCCCAAATCGAACCGAAATGGGATGACGCTTGTCGTGGATTGACCAGCGTCGTTGCGCACTTCCGCTCCGGCGGCATTCCAGAGAGCGATTGGCTTCCATATCGATACTTGCTCCTCGTTCCCGCAGTGGCGGAAGCGAAGGGCCACCAACTAGGTGCGGATTTCTGGCTTGGCTGGGCGATTCTCGCGAGTCTCTGGGGGCACTATTCGGGCAGTGCCGAAACGACAGCACAAGCAGACGCGAAGCACGCGGCCGAGGGCAAGACAGAGCGGCTGCTCGAGAGCGTCAAGACCCGCGCAAAGCGGGTTGATTCGGTCATCCCCCAAGAGGAAGATTTCATAGAAAACGTACTCGTGGAAGGTGGCGTGCTGCTCGCACTTCTGGTCCACCTCGTACGGAGAGATGCGCACTCGTTTCCCAGTGAAAAGCGCATCGCCGCGCACGTGGAAGCGTTGGAAGTCCATCACATTTTCCCCCGTGCTTTCCTTGACCGTGCTTCGACAATCGGCGGTTCTCGGGCGGCAGATCGGCTCGGCAATCTCACGCTGATCTTCCGCAGTGATAATGCCAGCATCAATGACCAGCCGCCGAATGAGTACCTACGAGATTGGCCCGAGGAACACCTGAAGATTCATGGTATTCCGACAGACCCCACACTTTGGCACGTCGAACGGTTTGATGATTTTTGCGTTGCGCGCGAAAAAGCCCTTGCCGCCCTGGTTGCGGAACTCCTCCATGAACTAGGTATGAATGGGAGCAGGAGTTCAAAACGCGGCGTGACCGAGCCGTCGAGCGAAACTCGTTAAGGCCCATCGTAGCGTGCCTTCGGTTACGTTCGCCGCGCAGGCATTGAACAAGGCCTCGCCTCGACTGCACCCCGCAGTCCCACTCCCGCACCGCTACCGAT
>CAZETM010000852.1:0-4355 GCA_964514885.1 uncultured Polyangium sp. | reverse complement strand
ATGATCCCGCATTTGCCCGCCAGAGGGCTCTTCGCAAACAATTCGTAATACTTGCACGCTTCGTAGACGCTCCCCGCCACCAGCAGTGCATTCCCGTGGCCGCTCTGGAGCCGTTCACGCAGCTCCATGTCCAGCAAAATGTCCGCCTTGATCGCTTCGAGACGCGATTGGCTCGACAACACCTTTTGCATCGTGCCCCAGCGCGATTTCAATTGCGCCTTCGCCAGCGGCGTGAGCGCCCGCGTCTTCGCTTCGAACCATTGATCGATTTTCGCCGTCGACGTCAGGTTTTGCTCGATGTCTCGCGCCTCGTAGCGCAAATCCAGCACCACGCCATCCTTGACCGCTTCGTCGAATTTGTATTGGTGGATGTACCCGCCAAACACCTCGATGCTCTGCTTCTTGTCTGTCTTCAGCAGCGGCGTCCCGGTAAAACCAACAAAAACCGCCTCCGGCAAGAGCACCTTCATCGCGTCGTGCAATTCGCCCGATTGCGTCCGGTGGCATTCGTCCACGAATACGAAAATAGTGCCCTTGGCTTTGATGTTCGCTGGCAATGCGCGGTTCGACGCATCGCCAACCCGAACAGCACGCCACCCACTGGCACGTTCGCGATCCGTTTGGCCGCCGTTGCCAAGGTGCCCGTCGAAGTGCTTCTCGGTGGCAAGGTCGTTGTCACGACGCCGATCATCGGGAGCGCAGCATGAGCCGATCCCGAGTGAGGGAACGCGAGCGTATCCGCGCCGCCGTCCAGACCACCGATCCGGCTGCGCTTGCGGCCTGCGCGGAGTTGCTGCGTCCCGTTGTGGTGAACCTTCGGGCGCTCGTCGAAGACGCTACCGCGCCGCCTAGCGACCGCTTGCATTCCCGTGTGTTCCTGCGTCGTGAGGCACTGAAGAGGCTTCGGGAGCTTGAAGCCCGGATCGAAGTCGCTTCGCAGTAAATGCCCCAAAATGGGACGCGTGTCCCAAATGGGCCAGATTGGCCCATTTGGCCACCATGGCCGCCGTTGACACACATCAAACCCAAGATCAAGAGCACTTTTCAAGCAACTTAAAGCATCGCTTGCAAGTGCTTGATCATGCTCCATTTTTCGCTGCGCGCTTGGTTCAAGTTCCAACACGCGAGATCCATCATGCACGTTGATCTTGACCGCACGGTTTGGATGGATAAAAAGCGAGTTACCTGGACGAAAGGCGATGGTGTCAATTGTTCAGGTTGTCGGTTTACAAAAATTGAAGGGCGAGCCGCGGAAGCTTTCGCCCCGACATGCTCGCCCGAAATCCCGTACCAAGGGTGTCGGCAAGCGTATCGGAGCAAATGGCTTTCGTCAAGGGATCACGTGTGTCCCTCGCGGCATCGTCTGTGAGGTAAATATGGGTTTCAAGGATGACTTGGCCAAGGCTGGCAACTCGAATCCGATGATCTCTGCAATGCTTGATGCAGTAGAAATCACGCGCAAGATCTTGGAGCTGTCGACGGATGACATCGTACCGCTCAACGCAAGCCGCATACGCAAGGGCGTGAGGCGAAGCGGCGACAGCAACGTAAACGGCATCGACAATATGCTGTGGTGTAGCCATGGAGATGCGCTACTGGCAATATATGCCATAAAGGTAGACCAGCGTTCTCAGATTGAAATAACATTCACTGCGAATAACGTGCATGGCGTGCCGCACGTAAAATTCGAGGACGCGCTAAGTATTAGTCCGAGCCTCGATCCCGCCGCGGCCACACAAATAAAAGCATGGCTCTTGTCTTGCGTTACGGCTCGTCAATGAGACGATAACCGCGAAATTTGTCCCCGTCTACAATGGGTTCCCATCGTTCATGTGATGGGACATGTTCCTGAACCGCTATCCCCCATATCGTCCAATATGGCAATTCGCCACGCCGGCGATACTCGTCAATAATGGACCGCATGCTATCGGTGTCCGGTAGCTTGACCCGCACACCGCTTTGCCAAACGGCTCGCCGCCTGTCGCGGGACACGTGCCGGGGATGTACGTGGGCAGTGACATCCTCTTCCAACCGATCGCTTGACCCGGAACTGTCACGTCGAAACAAAGTGGCATGAACGAAGACATGTTATTGATATGTGACGGCACCTGTGCGCAGGCGCCGTCTGGGTACACGGCAAGCGTGACGAGACATCCGCCATCTTTCGCCGCATCGCATGCGCACTCGTTGCATCCGCGCTCATTGATGACCGGTCGGCAATATGCCACGGTTGCGCTGTACAGATAGTTTCCAAGGCACTCGTTGTGTACGCCGACGCTGTGGATGCAGTGTTGACATTCGGGACCAGCCACGGGATTCACGCAGGTCTTTTTTTCGTTGATGACAGATTGACGCACGCAAAGCACACGGATAAGTTCGAGACTTCGCAGAAAAACACTTGACGTACGCAAAGCGCACTGATAGGTTCGAGACTTCGCAGAAACCTGTGCCGCAATTCTATTGCGGCGTAGAACTAAAGGGGGCATTGCATGAAGATGCTGCAATTGCGTATTGCCGCGGTCATCTTGTTCAGCTCGTTTGCTGCTAGCTCGGGCTCGTTTGCCTCTACGCCGGGGGACACTAAGCTGGTTGAGAATGTAGACGACGAGACCGTCGAACCGCTCGGACCAAAAGAATTGAATGACGTAGTGGAATCGTTAGAACCGCCAGTTTATACAATTGATGAGCCGAACCCGGCATGGACGCGGGCCGATTGCGTCAAATCATGGAAAATGAATATGTCAGGATGCAATACATCGCCACCGAATCTCCGGCCCGCGTGTTGGGCCGCTGCAAGCGCTTTGTTTGCTGCATGCGCGGCGGCGGCGCAAGGCTAATACAGGAGTATACGTAAATGTCGATTGACGAAGAAGTCGCAATGACTGCGCTAGTAGTTCAGGCGGCACATGGTCATGCCTCCGAGCATATCCAACGGGCGAAGGAGGCACTGCATTTCGATAGCGTCGCGCTTGCGCATTATAAGGATTTCCTGAATGCCACCATTACGGTCGCTGAATCGACAATGGCTCATAGTCGAAAATTGGCATCGCTGCGGGAGATAGCAGTCGGCGACTCCACGCAGATTGTGCAGGGCTTAATGGAGGGCGTACGTGAGTCCGTCCGTTCTATGTATGTCGCAATGGCAACGATCGAGCAAATAGCTGGTACACCCAAACAAGCTGATACACTGCAAGACCCACATCCAGAAACAACGGCCCACGATGAAATCCGTTCGTGTGCATTCTGCGGAAAAACAGACTTGCAAACGAAGCTCGTAGCCGGGCCATCAGGCAATATCTGTGCATCGTGCACGCGCTTAGCTTGTGGGGTGCTTGGCATTAGGCTATCTGATAGCGCCGCGCGAGATGACATTGCTTAATCCGTCGATCTAGTCAATCCAATCTAATCAGCCCTGGCGGGATCAAATCCGTATTCGGTTTGCCCTCCACCACGGCCGTCCAGCCCTCTTGCACCAACAAATACAGGTCGTCCTGCATCGACGTTTCCCATTGATCCATCACGTGCTGGTACACATCGTACGCATCGACCAGCGGCGCTTTGGAAAACGTCTCCAGCAGCGATTCGGAGAGCGTCGAGATCAGCGCTTTCGGTTTGTCCCCGATCGTGATCGCGGTCAGCTTCGACGTATTCGCTTTGCGCCACTTCTTGAACAGCGTCGTCACCGTTTCATTGAACGCGCTGAATTCCGCATGCCCGAAAATGGTCGCCTTTACGTCGCTCACCGGCACCCGCAATTCGCTGTACCCCGCCCGATTGGCTTTCTGGAACAAGGCCGCCCGCACCCCAGGAAAAACTTGCCAATACCGGTCCAGTGCGTCGATATCGCGATTCGGAATGCCCCCGCGCAAATGCGCATCGATATCCTGCAAGTCCTCGGGCTCGGTGTTGTCGATGTACCGCGGCAGATTCAAGTTGAAATCGTTCGCCTCGATTTCCGCCAGTGGCACCATCCGCGCATACCGCGGCACCTCGAGCGTCCGCGTGAACGTGTCCACGATGCGGTGAATGTCCTGCGCGCGCAGCCGATTCTTGTTGCCGTCCTTCAAAAACCCCTTCGACGCATCGATCAAAAAGATCCCTTTGCGCACGGCCGCGTTTTCTTTGTCCAGCACCACGATGCAGGCGGGAATGCCCGTCCCGTAAAACAAGTTTGCCGGCAAGCCGATGATCCCTTTGATGAATCCGCGCCGCACGATTTCCTTCCGAATGGTCGCCTCCGCGCCCCCTCGAAAAAGCACCCCGTGAGGCAAAATGATCGCGCCTTTCCCGGTGCTCTTCATGGACGCCAGCAAGTGCAGCAAAAACCCGTAATCGCCATTCTTTTCGGGCGGCTG
>CAZETM010000851.1:0-4357 GCA_964514885.1 uncultured Polyangium sp. | reverse complement strand
CCTCCCGTAGAACTTGAGTGCCCGCCCCTACGGTCCGCAAGTGCCGCCGATCCCGTCCGGCAACTCCTGACCACCGAGCGTCCTCAATGAATACCAGCACTTGGGTGATTCACTGACAGACGCCCCAGGACCATCATGTCAGTATTCGTGTGATGCGCCACACGGTCGTGATCTCCGACATTCATCTTTGCGAAGTCGAGCCCTCCACGGGTCAGTGGATGCGTTACCGCCAACGCGCTTGTCTGCCCGACGGCGAGATCGGCCGCATGCTCGATGCCTTGTGCTTGTCGTTACGCGGCGAGCCCATGACCCTCGTGCTCGGCGGGGACATCTTCGATTTCGATGCGCCACGCGTCATCCAAGGAACAAGCGAATTCCACGACCTGCCGCGAACCGCCGAACATACCGTGCCCGCCCTCGCCGCCATGCTCGATGACCACCCGCTCTTCGTCGAGGCGATCGGCAACGTACTGAAGCAAGGTCACGAAGTCGTCTTCGTGTCGGGAAACCACGATGCGCCGCTCACACTTCCCGAAGCCCGCTCCATCTTGTCTTCGCGCCTGGTCGACGCCGCACTCGCCGAACGCCCCGTGTCGGCAAACGCACGAGCCACCCTGGCGACGCGTATTCATTTTCGCGCCTGGTTCCACCTCACACCCGACAAGATCCTCATCGAGCACGGCCACCAGTACGACCCGTATTGCGCCTACCGCTACCCGATGGCGCCGTACTTGGAGGGTGAGCGCGAGATTGTCCCGACAATCGGCTCGATTGGCACGCGCGTGCTCGTCTCGCGCATGGGGTACTTCAACCCGCACGTCGATCGTTCGTTTGAGATGACGAAGCTCGGCTACGCCTGGCACTGGATTCGTTACTACCTGTTCACGCGCAAGTCGGTCGCGTGGATGTGGATCTTCGGCATGACGAGCATCGTGACGAAGATCATCGGCGCGCGGCAAAAGCCAACCCGAATCAGGGCACGAGCGAACATTCTTGCCTGCGTGCAGGAGACGGGCGCGGGGCTTTTGGCAACGGCAAGACACGCGCGGCTCCTGGAATCTCCCGCGGATGCGCCGGGCCGTATCGCTCGAGACTTGTGGGCAGATCGCGTGCTCGTCGTGCTCTTGTCATTCGCGATCGGCGTTGTGGTGTTGGCAAAGTTTGGCATGCCTTGGGGCCTGCTTGGATTGCTTGCTCCCTTCGTCGTGTTCCCGCTCTACAACCGCTTCGCGCCTCAGCCGTGCTTGTCCGAGTCTTGGGAGCGCGTGACGAGTGTCATGCAGCGCATCGCCGACGTGCATGGCGCACGCGCGGTCGTCTTTGGTCACACGCATAATCCGTTTGGCGTGTGGGAAAACGGCGTCTTTCGAGGCAACACTGGCTCGTGGTCTGCCGCGGTGAGCACCGAGCACGGCGAGCTGCTCGTGAATGAGCGGCCGCTCGTGTGGCTCACGACCGACGATGTTGGTGTTGTGACTGGCGGGCTTTATGCGTGGAAGAACGGAGCTATCGATGCGCGTGTCGTGCGTTCAGGCTTCGCTCGCCCTCGCCACGGTGTGGAGAGGGGGTTGGGGGATGAGGCCCGTCGGAACGAACCACGCCAGGAGCATCCCCGGAATCGCAACGGTAAACGCGATCAGAAAGAACACCGGGAAGCCGACCTGAGCCGCGAGCTTACCGCTCAAGGTCCCAGCCACGGTGGCACCGACTGACATGAGCGCTGTGCAGATCGCGAAGTGCGACGCCTTGTAGGCGCCTTGGCATCGCCGCATCAGAAACACCATCAGCCCGGCCGTTCCGATACCAGCAACGATCTGCTCGACCAACACCACCGCAACGATCGCCGGCAACGACGGACGAGCCCACGCCATCCACGCGTAGAGCAGAATTGCGGCACCTTGTGCGAACGCGATCGGTCGAAGCGTTCGTTCGAGACTGAACTTCGACACGAGCATCCCACCCAGAATCGAGCCTCCGATGGAGAACAACGTTCCCCACGTTCCGCTGATGATCCCTCGTTGAGTCGTGCCTATGCCGAGGTCCTTGAGGAACGGCGAGTTCATCGCGAACATGAGCGAATCACCGGCGCGGTACGTCAAGACAAACGCCAGCACGAGCGCCACCTTGGGCTGCTTCAGAAACGACAGGAACGCTTGGATGAACGCTTTGAAGGGGCTGCGAATGACTTCGGTCGACTTGACGGGACGGGGCAGAAAGATCGCGTGTCCGATCCCGAGCAGGAGCATCATCGCGCCGGCTGCGTAGAAGGCAGCTCTCCATCCGCCCATGATGCCTGCGAGCACCACCAGGCCTCCCTTGCCCACGAGAAGCGCCAGGCGATAAGCCCCCACGCGAAGACCTGACAGTGCCGACTGCCGTTTGTCCGGGAGCGCTTCCAGGTAAAACCCATCGACGGCGACGTCTTGCGTCGCAGCGAGAAACGACACGGCCACCAGACCCCACGCGACCGTCTTCAGATCACCGACTTGCGCAGGCATCGCGAGGGCGAAGATCGCCAGGGCCAAAGCAATTTGAGTCCCCACGATCCACGATCGCTTCTGTCCCTTGATGTCGACCCAAGGGCTCCAGATGAACTTCAGGTTCCATGCAAGCCCATACAGCGACGTGTATCCGACGGCGGACAGGCTCGCGCCGAACGCAGTGAACAACTCGGCGCTGACTTGGTGCACGATCGAAAAAGGCAGTCCTTCTCCGAAGTAGGTCGTGGCGACCCACGGCACGGACCCAACCTCCTTACCTTTACGTTCGCTCGCGTTTTCAGCGACGTCTGTAGGTGTTTCTGGTGCGGCTACGGCAGAGGCCTCTCGAGCTGCACTGGAGGGAAGAGCGGGCGAGTGTGTGAACACCTGCTGAACACTGGTCACGATCGTGGCCGTACTACATCCGACTAGAATGGCCCAGCTTTTGGCAAGCTCAGGGAATCGCACCGAGGGGTAGTGCCAAGCGGTGGTAGTTTCTGGCCATCTCGGATAGAGGTTGAGGCTGCATGTCGAGCCTCTGTTTGCGCTGTAGTGCATCAGCGATCTTCACGGCATCGAGGGAACCGCGGTGAACGTCTACACACGACGCGAGGAAATGCGCTGGACGCTGGTGGCGCTAGTGATCCTCGTGCTCACGACTGCTGGATCGGTCACACGGCTCATCACAGCCAAAGGTCCGCTCATCCCGGATCCGGCTGCTGCTGCGTCTGCGAAAAACGCCGAAGCGCGTAGCTCGCAGGCAAAAGCTTGCAACCTGGCTGCGGACAAGCTGAACACTGAGATTCCGGTCTTCCGAGCATCAGCCAAAGCGGCGCGCCTCGCGACACCGGTGCCGAGCGCTACGACGCCGCTCCCGCGCGGTCGAAAAGCGCCGCCTGCGCCGAAAGAAAAAGAGCCGGACATCGAGCTTGCATGGCCCACGGCGATGCCAGTGTGGAAGCAGGCCAAGCTTCTTGCTCCGTGCCAAAAGTTTCTCGAGGGCATCGTCGCAGCCAAACCGGAAGTCACGAAGGTTTGGGAAGCTATTGCAGCATCCGCCGTGATCACTCCTGGTGACGATCACAAGTCCCAAGTCGCAGCAGCACGAACACTGCTCGCCGCGCTCGAAAACGCACCCGTGGACAAACTCCTCGAGGTGACGAAGGAAGCGGATGCGTCGCTGAAAAAGGCATCCGAGGCTGAGGCGGAGAAGGCCAAGAATGCCACCGTCCGTGAGGCACTTCCGCCGGGACTTTTGCCGCGCCAATTGGCGATCGGCATCGGCGTGTTGATTGGAGTCATCACGCTGCTCGCAAGTTTCCTCAGCGTCCGAGCTTCGGCATCGCGACGTTTGTCCACGTTGCTTCCGCTGCGTGAAGCGGCGAAACAGGGCCAAGGTGGTTTGCAAGCGGCCGCGATCCTCACGCTCGGTGCAGGACACAACGGTGGCGAACCGGGCCTCGTGTTCGGTGCGGGCTTGGGTGGTCTTGCAGCAGCTCTCGCCTTCCCTGTCGATGCAGACATCTTCGTTGCGGGTGTGATGGTCGGCCTTCTGCTCGGTCTCGGCATCCAGTGGTCGTTGCGTTTGTCGCAGGGTTTGTCGCACTGGCGACGACGTGCGACCGAGCTTGCCGACATCGAAAAACCCTCGGTTCCGATCGTGCTCGTGTTGACCGCGGTGCATGTCGGTCGCGAGGCCGAGTTCTGGAACTTCTTCAGCAATCTTTCGCCGCCGGAACAATCGGCGACCGTCGCGCAGCTCGCGTCGCAAGCCGAGGAACAGATCCTGGCTCAGGCCGAGATCAGTGCGCAGAGCATTCCTCCGCCGCGCATGAGCGCGCCTCCACCGAGCATGCCTGGCGGTGCACCTTCGCAAC
>CAZETM010000850.1:0-4357 GCA_964514885.1 uncultured Polyangium sp. | reverse complement strand
AGGATCTGGTTCGTGGCGAAGGTCAGCGTGTTGAGTCTCGGGGGAGATCTCGTCGTTGGCAATGGTCGGGCCGGACGGGCCAAGGGCCTTTTGGCCGATCTGTTTGGCGAGCTGGTCAAAGCGGTTACGCACGGGCGGACCATGCCACGAGCGCGCGGACACGACCAGGAAAAGAGTGGACGTGCCAAACCGCGCCGCGTGCATGCGCGGAACGTTTGCGCTTATGGGGCTGGTCACTTGGACGAGGAGCATTTTACGCAAGGGAAAAGCATCGCCTCGCTGAATCGGAGATGAACCGCCGATTCAGGGATAAAAGAACTTGATCGGATGGGACCAATGACTTTGCGCGTGACGTTTTCTCGAACGAACCCTTGCTCCCGGACGAACACGACTGTATCATGGCTGCCTTCATGTCGGAGCAAACCTTTGCCTTTCGTATCGAATCCAAGGCCCTTCTCGCCAACGACCTTCACGTTCGCGGTTTTACGGGACGCGAAGTCATCGGTCAGATGTTTTCCTTCGATGTCGAGATCATCGTCCCCAATCGAGATGGCATGAACGTTGCCGATATCGTTGGTACGGATGTTTGTCTCGTCATCGAACGTGATGGGCTCGAGGTTCGGCGCATCTTCGGCATGGTCGCGGGCGTGCGCGACAAGCTCGATCCGGTCGCCAATCACCGCTCGTACCGTTTGCAAATCGTTCCACGCGCTTTCCGAACGCGTATGATCCACGCGCAGGACATCTTCCAGGACCTTACCGTGCCTGCGATCATCCAGGCCAAGCTCGGCCTCGTGGGGCTCGGCGTGGGCGATGTGGAGCTGCGTCTGTCGGCGTCTCATGCGCCGCGCGAGTTTGTCGTGCAATACCGCGAAACCGATGAGAACTTCATCGCGCGGCTGTGTGAGCACCTGGGAATTGGGTTTTTCTTCGAGCACGACGGTGGAGTGGATCGCATGGTCTTCACCGACAACGAAATGGGGTATCCTCACTTGGGCGACGTGTCCTTCGGTCCATCGGGTGGGACGGGCCATGTTCATGCGCTCGAAGCGGACACGCGGATCATTCCGAAAACGTACATGGTATACGATTACAATTACCGCATTCCGCACGTGGAGATCATGGGGTCGGTGGTATCGGAGCAAGGGTATGCGGGCGGAGTGGCCGAATATGGAGTGCACACAAAAACGCCGGCGGAGAGCGCAACGCTGGCGCAAGTGCGGGCCGAAGAATACCGGGGAACGCAGCACGTATTGTTGGGCGAGAGCGATCTGGCATCGTTTGCCGCAGGCTTTCGGGTGACCGTGGATGAACATCCGCACCTGAATGATTCGACGATGCTCTTGGTCGAGGTGGAGCATCATGGGTCGCAATCGGTGTTGGGGCATGGTGGCAATGCGGGGGAATCGACATACCGAAACGTTTTTCGGGGCGTGCCCGTGGGCTTTACATATCGACCGCCGCGCGTGACGCCGAAGCCGCGAATTCATGGATTGCTGACGGGGGTGACCGAGGGGCTCGCGGGGGCGTCGGGGGAACTGCCGAACATCGACGCCGAGGGGCGGTACATGGTGCGTTTCTTGTTCGACATGTCCCCGGACGAACGGACGAAGGTATCGCGTCCGGTGCGGATGGCGCAGCCGAGCGCGGGGATTGGGCACGGTCTTCATTTTCCTTTGAAACCGGGCATTGAAGTGCTCATTGCGTTCATCGACGGGGATCCGGATCGGCCGATCATCGTGGGCGCGGTGCCGAATCCGATCACGCCATCGCCGGTGGTGGCGGCGAATGCGACGGAGAGCGTGATCCGCACGGGTTCGGGGGCGCGCATTCGATTCGTGGGTTGATGAGGAGGTTTTGTTATGGAAAGTGGATCAATGACGGAATCGACGGAATCGAACGGGGCGATGCGCTTGCATTGTCTCGCGGGGCAGGCGGCATCCGCGGAGGTGCTGAGTGATTGGCAGCGGCTGATGGGATTGCCCGAGCGGGCGCGGGGGAGCTTATGGGAGCTGGTGACGGCGAGTCTTGGGCAGGTGGACGCGGCGCTCGAACGGCGTGCGGAGGCGTTTTGCCAGCTTTACGGGGTGGCAGCGGCGGACTTGCAATCGAGCTTGCGGGTGTGTCGTTTCTTGATGGGGCGCGCATCGGCGATTGATTTACCCTTCGCGCAGATGGCGGAGGACGTGGCGCTGTTATCGCGTGGGGCGCAGCCTGAAATGGGGGCGCTGTTCTTGTCGCATTACGACGCGGCGAAGGCGCTGGTGCGGCGGGGCTTGGTCGAGCGAATGATGTTGGATCACGGCAAGGTGCTGACGGGGCTCGATTGGCGGGTGGACAAGATCGCGGCATCGGACCGGGGCGTGGGTCGAGATACGCCGGTGGTGCTGTTGACGTTGCGATTGCGAGACGGGGATCGGGAGGAGCGGAATACGTTTTACCTGACGCCCGAAGCGTTTACGCAAATGAAGAATGCGTGGGCGGGGATCGAAGGGGTTCTTTCGGCGACGGCTGCACGAGGAGAGGGGACATGACGAAATACATCAACGATACGATGCAAACTGGTCCGGGTAAATCGCTCGTTGCCGTGGTGCCCGATTACAAGCACACCACTGAGGAGGATGTGGGCAAAACAAGCCTGCTGCGGCTGGGTGCGTATGATACGGAGGATGAAAAGATTATTCTTGGCAAATTACATGATCCTTGGAAAAAGACGTTACCCAACGAGGCTTTTCCCGACGGATGGCTCGAGTATACCGATGGCGATCGTACGGTCGTGACGCAGGGGACGAAACGTGAATTCATTCGTGGCATAAGTGAATTGAACATCACGGACAAGGATGATACCGAGCCTATTTACAAATTGAAATATTTCAAGCAATTGAATGGGGTTTGGCGCAAGCGGGAAGCGGGGCGGGTCACCTCGGACAGCTATTGGTTCGGCGATACGGAGACATTCTTTGGCGGATTCAAGTTCGATGCGATGTTTGGGCTAGGGATAAATCTTTTCGTCGGCGGGAAGCTCGATGCGAGTGCCGGGATATCCGCCAAAGTCGATTTGGGATATGCGCTCGAAATTGGTGCGGGCCTGAAGTACTCGGTATGTTATGAGGCCATTGCAGTCGCCAACGATCACGAAATCAAGGGGCGGAAGTCGATTCATCTCCGGATCAAGGAAACGGGGACAAAAATGGCGGAGATGGCGGCGAATCAGACAACCGCCATTGCAGTCGCAGTCGCAGGCTGTGCGGTCGCGGCGATACTCGCAGGCGGTGCCGCCGCTATTCGTATAAACGACGATGGCACTGCACCAGCAACTGGAGCTATGATGGGTGCGGCAACGATACCCATGAGCGTGTGCCTCGCATTCTCCGTGATGGCAGCGCTCGAGGCTCGTACAGCACTCCGGAAGAAGGTCAAGTCGGATGCAGAAATAGAAATGTATAAAAACCAGATTGCGATCAGGCACTGGGAGAAAGATGTGATTTGTGGCGAGATATACGCTGGAGTCATCAATCCCGAGGACGAGAACTCACCTGGCGGCATGGTGCGGTTGAAAAACCATAAGGACTGCTCCATCGAACTCGGGCCTGATGGCACGACTACAATCCAAGCAGGGAAAAAACTGAAGTGGCACGCGGGTGAGACCATAGAAGTGGGATTGGGCCGCAAGGATAATGGGACAATGAAGTTTACCAAAACCATGGTAGACATTTGCAATAACGCGCTTCGTATCCAATCCAGCTGAATTCCCACCCATGCACCTCCTCAACTCCACCGGCCTCGCCGTCGCATGGCTCCCCGGAAACCTCCGGCCTCCGGGATTCACCCTGACCCTCATCGTCAAAGGCACCTTCTCGCTCGCCCACGGCGCCCCCGTCTCGCTCGCGCCCGAAGACGAACGGTTTTTCTTGGACGGCGACCATTCTCACGACGACAACCCCGCCGCCGGACCTCGATACGATTCCGACTTCGCACCCTTCAAACCCCGCGCCGATATCCTCGTCGTCGGCTCGTGCCACACGCCCAACGGCAAACCATTGCCCGCTTATCACGCGGGAATCGAAGTGGGGACATTACGCAAACGCATTGCCGTTCTCGGCGATCGGCATTGGATCGGTGAAGGCCCGACCGCCAGGTCCAGCGATCCCATTCCATTCAAGTCAATGCCCCTGCGTTACGACCGCAGCTTCGGCGGCCCCCATTTCGACAAAAATCCCATCGGTCGAGGTCAAGGCCACGCACTGCCCAACATCGAACAAGCCACCAAACTCATCTCCTCACCCGGGCAAACCCCCGACCCCGCAGGCTTCGGACCCCTCGACAAACGCTCTGCCCATTAGCCACATCTTTTCTC
>CAZETM010000849.1:3166-4361 GCA_964514885.1 uncultured Polyangium sp. | reverse complement strand
CCATTTACGAGTTGCGTGAAGAACTCGATCAAATGGACGGTCGGCTGCGCTCGCACTTCACGGCTGATTTCATCGATAGCCTGTACCCGGAGCTTACGCGTCGCGGGACGGCGGTGGCTGATGAAATCGACGAAGACGACGATACGTCAGCGCAGCCGGAGACGTGAGCGATCCCGGCAGCGGTGTCATGGGCGTCCGCTGAGTCTGCAGTAAATTTCTTTTGCTCTCCGGCGGCTCTGCTATAAGTGCCCGCCATGGGAGAGCGGCTTCCGAAAACGACCATCACCAAGGGTTCGCCACTACGCGTAGAGCGCGTGCGTGTTGCCGGCCTGTTCGGGCTGTACGACCACGACATTCCGTTGAACATGGATGATCGGGTGACGATCATTCATGGGCCGAATGGTGTTGGGAAAACGGTTCTGTTGAAGTTGATTGCGGCGATATTCAATGGCCGATTCGAGGAGCTGACGAAGGTACCGTTTAAGAAGTTGGAGATCGACTTTCAGGACGGGCCGAAACTATCGATTGAGTCTGAAGAAATGGTGTTGGATTTTCTGATGACCGGCGATGAATTAGTGATGCTGTATAATGTATGTTTGAGCGATTCAAAATCGGAGATTCGTGCCGTCTTTCGCGAAAAAGGATCAATCGAACAAAACAACAGCGGTGACACTTTCTTTTCTACATCAATATTTTGGAGCCGCACGCAGTTCAAAGGTCCAGTTAGCGAGTCGGTTCATCCCGATGCACACCGACCGATCTCGAAAGCCGACGTGCATGATACATCACGGGCCGAACCAAAGTGGCTAGCTGGGCTGCGGACGAAAATAGGCGTTCATCTCATCGAAACGCAGCGTCTCTTGCGCACGACTTCGATGAACGACAGTGGCACGCTCGTGCCCACGGTCAATGAATACGCTCGTGAATTGCATTTGCGCATCAATGAAGCTCTCGCGGCGTACGCTACGGAATCGCAATCGCTCGACCAATCATTTCCCCAACGCCTTTTGAAAAAGACGGGCAAACAAAGTGGCCTTTCTGCTTCGGAATTGAAGGGGCGGATGATCGCATTAAATGCCAGGCGCGCACATTTGCAGAAGATCGGTCTGCTCGAGCATGGCTCCGATAGCTCATTTGAACTGGAAAGCCTCGACTCGCTCGATCACGCGCAAAGCAGCGTGATGACGCTTTACGT
>CAZETM010000849.1:0-3066 GCA_964514885.1 uncultured Polyangium sp. | reverse complement strand
CGTTCGAGCAAACAAATGGCTCAGTGCGCGACAATCTTGTCCGGTTGGCATTGCCCTTTGGTCAATTGCGTTGGGTTTCCGCACGAGATCGAATCGGAATCAATTTCAAGCCGCTCAGTCCGCATCAGTTTGTCAAATCTGGCTTGACGTTCGAGCCCAAGGATTTGTTGTTGCAGGCTGCTGCGCAAGTGAGCTTTCGGGCGGAGGATCTTCAGGCTCGAGTTGACTCCTTGCCGACAGCAGATCCCTGGCTTGTTTGTCAGGGTCATGATCTACTCGCGATACTCGCGATTGGCCTCAAGGGTGTTCTGGGGTCACGCAATCCGAAGGCCGAGATCATCGCTTCAACGTTACGTGCGTCGCTCGATACAGCGCATTGGCAGGCAAGTCAGTTGGTGACGGACATTCGCCAATGGGAATCCAACAATTCGCCGTATCGAGTCCTTTGAACCAGAGCCGCAGATTCCCAGGCAGTTTCACTTCTTGAATTTTCTTTGCGGCTTCTTCCCAGCGCAAGTCGTTTTTGGTCGGCCGTCGCACGAGCGATTGCACGATGCCGGCGATGGGCACGAGCGGGGCAGCTTGCGGAACGAGCACGATCAAGGCAATCAGCGCGACATCGATTGCAATGCCCAGCGAAAATGGAAGCAACTTCAAGGGTTGATTGGCTTTTCGAGTTTGAACGACCATCGAGCGTTAGAAATTGTTTATCGCTGGACAACCTACTTGCGCCTACGACGCTTCATTTGTGTTTGTGGCGGCGCAGATTCTGCGGCGGAAGGTGTGGGCGGGGTCGGTACGGGTTGAAGGTTGAGCAACGCCTGATAGCTTTTTCTGAAGTATTGCGTGCAGACGAGCGCGATTTTATCGGCGCGGACTCGGCGCAACATGGCCGGGCCGTGCACCTTCTTGCTGTATTGATATGCAGAAGGGTCGTAGTCACCATTGTTACTGTGCGACGTTTTTGCGGTTGCGCGCATTGCGAGTTCTGCCAGTGCACCACCGATGAGGACTTCGCTTAGCTTGTTGGTGCAGCAATGGGATTCGGAGCGATAAGGACCGCCGTAATTTTCGATATCAGTCCATGGAGCCGGGCTCAAGTATTGTTCACTTTGGAGGAGCGCCCGCAGCTCATGCGCTATGGGTTGATATTGTTTGCCGAACCCCTCGTCCCAATCCGCAAGTAGCCAAGACTCGATTTCTGGCGACGCCAGCAGGGCGATGAACTGCAAATTCGCATTGCGTGTTTTTTCTTGTACCTCCTTCGTGAGCGCCGAGATGCGGGTTGCCAGACGTTGTTCGGGATCGAGCAATCGGCAGTCAGCGTCATCGATGAGCAGCACCAGATCGAAGAAGCAATCATGTCCGCGATAGAACTTTTCCAGCCGTTCGAGCATTAGGTCGATGAGGGTCTGACCAGTTGTTCCCGTTTGACAGATGGTGTGCTTGCGCAGCTTGGGGCCTGGTTTATCGAATGCTGGGAAGCATCGATGCCATTCGATGTCTGGACGTAGCTGCTGGAGAAATTGGTGCATTCCGCCGGCCTCGGTATGCCCCGAGGTGCAAAAGTAACCGACACGGATTACCATGGCCAACCACCTAGCTGGGGCTCACCGACGCGATACAGATCCCCCAGTTCCCAACCTTCGTTGAAGAAGCTGTCGAGTTTTGCAGGGTCAATGCGCGTGATCCCTGCGCTTGGAGAGCCAGCAACGAAGAGCGCCGCTTTGCCTTGACGTACGACATCCGTGAATTTGTCGAGTAAATCGGGCGAGTGGGTGCTTAATATGATCTGTTCCGCAGAGCGGCAATCTTTGAACCAATTCGCAAGGATGGAGAGCCACGCAGGATGAAAATTGAGTTCAGGCTCGTCGATGGTGAGCAGGGTCATCCGCACCGGTGTGGTCAGAAGTAGCGCGATCAGCATCGCTTTGATCGTTCCATCCGACATTTCTTTCAATTTGAACCGGTGCCCCTGCGCCATCTCGAGCAGAATCTGCTGCTGTTCGTCGCTCACATCCACAATCTTGATTTTACGCAAGCCGGGCAGTAGCTCGCGCAGACGCACGGTATACTCTTCGAGGTCGTAATTCTGGTCGATATGGCGAAGGACGTTGACGAGCTCGATACCTTGTCGGTCGAGCTTTTTGACCTGGAGATCTCTTCTTGTTCCCGCCGCTACGAGCTTTGGATCGATACGGGAGCTCGCATAGGCGTGAAAACCCTCGAAGTATCCTCGCACGAAGTCGGCTGCGTGTTCGAACTGGGGATAGATTTGCTCATAGAATTTCTTGTCCTTGAGCAGTGTCTTCATCTGGTGGAATACCGTATCGCGTTGATCCACCTTCATTCGGTGGAGTTTGCGGTTGTTCGTGCTGTGATCACGAACGGAGAAATCACCTTCGCCGAGCGTTCGTGTTTGGCAATCAATGAATCGGAAAGGCGCTTCTTTTCCCGGCGCAGGCTCCGCATAACGAAGCTGCTCTTTGCGGATGTAAAACGCGCTCGGGAAATCTTCGGATCGGCCGACGTTGAAGTTGAGCTCATACGTCAAGTCCGCGGTGGTCTTGGAGCTCAAGACCCATTTCATTTCAATTTGACCGGGAACTTGGCATGCACGGTCCAAAAGATCGCCATAACCACGCTCTTCAATGGCATCCAGGAACGCGCTGTTGCCTGCTCCATTGATGGCTGAGCCTTTGAGAAGGCTTGCAAAAAAGCCGATCGCATCAATGAAGTTGCTTTTGCCCGAGTTGTTGGGGCCGAGCAGGATGTTCAAAGGCTCGAACTTCAGCTCATCCGCAGTGAGATTCCGGTAATGTTGTGCACTGAACGATCGGAGCATGACGCACCATATATCACTCTATCCAATGAGGCAAGCGCGCCTGCACCGAAGACCGTCGAGTGTGCACGTTCCGACGAACCCATGCGTCGAGCAGTTGGCCTCCTACGGTGCATTGTTCGGGAAGCACTACTTTCTCCCTTGCCCTCCCGCCGCCCTTTCCAGTAGCCTCTCACCCCATGGAAAAGCTTTCCCGTGCGGCGTCCGGCACTCGTCATGAGCGC
>CAZETM010000848.1:0-4361 GCA_964514885.1 uncultured Polyangium sp. | reverse complement strand
AACCCTACGCTGCATCCTGCCTCGCGTTCGTCCGACTCATACATAACCAGTGGGGTGTAAAATGAATATCCTTCTCGTCATTGAGGGGGATCGATGAGTATGGGGACCCCATTACCGCTACGTCAACCCACAAGGAGAATCCAATGGTCCGAAAGTTTATCGCGCAGCGGGTTGCCGCCATTGCATTGATTGGCGCCTTGACCGTAACGTTTTTCGCTCCCGTCGAGGCACCAGCACAGTCGGCGAAGAAATTGCTCGCGCCAGGCTTATGCACCAAAGAAAGACATCGACATCTGCAAGACACAATGGAAGCCGCTTGGAGCTTGGTAAGAAAATGCAGCTCGCCACCCGATACCATCGAGATCATGACCGAAAAGGTGCAACGCTTCAGAGATACGATCATCGCGCGTGACACCATCAACCTGGAGTGCTTCGGTCGAACCGACGACGGACACAACCAGGCTGTGACTGACATCGAGAAGGGAAAAACGCACTGCCAAGAGCGGATCGCGGCGAAAAGGAAGCACCACGACCGCTGTCCCGGCAAATGACATGAGTCACCTCGCTCGTGCTCCCCAATAAGCCGCAATCGCCTCGTCGACATCTTCCCGTTGGAACTCGTCACGGTCGGCTTCGTAACGCAGATAAGCCATGATCGCCGCACATTGGCGAGGTGTGAAGACCGAAAATCGGTACAGCGCCCGGTCATGCCACGTGCGATCGCCACAACTCGCTGGCGCCACCTTTTGATTGCGTGATTTTTTGTCGAGTCCATGGCAAAGAAAGAACACGGGATCAACGCGCACGAACTTGCCCTCAGCGGCGGCAATCATGTACGCGGGGATGTAGTACCGGAACGCTTCCGACGAAAAAAAACTCAACGCTGTCCCACCCGGCCCAAGGTCAAGGAACTCGGCGTCTATCTTGGTCCAGTCCGTCTTGTCTCGGAACGCGTCTTCAATTTCCTGGGGTTCGAATCCTACTTTACTGTCGACGATTGCCCAGTACGGCGGAGGCTCGACATCTGCAAATGCCTCGATGATCAACTTGCGCAGATTCTCCAATTCGTCCATGGGCCGTTTCTCCGCGTGTATTTTCAAAAGCCCCAATAATGCCTGGGACGTTCCGTTTGACATTTCCAGTGATGCAGTATGTGAGCCTAGACCACGCGACTTGAGAAATCAAGCGCTGCGGCGTGGTCGGTCCGGGCAAAGAAGAATTGCACACCGATCAGCACGGCCGCGTGAAAGTGCAGTTTCATTGGGATCGCCAAGGAAAGAAAGACGATCACAGTTCATGCTGGCTGCGTGTGGCGCAGTCTTTCGCAGGTGCAGGCTGGGGCGCAATGTTTTTGCCGCGAGTCGGGCACGAAGTGCTGGTCTCGTTTTTGGACGGAAACCCAGATCGACCGCTGGTAACCGGCAGTCTTTACAATGCAGCAAACGTTCCACCGTATTCACTACCGCAAAACAAGACTCGCAGCACGATTCGTACGAAATCGTTTGGCGGCGATGGCCATAACGAGATTCGGTTCGACGATGCGCAGGATGCGGAAGAGCTGTACGTGCATGCCGAACGCGATTACAGCGATGTAATCAAACACAATCGTTCGACGGTTATCCACGGTGAACGCCGCCAAACCATTGGTCGGAACGACGCCGAGCATATTCGCGGCAATCAAGGGATCACGAAGAAGCTCCCGGCGTGCGCAAAGCGCGCGATGCGTTTGCCGAAAAACTCAAAAGGTATTGGATCAATGTGGAAGGCAGTGTCGACGAGACCGAGCCGCAGACACAAGAGCTTGCCAATGCATTGCTCGCACCGCTCAAGAACTGGGACGTCGCGGCACCAGCCGCGAAATCGACCGAGCCCACGCAAAATGGCGACAGCCTGACGAACCCAGCCCCTGGGGGGTGACGTCGCCGGGACGGTGTTTATCCGTTCGAGCGACTTGCGGCCCATTGGCTGATCGTCTCGAGCGCCCGAAAGCTGCGGCGCGTGAAGCCATACGGCCAAGGTGTCAGCTCACGCCCGCTCGATTTTTCCAGGGCCAATCGCGGTAGATCTTACCCACCAGAGTCGGCCTTCAGCGGAATTCACCCTAGGTCGGACAACGTATGTCCTAGCGCGCTTGTTGGTTGCTTGACGCGTCCAACCCTACGCTGCATCCTGCCTCGCGTTCGTCCGACTCATACATAACCAGTGGGGTGTAAAATGAATATCCTTCTCGTCATTGAGGGGGATCGATGAGTATGGGGACCCCATTACCGCTACGTCAACCCACAAGGAGAATCCAATGGTCCGAAAGTTTATCGCGCAGCGGGTTGCCGCCATTGCATTGATTGGCGCCTTGACCGTAACGTTTTTCGCTCCCGTCGAGGCACCAGCACAGTCGGCGAAGAAATTGCTCGCGCCAGGCTTATGCACCAAAGAAAGACATCGACATCTGCAAGACACAATGGAAGCCGCTTGGAGCTTGGTAAGAAAATGCAGCTCGCCACCCGATACCATCGAGATCATGACCGAAAAGGTGCAACGCTTCAGAGATACGATCATCGCGCGTGACACCATCAACCTGGAGTGCTTCGGTCGAACCGACGACGGACACAACCAGGCTGTGACTGACATCGAGAAGGGAAAAACGCACTGCCAAGAGCGGATCGCGGCGAAAAGGAAGCACCACGACCGCTGTCCCGGCAAATGACATGAGTCACCTCGCTCGTGCTCCCCAATAAGCCGCAATCGCCTCGTCGACATCTTCCCGTTGGAACTCGTCACGGTCGGCTTCGTAACGCAGATAAGCCATGATCGCCGCACATTGGCGAGGTGTGAAGACCGAAAATCGGTACAGCGCCCGGTCATGCCACGTGCGATCGCCACAACTCGCTGGCGCCACCTTTTGATTGCGTGATTTTTTGTCGAGTCCATGGCAAAGAAAGAACACGGGATCAACGCGCACGAACTTGCCCTCAGCGGCGGCAATCATGTACGCGGGGATGTAGTACCGGAACGCTTCCGACGAAAAAAAACTCAACGCTGTCCCACCCGGCCCAAGGTCAAGGAACTCGGCGTCTATCTTGGTCCAGTCCGTCTTGTCTCGGAACGCGTCTTCAATTTCCTGGGGTTCGAATCCTACTTTACTGTCGACGATTGCCCAGTACGGCGGAGGCTCGACATCTGCAAATGCCTCGATGATCAACTTGCGCAGATTCTCCAATTCGTCCATGGGCCGTTTCTCCGCGTGTATTTTCAAAAGCCCCAATAATGCCTGGGACGTTCCGTTTGACATTTCCAGTGATGCAGTATGTGAGCCTAGACCACGCGACTTGAGAAATCAAGCGCTGCGGCGTGGTCGGTCCGGGCAAAGAAGAATTGCACACCGATCAGCACGGCCGCGTGAAAGTGCAGTTTCATTGGGATCGCCAAGGAAAGAAAGACGATCACAGTTCATGCTGGCTGCGTGTGGCGCAGTCTTTCGCAGGTGCAGGCTGGGGCGCAATGTTTTTGCCGCGAGTCGGGCACGAAGTGCTGGTCTCGTTTTTGGACGGAAACCCAGATCGACCGCTGGTAACCGGCAGTCTTTACAATGCAGCAAACGTTCCACCGTATTCACTACCGCAAAACAAGACTCGCAGCACGATTCGTACGAAATCGTTTGGCGGCGATGGCCATAACGAGATTCGGTTCGACGATGCGCAGGATGCGGAAGAGCTGTACGTGCATGCCGAACGCGATTACAGCGATGTAATCAAACACAATCGTTCGACGGTTATCCACGGTGAACGCCGCCAAACCATTGGTCGGAACGACGCCGAGCATATTCGCGGCAATCAAGGGATCACGAAGAAGCTCCCGGCGTGCGCAAAGCGCGCGATGCGTTTGCCGAAAAACTCAAAAGGTATTGGATCAATGTGGAAGGCAGTGTCGACGAGACCGAGCCGCAGACACAAGAGCTTGCCAATGCATTGCTCGCACCGCTCAAGAACTGGGACGTCGCGGCACCAGCCGCGAAATCGACCGAGCCCACGCAAAATGGCGACAGCCTGACGAACCCAGCCCCTGGGGGGTGACGTCGCCGGGACGGTGTTTATCCGTTCGAGCGACTTGCGGCCCATTGGCTGATCGTCTCGAGCGCCCGAAAGCTGCGGCGCGTGAAGCCATACGGCCAAGGTGTCAGCTCACGCCCGCTCGATTTTTCCAGGGCCAATCGCGGTAGATCTTACCCACCAGAGTCGGCCTTCAGCGGAATTCACCCTAGGTCGGACAACGTATGTCCTAGCGCGCTTGTTGGTTGCTTGACGCGTCCAACCCTACGCTGCATCCTGCCTCGCGTTCGTCCGACTCATACATAACCAGTGGGG
>CAZETM010000847.1:0-4379 GCA_964514885.1 uncultured Polyangium sp. | reverse complement strand
GCGAGGCCAACGACGGCGGCACGGTGCGTCGAGGGGCGGAGGGCAGGACGAGCGGCTCGGTGGAGGAAGTGGAGGCGGGGGTGGTCATGGGTCTTGGCCACTGTACCATCGCGCCGAAAGGAGCCGAACAGGAATTGCGCGTGTGGCATGAAAAAGGTGCTCGCGATTAAAAACGAGAGCAAGAAAAAAACGAGAGCAAGAAATGGAGCGGCCCGGCAAACATACAGCCGGATGCGACGGAGAATCGACTTGGGCGCGTAACATGCTGTTGATCCGAACGCGAATTTGCGTTAAGTCACGACGCACGCATGGCTGCCCTCTTGGTCAACAAGTACGAAGTGCTTCGGGTCATTGGACATGGCGGGATGGGAACCGTGTACGACGCGCGCGAGGTCGAATCGGGGCGACGCGTGGCGATCAAGTGGCTGCATGGGTGTTCGTTGTCCGCGAATGATCCACTTTTTCTGCGGTTCAAGCAGGAGGCGCGGATTGCCGGGGCACTCGATTCGCCCCACGTCATGGCCGTATTCGACTGTGTGTGGGACACCGAGAAGAATGTCGCGTTTCAGGTGATGGAACTGCTCGAGGGGCAGGACCTGCGCACGCTCCTCGATCGCACAGGTGCACTGGATCCCGACGTTGCGCTGCGTATTGCGGCGCAGGCAAGCGCGGGCCTTGGGGCGGCGCACGTCGCAGACGTGGTGCATCGCGACATCAAACCGGAAAACCTTTTTCTGGCAAAACAAGCGGACGGAAGCGTCGTCGTGAAAGTGTTGGATTTTGGAATCGCCAAGATTCGTCTTGGAAAGGAAAATACGCCGGGAATGACCGTCCCCGCGAATCCGATGACGGCGAGTGGGCAATTGCTGGGAACGCCTCTGTACATGGCTCCCGAGCAATTCGATGGAGCGAAGCACGTGGATGCTCGTTCTGACGTGTATTCGATGGGCGTGACGCTGTATACAATGCTCGCGGGTTCAGCGCCCCATGCGCATTGCACCTCCGTCTTCGAGATCTTGCGAGCGGTCAAAACGCAGCCGACTCCGCCGCTTTTGGAGCGAGCGCCCTGGGTGCGTCGGGAGATCGTGGCCGTCGTCGAAAAAGCAATGAGCGCGAGCAAGGATGCGCGATACGCGAGCGGGGCGGCATTGCATGCGGCGCTGGGGGCGCTCGTGGAAGGACAAACCGGACTTCGCGAGGACATGTTCGTGGGCGTTTCGGACGAGCAGAAGAAAAGCATTGCCAAAATATCGACCAACGAGGCATTTGCTGGAACGGTGGTGGGGAATCGGGACGAGACGGTGCGTACGATGAACAAAGAGCCCGCTCCGTGGTGGCGGCTGTGGCGGCGTTGATCGGGTTGGGGCGTTTGCCGTACGAGATGGCAGAGGAGTGCAACTCGAGCTCCCGAAAAGTGATCCCCGCACGACGTGGCGTGTGCTGAACGCGGTCCGCAACGACCTCTGCATGCAGAGGAGTGCACGAAGGGCTGTTGGTGACGACTTCTGCAAGACGCGGCGTGCGTGAAGGGCGTGTCGGAAACGATCTCGGCATGCAGAGGAGTGCACGAAGGGCTGTTCGTGACGATCTCGGCAAGACGTGGCGTGCACGAAGGGCGTGTCGGAAACGATCTCTGCATGCAGAGGAGTGCACGAAGGGCTGTTCGTGACGACCGCGGCAGTCGGGGATGAAAAAAAAGGGTCGCGTAAAGCAAGCGCGGGTGGACAAGGGGAAGATGGTGTGGGGGTTATTTCTGTGCGGCTTCGAGCATGCCGAGGAGTTTGGCCGGTCCGCGTTGATGTGGGCGTGAAACAGGGTACGACCATTTCATTCGACGGCGCTACCGGGTACGAGCAACGCATTGACTTCGCGCAACGCGCCGCCATGTTGACGTTCCATCAACGGGTTTTCCTTGAATGATTGTTCGAACGCTTCTTTTGCGCGCTTGGCGGCGTCGGTTTTTCCGGGCGTATCGTCGGCCGATCGAGCCTTCACCAGATAAAGCTGACCTCTCACCGCGAGCGCTTGGCCATTGCGCGCATTGATGACGAGCGCTTTGTCGGCCATGGCGAATCCATTTTGCAAATCGTCGGCAGGGTTTTTCTTGGATTCGGCCAGCCAAACGGCACGTAACGCGTACACTTCGGCGAGCGTGATGTATACGTTCGGGTTGGCAACTTCGTCGGTGAGCACCGATTGCAATGGCGCGAGTGCCGCGTCGAACATGGCAGCGGTTGCTTTTTGCTGTTTCATGGCCCAGCGAAGCGCGACGATTTCGGTGCGGGTGCGATCCAATGCATACCCGACGTTCCAAGGCGATTCTTTGGCGGCATCACGCAAGGTGGTGCGTGCTTCATTGACGGGCAGCGTGGGATCGCCACCTTGTTGCAACACATGGAGGGCGCGTACCCAATGCATGCGGCCAGCGGTATTCAGGACTTCGCCTCCACCTCCACCACATTGCTTCGCTTTCTCGATACCATCGAGCGCACGTTGTAGGGACGAATCTGGATTTCGACCGGCGAGCACTTCGTACTCAGCCGTCATTACGTGTATGAGCACAGCGTTCAGGTGAGCCAAAAACATGCCGGGAGACAATCGAGCAAATTCCGCGTAGGCCGTCAACGCCTGCTCGACGTGTTCCTTTGGCGATTGGCCACGCTCGAGCATCGCTTGCGCTGCCTGGCGATGCAGTTCTCCAAGGCTATTCCAGGCATTCGGTAAGCCGGGGTCCAACGCAATCGATTGGCGTCCAATCTCGAGCCCGCGCGCCCGGGTGGACTCGATGTCCAGTCCGCGCCAGCCTTCGGAGACGATCTTCAAGCCCAAGACCCCGGTAAGCTCCATGAGCGGCCATGAAAACCTTGGCTGGATGCGCAGCGCAGCCTCATACGCGGCAATGGATCGTGTTTGGGACGCACTTCCGTCGGTCGAGCGACGATCGGCATAAAGCACGTCGCTGTAGAACGCTCCTGCTAACACGTAATGCGCCATCGCGTCATCGGGCGACGAACCAACCGCATTTTCCGCAAGGCGAACGGCGTTTTGAATACGCCGCACGGGATCTTCACCAGGCACGTATCCCTGTGCCACGTAGCCTGCAAGGACAAAGTGGAGGAACGCTTGCAAGACACGCGCCCTGCCATCTTTCGAGCTCGCATCGACGGCGCGATTGCACGCCGCGTCTGCGGTGGCAAATGGATCCTGTGGCGGCTGGCCCTTCCCAATCGCGGCAATCATTCTTTGCGCCCACAGTTCGCACGTCGCCCGGTGCACCTCCGGATCGCTTCGCGCAATGTCCCCGGCCACGCGATACGCCTCCGCAGCCGGACCGAAAAACGTCATCATCTTGTCGTAATCAAAGGCTCCGTCCTGCCGATATTTGCTTCCTTGAACAAACAACGCATCGCCTTCCAGCTTCTTCGCTTCGTACAGCCACGAAGCGTTCTCGAACGCTTCTTTTGCTTTTACCAGCGCTTCGTCGTGTTTGCCCTCGTAAAACGCGATCAATCCCTCCACGTACGCGGGCGAATCCAGCGCCGCGCCACGCGCAGCTTGCAAGTGTTTCATGGCCGGATCTCGCAAATTCGTCTCGATTTCGCGAATCTTGGCGGCTTTTTCGTCCTTGTTCTGAATACGCTCGGTCTCTTTTAATGCATTTCGGTAGATCTCACCGAGCGCCTGACCCAACGCGAATTCCAATTCGGGCGACGCATATCCCGCTGCAAGCGCTCGTTCCAGCTCATTGCGCGCTTTATCGGGATCGCCCAGCGCCAATAAACCGCGCCCGATTGCATAATGCCCCGGACCTTCCCCCGGTTTGCCTGCCGCCGCCATGGTTTGCTCGATGCGCGAGAGCCGCGTTCGTACGACGTTGCGCTCTTTTTCCACGTCATGGTTTGGCAAGCTGTACGCATTGCGCAAAAACAGTTCCATTTCCTTGACGTTTTCGCCCAGCGTTCGGGCAAACGCCGCCTGCGCCGCTGCATCGCGCCTCGCTTTGATCCACGCTCCAAACGGAACCGCCGCTCCGATGATCGCGACACACGTGAGCGCCACCAAAAGCTTGTGTTTGCTGGCCTTTCGCAAAAGCACGTGCCCGATCGACGCTCGACGCGCTGCAATGGGCTCGCCATCGAGAAACCGCTGCAAATCATCCGCCAATGCTTTCGCAGAATCGTATCGCCGCGCCGGATCTCGCTCCAGGCATTTCATCACGATCGTTTCGAGGTCCGCGGAAATGCCTTTTTTGACTTTTCCAAGTGCTGGAGGTTCTTCGTGTCCGACCATCAGCAGCAGATTCCACGGCGTTTCCGCAACGAAGGGCGGTCTGCCCGCGAGCACGTCGTACAACGTCGCGCCCAACGAATACACGTCCG
>CAZETM010000846.1:0-4382 GCA_964514885.1 uncultured Polyangium sp. | reverse complement strand
GGCACGAATAGAACCCATACCCCTCCCCCCGGTCGCAGGATGCACCATTGCGCCTGCAACAAGCGTCGCACTTCGAGCCAAGATCAGCCTCGAAACACGTGTTGACACACGCACGCACCTTCAACGAGCACTCTTCGCGTTCCGTCGCCCCGGCATCGCCGCTGCCCGCATCCGCGTTGTCCTTGTCGGTCCCCCAAGGCCGCCACGAGCAGCCCGCGAGCATCACGACGAGGACGCTAAATGCCGCACCATGTCGCAGCTTTTTGTGGGACTTGTAGGTAATGAATCCATCCGGCAGCGGCGCGCACGGTACCAACATGCCCACCAGGATCAAGGAAAAGAAAGCCGCTTCGTGACATGCACGGTGATCCGCACACACGGTACACCAGGTTGACGTGGACGCACGGCCGCTCAAGAAGTTACGCAAGGGCGACCAAACTGAGCTCGCCCAAGGCGTGGAAAAAAAGGGAGGTCGATATGAAACGAGTGCCTTTTGCAATGGTCACGGTAATGGCCTGTTTATCGATTGCGTCATTGGCCGAAGCGAAGGATAGGCTGGAACCGAACGAGCGCCTTGCGCGAGGCGAATCTTTGACGTCGAATAGCGGCGTACATACCCTCGTATGCCAGGATGACGGGAATCTGGTGCTTTACATTCTCGGTGGAAGCCGTGCCCGATGGGCTTCCAATACCGCGGGACGTGCAATCACCGGCTGCTACATGCAAGGCGATGGGAATTTCGTTCTTTACACACATGATGGCACCCCAATCTGGGCCTCCGGTTCGCACGGTCATCCCGGTGCCTACGTCATTGTCCAAGATGACGGCAATGTCGTCATTTATTCGACGGAGGCGCGAGCGCTCTGGTCGACGAATACGTGGTTGTGAAGGGATGCGAGCGGATCCGCTTTACCAACCGCACGACGCTGCGCTCAGAGCAGACCTTTGACGGCGCCGTAGATGGAACCGATGAGCAGTGAAGCGGTAGCAAGCAGGCCAATACCAAAGCCGGGGCCTCGCTTCTCCGCGGCCTGGTAGTAGCCCCATGCATAAAGAATGCGGCCGACGATCCATAGGCCGCCAAGCCCCGCGCCAATTTTCGGATCCACGAGCAGCGTGAAGAGCCAAAGTGAGGGCAAGAAGACGATCGATTGCTCGAGGGTATTTTGTTGTACGCGCAGTACGCGCTCGAAATCCGGGTTTCCCGATGTCTGCGGCGCCGGGACATTGTATTTGCCTCGCGCGCGGCCAACGTTCACGGTGACGAGAGTAGGCGCGATGTCGAACGCGTATCAGAAAAAGTGACCGCAAGGGATTGCGTCACGGCGAAGAGCATTGCCTCCCGTTTCGGCATCATCCGCCCAGAAAACTGGCTTGAAGCCATTCGAACATTCGCTCTCCGGGGCGATCGCAAAACCCTCATGCGGCGCATTCACCAACGTGCTCGGTCGCGCGAAGCTTCGGCGCAGCAGCAATCGGCCGAAGGTTGCCGATCCAGCCGTATTGTCGATTTCGAGCACGTTCACGACATTGCCGCAGAGGTCGTCGCAATGCGCCCACAGATACCCGGTTTCTCGATCGAAGACCACCTCCGCCACCGACGGATGCCCGCTCGCAATCGTCGCCACGCGCAAGAAACCTCCGCCCGCGTGATCCAACGCGTATGCATAGAGCATTCCCGTGGCTTCGACGCCTACGATGAAGAGGCCCGTGCCATGGCCCGGATAGTCCATTGGATCATAGTTTTTGGCCAAGCGCTCGTCACGAAACGATTTCGCCACGAGATGGCTGTCCGGGATCCAGGTGACCCCTTCGAGGCCCGTGTTTGCGCCTGTCACCGGCAAATCGCTCGTCAAGTTCCATTCCCGCGAGGCCGTCAGAACTGCACCGGGAGCGCTCTTGTCGAAAAGCAATACGCTCATGCGGCTGACTTGATTGTTGTTGTTGTCGCGCTCGGTCGCCACATAAATGTCATTGCTGGACCATTCGGCTTGACCGACGCCTTCCGCATCCGGTGCGCCGGTGCCATTGGGATAACGTAGCGTTTTGCCCGTGTTCCAATTGCTGGTCGAATCCGGTACCCAGTACGTGCCGTTCCACAAGAGTCGAAAGAGCGTCGAGGGACTGTTCCGTACCGCCCACAATACCGCGGCTGAGCCTGCTGCCGGCTGATAGGCCAATCCGCTGAGATTGCCTGCAAATGAATTGGGGGCATCCACCGTGGTGACCATATTCGTTCCGGGCCAGGGCACCGCATTGCCTCCGCCGCCGCCGGCCATGCAATTGTTGGCAGCTCCTTTGGTGGATCCTCCGGTCAATTGAAACGCACCCGTGCCATCGGGGCATCGGCCGTAGGTTGTCGCGGCATGGGTCGGCCACGAATACGAATCAATGACGTTCATGCCGCCGGCGTCGAATAAACGCGCCGAGTCATTCGCCCCGAGTCCAAAACCGAAATTGGCTTCGTCGAGAACCAGGTAAACCCCCGGAGCGATAGTCGTTCCATTGGGGATCGTATACGAATTACCGTTGTTGTTGTCCTGGAAGACCCAGCCGCTGAGGTCAGCCGTCGCAGTGCCAGCGTTGTAAAGCTCGGCCCAGTCACCCGGTACGCCGCCACTCGATTCGACTTCGTTGACGACGACCATCGGCATGCCAGGACCACCGCCCGCGCCGCCCATTCCGCCAGCGCCGCCTGAACCGCCCGCGGACGAGGTCACGGAGCCTCCTGCGCCGTCAGAACCTCCCGTAGACGAGGTCGCGGAGCCTCCCGCGCCGGTTGAGCTGGCCGAAGATGAACTGGAGCTGCTCTCCGAACCTCCAGAGCCGCTGGAAGATGAGCTGGACCCAGTGGTTGGGTCATTCGTCCCACAATGCGTGAGTAACAAACAGACCAAACCGAGCGACCACAGATTCCGACGTTCGCGTTTCAAGGCATGAACCTCCGAGCGCCGAAGCTGACACACCGTTGATGACGGAATCGCTCACAATGAGCAACGACTTGACGACACCGCGAATGCAGTGGGCATTCTTCGATAAACTCTGCGGCTGCCCTCTTACGAGTTTGCAGAGACCGCTCACACACACATGATGTTCGCCACACGTACACCGACCCGTGTGCGACGCCTGCGTGACGCTTGTGTGACAATTTGATGTCGGACTTTCTTTTGCATGGGCAACTGAGAGAGGATGAGCGCGTGAGCAAGTCTCCCTCCAGCTCCGCGATGCAGGACACTGCATTCGGAAAGTACCGTCTCATCGCAAAGCTCGGCCACGGGGGCATGGCTGAAGTTTTCCTAGCCGTCGTCACGGGGCCTGCCGGCTTCAACAAGCTGCAAGTCGTCAAAAAGCTGCGGCACGAGCTGACCGAAGATGACGAGCATTTGTCGATGTTTCTAGACGAAGCACGGCTTGCTGCTCGCCTCAATCATCGCAACGTGGTGCAAACGTTCGAGGTCGGCGAAGAGGACGGGACCTACTACATCACGATGGAGTACCTGGAGGGAGCTCCCCTCAACAAGGTCATGGGCCGAGCGCGGGCAAATCCACCGCAAGAAGGCGTGTTGCTACGGATTGTCGCGGATGCGCTCGCGGGTTTGCATTACGCGCACGAGATAAAGGACTACGACGGAACGCCGCTGAACATCGTTCATCGCGACGCGAGCCCGCACAATATTTTCGTGTGCGAGGACGGAACGACCAAGCTCGTCGACTTTGGAATTGCCAAGGCAACGACGCGGTCGAGTGAAACGCGGATGGGCGTTGTAAAGGGCAAAGTGACGTACATGGCGCCCGAGCAAGCGCGGTGTGCGGATCTTGATCGACGCGCGGACGTCTTCGTGCTCGGCATCGTGTTGTGGGAGCTTATCTCTGGAAAGAAGATGTGGGATCGAGCGCAGGATCTCGCAGTCTTGCAAAAACTTGCCATGGGGAAGATCCCACAGCTCGAGGAAGCGTGCCCGGACGCACCTGCCGATTTGATCGCGATTTGCGCGCGTGCGCTCGCGCCCGAGCCCGCAGATCGATACGCAACGGCGATGGAAATGCGCAACGAGATCGTTGCGTACATGGATCGCATGAAGCTCAAGATCTCCGCCGAAGACGTTGGTGATTACGTATCGAATCTCTTCGCGGACAAACGCATCGAGATCAAAGGGATCATCGAGCGACAGATCGCGAAGTTGAGTCAAGGTGCCCCGGCCGTGTACGAGATGGAGGACCAGGCGCCGGATTCGCTGCTGCCGCGGCTGGACATCGGCAACACGGGGCGGATCAGCATCACGGGCGAAGGCACGGGGCGTCGGGCGGCGCATACGAAGTCGGACAACCACACCACGGGGTCTGGTCGGACGACTGGGTCGGGTCGGACGACGGGGTCTGGA
>CAZETM010000845.1:0-4382 GCA_964514885.1 uncultured Polyangium sp. | reverse complement strand
CGAATGCGCCGCGAAAAAGTCCACAATCATCTCGCTCGCACCGAAGTCCTTGGAAACGAGCCCGACGGTGTCGGCGTCGAGGTATTGATCGCCGCCAGGCCACGTGTGTCCGCCATTTGTAATCGTGACGAATTGCACGTCGGCCTGGCATCCAGCAAATGTTTGCTTTTCAGCCGTCGTGCCGTCTGAAACGTCGTCGGGTAACGCAACGACATTCGGCATATCCACCATGCACCCATTACGAATGGCCCAACCTGGTTTTTCCACGGTACCGATGGTCGATTCCACGACCGATCCATAAGCCCCCTCGGGCTGCCCAGGACACGTACCAACACCTCCATCGAATTTCCAACACGGGTCCGCTTTGCCGTGGATCTGCAGCACGGGAATGGGACGCGAAGGCGAGCACGTGCCCGTCAGTGCAATCATATTGGCTCCTCCGACGGCCGCAATGGCCGCAACGCGGTCGGACAGGTCGCATGCTACTCGATGGCTCATTTCCCCACCATTGGAAAAGCCGGCGAAGAAAATACGCTGAGGATCGACGGGAACCAGTTTTGCGACGTGATCCATGAGCGTTTTGAAGTAGGAAATGTCGTCGATATTTTGCTCGCAGGCGTACACGCATTCGAAATCGGTCGACTTTTCCGTGGCGCCCCACGTGCGCAAGTTCAATTTGCTTTCGGTGCCGTCGGGCATGACCAAGATGAATCCCTTTTCATTGGCAACTTTGGCGAGGCAGGAAGGGTCGGCTTCGTCTCCGTCTGCGCAGGTCATCGGCCCGAATCCTTCTTTGCGACCGCCTCCGCCGTGCAGCGCAAAAATCACCGGCAATGGAGTTTTCCCATCGAAACTCGTGGGCACGTGCAAAATGAAATCGCGGTTATCAAAACCTGGAACGGTACATACCGATTGTCCAGGACCTGTCGGAGGGTTGGCGAGACAATCCACCGCGGGCAAACTCTGCCGGCAACTCGATACTGACACGGCGGCGACTGCAAGAGAAGCGAAGACAAGTCGATTCAATTTTATTTTCATGGTCTTGCCTCTGGTTGAGCCAATTCATCGTTAGCGGAGCGTTACTTCGTAATACGCTCGCTTTTCGCCCGGACGTTCGCCGGGCCAAACTGCAAACGCCTCCCACGCGCCCGTGGGCTTGCGCAAACAACGCGTGTCGACGCGCATGCGGCTCATGTCGCGCGTAATCGTGATCAAGTTGTAAAGCCGCGGAACGGACTCCGGACGATGGGATCCAGGCGCGCCAAAACTGCCTGCGCCCACAACGTGCAAATGCCGCATGGACGACAAATACCCATCGATTGCCACGCGATCTTCATGCACATGGCCGTGAAAAACCGCACGGATATCGGCTCGACGGAACTGCTCGAGAAACGCATCGTCCACCATTTTTTCATTTCCCGTGACGGGGTGATGAAAAATGGCAAACCGCAATGGACGCGCGTCCCCAGAAAGGTCGCCTCGTGCTCGTGCATCGCGAACCTGACGCTCACCGGCATCGAGCGCCCGAGCGATGGCCCCAGGGAAAAGCCCTGCCCGATCCGAGTGATATTCGTCGATCTCCCAAGACGAATTGAAGAGGAAAAACTGAATCCCTTCGGCCGCAAAAAGCGTCGAAATGCCCTGGGCCTCCGGCTCCAGAGGATACTCCGCGAGCAAGAGCGGATGGTAGAAATGGCGAGAAAAATTGCGGAAGCGCTCGTGATACCGCGTTTCGTCTCGCACGAGAAATCCATTGGCTTGGCGGACGAAGCTACCCGCAGCAAGCTTGCGCTCGTCCACGTGTCGCTTGTTTTTGAAGTCGTACACGCCGCACTCCCAATCGAGATCATGATTGCCTGGAACGACGAGGCACCTTTCAGCGGACAAACCCATTTCGCGCGCCAGCAGCGAGATCAATTCACGTGCACGGTCGAGTTCGTCGGGGGTTGCTCGATTCGTGAGATCACCGGATACCACCAAGAAATCGAGTTTTTCAAGGGAAAGCCCTTCGTGTCGGTCGCGTAGATCCGTGAGCAGCGGGCGCAGCAGCACTTCGGGATCGGACGAAGCCGACACGTGCAGATCAGACAGATGCAGAATACGAAGCGGGGAAAGCGGGGCCTTTTCCGATATTCGTGCTGTGGTCATGGTCATACGTGCTTCATCGACGCTTGCATCACGGCGTCGTTCGCTTTCTCGTCGCAATGCAAAAATGGGAGCGTCCAGTGCTCCTTCGGTGGTTTGTCTCGGTACGAGCGGCGTACGAGCATCGCATTCGGGACAACCAACATCGGAAAACCCGGCAATGAGCCGTCGCTCGACGACGTCGGGCGAAAATGCGTGCCCGCAAGCGCACCGAATGGCCATTTTCTCGAAGAATTGAACGCCGCGCTGACGGAGATGGTCTTCGAGAAATGCAGCGAAAAGCCTGCGTACTTCGTCGGGCGTGTCCAGGGAAAACGCTACCGCCAGTGCTCCACGGACTTTGCCCGCCGGATCGGACTCAATGGATATCCGAGACAAACCTTCGCCTGGACGGCCGAAATCCGCGCGACCCGCACCGAGCCTGGCCGGACCGAAACGGCGCGAGAGGGCAATTGCTGCCACGGATGAGGCATAGACCATCGACGCCGGGCGGCTCATTTCATAACGAATCGCTGGAGCAAGCGGTCTTTCACTGTTTCCCTCCACGAGCTTGCTCGAAGGAAAGAGCGCTGGAAAGACCAACAGTCCTTCGTGCAGAAACGAAATACCTTGTTCGATGAGCAGCGAAATGACTCCATCGAGCACCCCGAGCTCTTGATCTTTACGCAATCGCTCGCCCGGTGGGATGCGCGGAAAACGAGCGGTGGGACCAAGCAGCGAAGCAATATCGAGTGCCGGGACACCGTGCGGACTTTGCCGAGCAAGCAGCACGAGCGAGCCGGCATAACGAGCAATCTGTTCGACATGGAGAACGAGCGCTCTGGTTCCATCGGACAAACGAATCAAGGCAACCAGCCCCTGGCGTGCGAGCTGCGACGCAACCGCTAGAATCGCGGCGTCGTCGACGTCGGTATCGGCCGCCAAACGCATATCGGTTTCGATTTCCGCGAGCGGCAAAACGACGCGACCGGTCTTGCGTGCGCGATCGATGTGTGCTCGAATGCGCTCGAAAACCAACGGACGGCTCGTCGTCCCAACCGCGTCCCAATCGATTGCCCCAACGATGGTTTGTTTCAATTGGCCAAGGCCTCGACCTATCCGCGCGCTCGTGGAGACATACGCTAGCGCTCCCGTGCGTACGCGTAATCGCTCAATGGCGTCCAGATCCTCGGGCGCGTGATCGTCGTCGACTTTGGTTCCCACGAGAATGCGGCGCGGCGGCTCGGTCCGGTCGTCATCGTCGAGCAAATGGTCATTCCAGGCGCCAACTTCCGATTCCGCCGTCTCGCCTCGACCAGGCTCGAATACCAATACGGCGAGCTGCGTATCCGCGAGAAACAACGGATGCACGAGACGATATTCGTCTTGGCCGCCCAGATCCCACACGACCAATTCGCGCCGATGGCTCGTCGTCGTCGATTGAGCCGCAGCCAAACGATCGCCCGAAATCGTCCAAAAACGCATTCCGTGTGTGGAAGGTTGTTCCTGATAATGATCTTCGGCCAGACGTAATGCGAGGCAACTTTTGCCCGCGCGGCCTTCTCCGAGCAGCACCACTTTCGCCGTCGTCGTATGCAGAGTTTGCTCCGCAGAAGGCCGATCGAGCAGGGTATCGACATCCAGGTTGATCAGCTCGAAACCGATTCCACTAGGACCGGGCAGCGCAAGGAGATTGGCGCGCGGCGAAAAACAAGGATGCGGCGCTTGCGTGTGAAAATGATTCAACCGCAATACGACTTCCCACGTCTCGGCGCTCCACACGAGGACACTTCCGTCCCGTGATCTGGAAACGAGCAGGCGTCCATCGAACGAAAAGGCGATATTCAGGACGGCGGCGGTGTGGCCTTCGAGGCGCGAAACGAGCCCTCCATTTTCGAGGCTCCAGACGGCAATGCTTCCATCGTTCGAGGCGGATGCGACATGCGGAAAATTGGGGCGGAATGCAAAATCGAGCACCGCGCCACGATGAAAATGCCCAGCCCGCGTGAGACCTCGATCTGGCAATGCTCCCGCAGGAATCGTGGAAATGGCGACGAGCCCATCTCCTTCGCCACCGGAAACGAGCCAATCGCCATCGGGCGAGAATTCAATGGCAATGATCCCGTCGGGGCAGAAACCATGATCGAGGGATCCGAGGGAAGCCAAGTCATCTGGGTCGAAAAATAGGATCTTGCCATCAGGCTCGCCTGCCGCGACGATTTCATTCGTAGACCACGCGAGGCCGCTGGCATCGGGTC
>CAZETM010000844.1:0-4383 GCA_964514885.1 uncultured Polyangium sp. | reverse complement strand
TTGCCCGTGCGCATTCCGTCGTCGGCGAGCGACCCGACTTTGCTGCCGCCACGCATTCCGTCGTCGGCGAGCGATCCCACGCGAGAAGCTCCACGTGCCGCGTCGTCACTCAGCGCGGCTCCACCTTTCAGTGCTACGCGGCCGCAATCGTCGGCCCCGCGAGCGATGAGGGCCCCGATCGCCGCAATGGCTATCGCAATGTGCCCGCCCGCGCTTTTGCCCCCACCATCGTTTTCGTCGTTGCCGCTCATGCCAGACTCCTGAAAGAACGGTACGCGAGGACGCTCCGCGAATGCAAGATGGAAACGCGATTGCAGTCACACCGTAAAGTGGGTCGCTCAACACGAAAACAATTTTTTGCATCCCCTTGAAATAATCTTCCCCCTTCACTCGATGTAGCGGGGCCATGAAAAACATCATCTCCGCTCTGGTATCCCTGACGCTTCTCGGCACGCTTTCTGTGGGCTGTGGAAATGCTGTCGAGACGGCGCCTGCAAAGGCGAATTCGTCCGAGGCGTGCGTGCGTGAGGGCCAGGCAGGAGACCACGAATACGTGTTCTCTGCCGGCTCTGCACAAGTGGCGCGTGTCGTTCGCCATGTCCGTAATGACGGTTCCGAGACCCTTACTGGGGCCACGACGTTGTCGCGCGGAAAGTTGACCGAATATGCCGAAATCGGTGCCGATGGTCGACTCGTGTATGCCGATGCCTCGTTTACGCATGCAAATGGCATGACCCGCCGCGTGCTCGTCGATGCTGCGCGCGGCGCATTCTACGTTCAGGATGCACGTGGCAGCGCGTGGCATCGTATGCCCACGGATGCGCCGTGGGTCCTAGCGAATCTCGCGGACGAAGGTGGAGCGTTTTTGCTCGACCGGACTCCAGTGGGCGCCTGGATTGCGGCACGCGCAGCAAGCGTATCGAACGACCTTCGCGTCATCGATGCGACTTTGCGGCAAAGTAGCCTTGCTGCGGCAGATCAATTCGTCGTGACAGGTGAAAACGGCCAGCGCTTCGTGATCACCAGCAAGTCCGCGCTGACGGCAAATGACGAATTCATTACCGGTATCGGTGATGATTCCGCCGTCGTTCCGATGCGCCTGGCGATTGCATCCTTTCGCCCCAAACGGACGGCTCAACGCTAATCGGTTTACGCTCTAACACGATTCACGCGGCGCGAGTAGAAACGACAACCGTCTTTTCCTCGCGCCGTTTTTCATTTGCTTCGTCTTGCATTTTAGACCGATTCGGGAGCATCATCGCGCGGCACTCTCGACCGGTGAGGAACCCATGACCGAATCGACCAAGTATCTGCTCTCCGAAGATCGCATTCCGAAGCGTTGGTACAACATTCAAGCGGATTTGCCCCAGCCGCTGCCGCCGGTGCTTCATCCGGGAACGAAGCAGCCTGTTGGGCCAGATGACCTCGCGCCCCTTTTTCCGATGGCGCTCATCATGCAAGAGGTCACGACGGAGCGGGAAGTGGAAATTCCCGAGCCGGTGCGTGAAGTGTATCGGCTTTGGCGACCGGCTCCGCTTTTTCGCGCGCATAGGCTGGAAAAGGCGCTCGGAACGCCGGCCAAAATCTTTTACAAATATGAAGGCGTGAGCCCGGCTGGGTCGCACAAGCCGAATACGGCGGTGCCGCAAGCGTTTTACAACAAAGAAGCCGGTATCAAGCGTTTGTCGACGGAAACCGGCGCAGGCCAATGGGGATCGTCGCTCGCTTTTGCCGGATCGCTCTTCGGCATTGAAGTGCTCGTGTTTCAAGTGCGCGTGTCGTACAACCAGAAGCCATATCGGCGAGGGTTGATGGAGACGTATGGAGCGCGTTGTTTGCCCTCGCCGTCGACCGAAACGTCATTTGGTCGCAGCGTGCTCGAAAAGAATCCCGATCATCCGGGCAGTCTGGGCATTGCCATTTCCGAAGCCGTCGAAGTGGCCGCTTCGCGCGACGACACGAAGTATGCGCTCGGTTCGGTTTTGAATCACGTGCTCTTGCACCAAACCATCATTGGTCTCGAGGCGATGGAGCAGTTGCTATTGGCGGATGCTTGGCCGGATGTCATCGTCGGTTGCACGGGAGGTGGATCGAATTTCGCCGGGATTGCATTTCCATTCATTGGCGATTCTTTGCGAGGCGGGCGCAAAATGCGCATCGTCGCCGTGGAGCCTGCTGCTTGTCCTTCGCTTACTCGCGGCAAATACGCATATGACTTTGGCGACACGGGGCACATGACGCCGCTGACCAAAATGCATACGCTCGGGTCGACATTCACGCCCCCCGGGTTTCATGCGGGAGGCTTGCGTTATCACGGAATGGCGCCGCTCGTTTCGCACTTGAAAGAGCTTGGGCTCATCGAGGCGACTTCTTATCAGCAAACGGAATGCTTTGCGGCTGGAGTCCTGTTTGCGCGACACGAAGGAATCGTGCCGGCACCCGAAGCGAATCACGCCGTCAAGGGAGCCATTGAAGAAGCGCTTCGTTGCAAGCGGGAAGGGCGCTCAGAGACGATTCTGTTCAATCTGTGCGGCCATGGGCATTTCGACATGCAGGCGTATATCGATTACGCGCAAGGCAAATTGCACGATCAACAGTACGACCCGCAAGAACTGGCCATGGCACTGGCGGGTTTGCCCAGCGTTCCGTGATTAGCTGATCAGAACCAGCGTGAACTAAAAGCGATCGCCAGTCCCAGGACCATAAGCGCAATCGCTACCATCAGCCATTTCTTCGAGGGACCGGCCGCGGGTTTTTCCGGCGGTGCAGGGACCGGTCCCGCCGCGAGCGTCGGAGCCACCGTCAAAGGCGAATACACACCCGGTGCTGCGGTTTTGGCATTTACATCCGTATTCGCATCAATCGGTACGATTTGGCGTTGTTGGTCGGCAATGCCCACCAGCATCTCTTCGCGCAGCGTCGTTCCATCCGGAAGCAGAGTCGTCAGGGCTGCGAGCAATGCGGAAGCATCGGCATAGCGGTCCTCCATATCTTTGGAGCGCGCTTTGTTGACAATCGCCGCCAGGGCCGGATCGACCCAAGGAGCCGCTTCGAGCAGCGGAATCGTGGGCGCGTTCGACAGAGTGTAGAGCAGTTGCGCGATTGACTTGATATTCGTATGCGGCGGTAGTCCCGCAAGCAACGCAAACAGCGTGACACCCATTGCATACACATCGCATCGAGCGTCGACGTGTTTGGCTCCCTTGATTTGCTCGGGCGACATGTAAAGCGGTGTCCCCATGACTTGCCCCGTTTTCGTCATCGGAGCTGCAGGAACGGTCATGCTCGCGGCCATCGGATTGTCCGGACGAATCTTTGCAATTCCGAAATCGAGCACCTTGACAATGATTTCGCCATCCACGTGCGACAGAAAAATGTTGTCGGGTTTGATGTCGCGATGAACGACGCCCGCTGCATGCGCGGCTGCAATTCCCGCGCTTGCTTGCGCCGCGATACGCAGCGCCGCATCGGGATTGATTGGACCCAGGCGCGCGACGAGCGACTGCAAACTTTCGCCCTCGAGCAATTCCATCACGTGAAACGGCACATTCGTTTCCGGATCACGTGCCAGCTCGTAAACCGAAACGACATGCGGCGAGTCCAGTCGTCCCGCGATGCGAGCTTCCTGCGTGAATCGCAACAAGTTCGGATCATCGGCCGCGAAGTCTTGCGCATGCATCCACTTCAGCGCCACGTGGTGACCGGTCGGTACGTCGATCGCTTCGTACACCGATCCCATGCCACCGTTGCCGATGAGGCGTACCACCTCGTACTTATCGAGAATTTTTCGACCTATCAAGCAGCGCGATGCTACCGCGCACGAGCTTGTCCTGGCAACAGGTTCGTCACACTTCGATGAAAGATTTCGACTTCCGGCTGACGCGATTGGGTGTATGGTGCCGCCCGCTGCGAAAGTGGAGGATGATCGAGTGTCGACGGAGGAGCCCAGGAAGAACCTCATGATCTCGATGCCGCTGTCTGGCGACATCGACGCGCCGCCCATGTCCCGCAGGCGTCCCATCCCTCCGTCCCTGGTCAATCGTTATGAGGACATAAGGTTTCTCGGCGAAGGCGGGATGGGCACGGTATATCGAGCGCGCGATCCGCGCCTCGGACGCATTGTTGCCGTAAAGCTGCTCAAAGGTGACGACGCTGATTTGTGGCGCCGGTTCATTGCGGAAGCGCGCGCGCAGGCGAGCATCCAGCATGAAAACGTCTGCCGAGTGTACGATGCAGGCGAAGTCGACGGCGAGCCGTTCATCGCGATGCAATACATCGAAGGTGAGCCGCTATCGAAGTTCAAAGACAAACTGACGCTCGAGCAAAACGTGCGCGTCATGCAGCAAGTATCCATGGCCGTGCACGAAGCGCATCGGCTGGGGA
>CAZETM010000843.1:0-4384 GCA_964514885.1 uncultured Polyangium sp. | reverse complement strand
ATCGGTGCGTCATGGTACACCCTGGTTTGTCCCGAGCAAGAGGAAATGTGGACAAGCCGTGATGTCAAAACGCAACCTTGACGACGCCAGCATGATGGGTCTTCCTTTTGCCACCCGACTTGGTGGATAATCGATGCATATGGGCAACCGCCTGCTCGATGCGGTCATTCGCGGCTTTGGATTCAGCGCGGGAAAGGCGCTTTTCGACGATGCCGTCAAGGACGTAGAAGAAGCGACCCGCGAGCCTACGGAAGCGGAGCGTCGCGCCGCGGAGGCAGAGGCAACAAAACGCGCGATCGCTGAGGAGAAAGCTCGAGCCGTCGGTGCGAAAAAGGCCGAGGTCGAGCGACGCAAGACGGAAAAGGAAATCGATGCCGAGCTCGCGACGTTGAAGAAAAAGCTCGGCAAGTAGCCAGGCTGGTTGTCACTTCCTTCGCTTGCGTCCGAGCCCCGTATTGCTCCAAGATGTAGCCATGGGATGTAGTTGGGAACGAGTCTCTTTCGGGTCGATGGACAAACGAGTAACGCCTCTCGGGCTCGGCTCGGGATACGGGCTCGAAGCACGGGACGTGGAACGAGCGGTCGAACGCGGCCTAAACTTTATCTATTGGGGCTCCCAGCGTCGCCCCTCATACGCAGAAGCGATTCGCAACCTCGGGCCGTCGCGTCGGGAAAACCTCGTGCTCGTGGTCCAAACGTATACTCGAATTGCATCGTTGATGCGCGGGTCGCTCGAGCGGGCGCTTCGGGATTTGCGGACCGATTACACCGATTTGTTGTTGCTCGGTTGGTGGGACCAGCCGCCGCCGAGAAAAATCATCGACGCAGCGTTCGCGCTCAAAGAGGCTGGCTTAATGACGGCGCTCGATCGTGGGCCGATGTCGGACGAGGAGATGGCCTGGATGCGGCGGGTGGGGGGAGCATGTGCACAAGACAGCCAATGTGCAGCAGTTCTCGAAATTGGTGCGGCTCGCAGACGGAGTGGTGGGCTTGGCCAATCGGTTCTCGCGGCTGGTCGAGCGTTGAGGGTCGCGCCCCTTGTTACCGTGACGATGAAAGTTGGCAAGCTTGCCCGGAGGAACTTCGTCGCGGACGCGTAAATTCATCCCGGCCGGAGCACGACTCTGGTAAAACGCGTCCTTGCCCAAGGAGGGCGAACAGAAATGAAAAGCAGATTCTCTAAAGTAATCACGTCGAATGTCCGTAACATCGCGGTTGTCGCGTCTCTCTTCATCACGTCGGGCGGTGCCTGGATGGGTTGCGGCGGCGATAACTCGTCGACCTTCAGCGGTAGCGGCGGCGATGGCGGTGGCGGAGCGGGCTCCGCGGGCAACGGCGGCGGCTCGGTATGCGGAACGGGCGCGACGCTGTGCGGAGAATCGTGCACGGTCACGTCGCTCGATCCGGCAAACTGCGGCGCGTGCGATAAAGCATGCGCTCCTGGCGAGGTGTGTTCAGCCGGGCAATGCGGCCTGACCTGCGGCGGCGGCACGACGTTGTGCGGTCCGAAATGCGCTGACACGATGAACGACCCTGCGAACTGCGGCGCGTGCGGCACGGCCTGCGCTCCTGGCGAAGTGTGTTCGCAAGGTCAATGCAGCCTGAGCTGCGTGGGCGGAAGTACGCTGTGTGGGACAATATGCGCCGACACGATGAATGACCCCGGGAATTGCGGCGCGTGTGGCACTGTCTGCGCGACGGGCGAAGTGTGCTCGCAAGGCCAATGCGGCGCGACGTGTCTCGGCTCTACGCTTTGCGGCAATTTGTGCGTGGATACGGTGAACGATCCAGCAAATTGCGGCGCGTGCGGCACCATCTGCGCGTCCGGCGAGGTTTGCTCGATGAGCCAATGCGCCGTTACTTGTTTGGGCGGCACGACTCAATGCGGCAATAGCTGTGTGAACGTGAATGTCGACCCGGCGAACTGCGGCTCGTGCGGCAAAGCTTGCGCGCCCACTCAGCTCTGCTCCGCGGGGCAATGCGTGCTCATCGGGGCATGCAATGCGCCCTTCACGGCATGTGGCGACGCATGCACGAATACCCTGACCGATTCGAACAACTGCGGCATGTGCGGCACGAAGTGTGGGCTCGGTTCGAGCTGCGTGAATGGCGCCTGCACGGTTTGTAACAGCGCGACGACCGATTGCGATAGCGACGGATGGCTCGCGAGCGAAGGCGATTGCTGCGACAAAGCAGGGCTGTGCGGAGCCGAGCCGGAGAAGGTCAACCCGGGTGCGATCGAGGTCGTTGGCAATGGCATTGACGACAACTGCAATCAGAAGACCGATCTGTTCGACCTCGAGGACACGGTTTCTTGTGACGATAACCTGATGTCGAATTCGGCGGTCCCGACCGATTACGCCAAGGCGCTCGGCATTTGCCGCACGACGACGGAAAACCCCGCGAAGGCGCAGAAAACCTGGGGCCTCATCAGCGCACAATTGCTCCGCGCCGACGGCACCGCGCTCGCTGATCTCAATTCGGTTTCGATTCGACCGAGCTTCGGCAATATCAACCCCGCGGTTCTCGAAGGCAAGAGCACGGTGGTCATGTCGAGCGGGATCGCGGCCGATGGGACGCAGACAAACCCTGGCCCGAACGGCGGCGCTCCCATGGGCGGGAACGTGTCGGGGTCGCATATGCCCGCGAGCAACGTGACGATTTCCGGCGGCGGGCAATACTCGGTGAAGGATTGGTTTGCCACGCCAAACCTTCCGCTCAAGCCGGCGAACGGTTTGCCGGACTCGCCAGGCTGCAACTCGTCGAACACTGCGACTGCGCAGGACAGCGTGATGCTGGTGCTCCGGCTGCGTGCCCCGACGAACGCACGCGCATTCTCGTTCAACTCGTACTTCATGTCGGCTGAATACCCCGAGTTCGTCTGTACGAGCTTCAATGATCAGTTCATTGCGCTCGTGGACACGCCGAGCGGCGTGCCTTCGCCGACGCCGAATCCGGTGGACAAGAACCTCATGACGTTCACGTCGGGTAATCAAAAATGGCCAATCGGCATCAACATTGCGAAGGGCACGGATCTGTTTGCGGTATGCGAGACGCAGGCGATGAACGCGGGCTGTTGGGACACGGACGTGAGCGCGACGAGCTGCACGCTGGGAGCCGATCAGCTCACGGGCACGGGTTTCGAGAAGACGGGCGGCATGGGCTGCACCATTGGCGGCGGTACGTTCTGGCTCACGACCGCGGGTAACGTAATCCCCGGCCAGATCGTCGAGATTCGCATTGCGCTTTGGGACGTTGGCGACTCGGCTTTCGATTCGCTCGCGGTGCTCGACGGTTTCCAGTGGCTATCGGCGGCGACCTTGCCGGGCACTGGCGGCTGAACGGGTCAGGGCATGATGCATGCGTAGAGCTTCTCGAATTGCATCTCGCAACCGGTCACGGTCGGTCGACTCATAGCATCGCATGAAAATGCGGGGCTCGGCCCGATGCAAGCCAGCATCTGGTTGAAAAGGATCTTGCAACTCCCCATTTGGTTTTGATTGCAGCCTGTGACGCACGCCATTTGATCCGGGGGACCTCCGGAGCATTTGGCGGCGACCACGAGGACGCAAACGTCTTCGCACGCCAAACATGGCGCGGGGAATACCTCGAGGTTTGTCCACACGCCATTGGTGCAATTCTTCACGTTGCAGAACGAGCACGGGTCCTCGCAGCCCGAGCTGCAAAATTCACCCTCGGTCGTGCATGGGCTTCCTTCGGCGGGCAAATTCATCGGATCGCAGGTAACGCCTGTGGATCCACCACCACCGCCCGCGCTTGCCGTGGTCGCCCCGCCATTGCCTCCCGAGCCGCCGCTGGCTCCGCCCCCCGTTCCGCCACTACCCGCCGTTCCTTGCTGGATTGTCGTGGGACCGCAAGCCGCGCCGATGGCGGCCAAAACAAGCCCCATCGATCCAATCGTGAAATGAGACCACTTGGTAACCATTTGAACGCTCCTTTGCTTGTGTCGAGGTATTTCTAACTCGTCAATCGCGCTCGCCCGAATCCCAGAGAATATTTCCCCACAGATACATCAGGGCAGGCTCGATCACCATCGGCACGTGATCACGCTCGGTTTGATACGGCTTGTACACGTGAAACGCCAGCTCGCTGCAATAAAACCGCTGGTCGTCTTCGATACCTAGCAGACCGAACCAATCGTATTTCTTTCCCACGAGCGAATCGGCCTTTGCCGCCGCTACCTTTCCACGATCGGCGCTCCACCATCGCGGTTCGATGAGCAGCACGCGGTGCGCATGGTCCACGAAATAGTCCAGCTTGCTCCGAACGACGCCGGTCGCCACGCTTTCGACGACGCGCTCGTTCTCGAGGTCGAGGATCGCTGCGTGGCTGAGGGGCGTATTGGTGACCATCACGATGAAGT
>CAZETM010000842.1:0-4389 GCA_964514885.1 uncultured Polyangium sp. | reverse complement strand
CCCGGAGCGCCTTCTCTACCAGCTCGGAGATGCGCGCATTCATCAGAAGACTCCTTTCACGCCAAACACCACCCCCGCGGGGCCCGCTTCGATCACTGCTGCATGCACACGAAGCGCGACGCGGTCATTCTCTCCGCGCGGTTTGCCTACAATCGCCATCACGAGCCCTGCCAGCACGGCCGCTCCGCTTACGCCAAGCCCCACTGTCGTCAACGTCGCCAACGTTTGGGCTTGGCCGAATGCCGCACGTGCTGCAACCGCGTCCGCTGCATTCGCACATACGTTTTTCGGACATGTTTCTTCGAAAAATGACTTTTTTGCCATCGCCAATCCACCCGTCACGCCAAACCCTACGAGCCCTGCAACACCAACACCCAACGCGACAAACCCGCCCGTGCGTAAACCACTCGCGGGTTTTGCCACCGGCGGGCTGGCAACAGCGGTTGGACGCAATGACAGTGGCCGGGCCGGTGGCGGCGGGGCGGGGGGTTGCGGGCCTGGTTCCGCCGCCTTGACCTCGAGCGCCGGTACTTGAATTTCCAACGTCTTTTGCTCGCCTACATCCAGCGTGATTCGTTGCTCGTTTACCACGCCCGTCGACAACTGCACCGTAATCACCTGTTCGCCGGGATCCACTGGAATGGCCAATCCAAGCGTCGCCGCAGTAAATACTTCGCCATTACGCGTCATGCGCAAGTCTTGCGGCGATCCTGCTGGTAGAATGAGGGTCAACTGCGGCACATCTTTGACGAGTTTGTCCCTCTGTGCCTGCGCATTTTTGGTGCGCTCGAGGTATTTGAGCCGTTGCGGCATACTCTTGAGGCTCCCAACGGTCCGGAGGAAATCGTCGTATAAAGCCACTGCAGTTGCAATTCGCCCAGCCTTTGCTTCGCACTCCGCCATTGCGTACATCGTCCCCGGCCGCGGATCCAATTGCTGACTTTCGGCAAACGCTGGACACGCCGCGGCAAAATTGCCCGCTTTTAGCTCAGCTACACCCTTGTTGAACAGCGCATCGGCTGCCGCCAAATCTGCGGCACTCGCGTCCGCGCACGACACGACAATCAACAGTGCCAGCGATGTTCCCATCAGACACCGATTCCTCATGGTAAACTCCTTTTCTTTTGTTGCTCAATCCCGAACCAGGCCAACACCATTTTCGGGTTTTCTCGCCACATTCGGACGAGCCTCGCGTGCTTTGTTGAATGGTTTGGATGGGCCGGCATCCACCTTCACCTCCACCGCAGGAATCGCAATTGATTCGGCAGCCTTCACCGTCTCCAGCGGCGCTTCAGGCACGACGGCTGGCACCACAGGCATCATCGTCGCACTGGGTACCGGTAGCGGCGTCGCCGTCGCCACAACCGCCATCGCCCCCTTGTTTTTCGTGCCAACCGCAACCGCACCCATCCCCGCAGCAGCCAAGACAATCCCTACAGCAATGACCATCGACAGCGTTCTTCCTCGCTTGGGCCCATCCACCGGCGCACCCATGTACGGCGTGTCGATTCGCGGCACCGACGCCACCTTCGGCTGGCTCGACGACAAACCATACCCGCTTGCGTTCGTCCCCGGCGCCACCGAGGCCAACGGCGACGTTGACTCCGCAAGAACCACAGTTCCCCCTTGCGGTCCCGATCCAGTTTGTCCCTGCCCCGTTTGCCCCGCACCAGTTTGTCCCTGCGTCGTTTGTCTCGCCACCGCACTCGCTCCCTGCGGGTCCGTCGAACTCGTCGCATACCCCGTTGAAGTCGCCGCTGCGGGCACAGCAAGCGCCGCTGCAAGTCCCTTGATCGCCACCGTCGCCTTGAAAAAACGCTGCTCCGGTTGACTCGACGTTGCCTGGGCAAACCATTCGTTGAACGCTTCCGGCAGCTTCACTCCTCGACGTGCCGCTCGCACCGTCGGAGACTCCGGCGGACCGTGCATGACGAGACCCGCAAACGCATACGGATTGTCCTCCGTCGCTTGCTCGTCCGCCCAATACGGCGCCCCCACGAGCAACGTATAGGCCATCATCCCCAGCGAATAGATGTCCGTCGCCGGCGATACCTGCGACTTCGACTTGAATTGCTCGGGCGCCATGTACAAAGGCGTCCCCATCGCACGCGTCGCGTTCGCCTTCGTGCCGCCTTCTGCAACAATCTTCGCAATGCCAAAGTCGAGCACCTTGATGCGCGACGGCCCGTCCTCGTCTTCGCACAAGAAAAGGTTCTCGGGCTTCAAATCGCGGTGGACGATGTTCGCCCGGTGCGTCTTGTCGAGCCCCAGCGCCGCTTGCCACAAATGCCCCACGGTCTCCTCGAAGCCGAAGCGTCCAACCCGACGAAGCCGCTTGCCCAACTCTTCGCCTTGCAAGAGCTCCATCACGAGGAACGGCATCAGCGTCGCCTCGTCGATGCCGGCATCGGACACGTCAACGATGTACGCACTCTTGATCTGCGCCGCCACACGCGCCTCGCGCCGGAATCGTTCGCGCATGTCGTCGCTCTCCACGAGGTGCGGGAGCATCACCTTCAGCGCGCGGTGACTGTCGGTCTCGATGTGCACCACCTCGTATACCGCGCCCATGCCACCCGCCGCGATACGACGCAGGACCTTGTAACGGCCCGCAAAAATCGAGCCCTCTGCCAACGTTACCATGGACATCATGACACCTCGCCTCGCGTGTGACAGTAAGGACAAACGATCGGTTTGGCGCAATTTCGACAAACTTGGAGAAGAAAGCAAGAAGTTTGTTTGGGCCACGCGTGTTTTTCTGGCTCAACTGCGAATCAGCGTGCCCTTGCGTCGAGAGGCGATGGTTTGTCCGACGATGCGTAGGCTCGGCCAAACGGAACGCACATTTACCCAAGAACCGATGCGTTTGTCGAAGTTCTTGACACGTGCGGCGAACGATGAGGCGGAGAGCTCAGTGAGCGGTGTTTTTGCTTTGCGCAACCGAACGACGTTTGTCGCTCGAGGGCCGCTCACGAAAAACTGCGATTGTCGCGGGCACGTCCGTTTGGACTGACCGCAACCTTCAATTCGACGATGGCGAAATCGATTCCGGTCGGATTCGCAGCTCCGTGCGTCCGTGTACAGCGAACGAGATGGCATCGAACACTCGCGGCGCGGCCCTACAGCGCCATTCCGTGACAGCCAGAGTTTGGCAAAGGCAGCGTTTGGCTCGCACCAATCGCCGCGTTTTACTCCATTACCAGAGCTTGTAGCATCCGTTTCGTCCACACATCGGGCGCAGCCCATGCACGTTTATGCTTGGGTTTGTCCGTCTTGTTTAGCGGTTCTCGCACTGTCGACGTTTCTGATTCCTTCAGTGTGTTCGTCACGAATCCACCCTCCTGGCTCCCGTAGCTCCACGCCCATTACGGCGCTTCTTCGCTGGTGGAGCCTCTCGTTCCCGATCGCTTCACCTGACCCACGATCGGGCTTTCCCCATTCAGTTCGCGATGCCTTCTTCTCGCCCCGTCTCCACTCGTCCTCATTTTCCGCGTCTCCGCTTTCTCATCACGCATCCATACAGCTCGACGCTCCACCGATTTCTCGGGTCTAGGTTTCCCCATCTTCGGAAGGTTCTCCCGTCCAATGAAGACCGAAACGAGTTCACATCACATTACGGGTCGAGAATTCACCTCCAGATGCTCTCCACCAGGAGAATGTTGATTTCTCCTCGCAGTTTCTTTCCGTTTCTGGGCTAAGTGCGTTCGCCCAGGAGAGGACTTGCACCTCTCTGACATCGCGACCTCTGGGTCGCACCAAAGTGCTCTCGCTGCCGCGGGAGCACTGACGTTGTGGATATATTTAGAGAAATGGTCTCTCTTGCGAAATTATCGATAATTCTCGATAAGATCAAAAAATGTAAATATTGCCAGTCCCGAACGGTAGTGAGGGACTTTGCTATGTGGAGCGGCGGGTTTCAACCCGCCGCGTGCGGGCCGAGTGGCTAAAGTTAGCGCTTATGGGGGTTGGGGGTGTTCAGCATGACCTGCGGATGCGAGCATCCATGCGAGCTATGCGCTCGCCATGCCAAACGAATTTGCCGCAGTTTTCTCGATGGTTTTACGTGGCCCTACATGGCGGCCGCCATGGCGGGACTCCATCCGCGACGTACACTTGAAGCAACAGATGTCCCTAGCAAATGTCGAGGCCGCTGGCGGAGCCACGCGGGGCCATCTAACGTGACAATCGAATGTCTTTTTCGCATTGCTCGCATTGTTCGCATTGCGAAAGCGCTCCGTGTGTAATTCCACGACCGGTGTTTTTCGCAAAAGTAGGTGTTTGTTCGAAGCAGGTACTATACCGCAAAAAGCTCGGCGGTGGACTTCACGCTTGCTGCGTGCTGAAGCCATTTTTCCAGCATTTTTTCGTCGGTTTCTCCCATGAGCGAGG
>CAZETM010000841.1:0-4393 GCA_964514885.1 uncultured Polyangium sp. | reverse complement strand
TTCCCATGGTCCGCGTTTGGGAGAACGACGAGCATCGTTCCCCAGATACCCAGAGCATTGCCGCATTAAAAGCCTGTTTGCGTCGCCGCGGCGACATCGACAGCCTCGTTTTCAAGGAACAACTCTTGGAGCAGTTGATCACCTCGTCTTCGGGACATCTGCGCGACTTGATTGCCCTCGTCCGCGACCTCGTCAAGAAGCAATACATGCAGAAAGATCCCACCCAACCGCTCAGCGAATACCAAATCGATCGCATCGTCGGCGAATATGTCAATACCGCCAAACGCCCCGTCTATGACGACGACGTCCCCTGGTTGCAATCAATCGCCGACAAACGCGAATTGACCTTGCCCAATCAAGACATGTTGCCCCGCGCATCGAAATTGATCGACACCGCCATGGTCATGACCTATCGAAATGGCTCCACCTGGTTCGATGTCTCCTATCCCGTGCGCCAAAAGCTCCGCTGAAAGGATCTTGACGCCGTGACTCACCGAGCTGTCGACGACGTGTGGGACGATATCGTGGCCACGCTCGAGCTAGGCAGCGGCCTCCGGTTCGTTTTGGTCGAGGCGGAAAGTCCCAAAGAGCGGACCAAGTTACGGCAACGGCTCCAACGTTATCTCGAGAAACAAGGCAAATCCTTGCGCTCACCGGCTCCTGGCCAAGATGAGCTGGATTGGCTCAGCCAAGAGCAGACGCAACCGGGCACGGGCGAACCTCCGGACGAGACACGCTGGTTGCTCCTCCCGCGACGAGGGAACGAGCGGTTTTTTTTGCATCGACTCAACGAGGGCCGGGACAATTTGCGCCGCAATCTCAGCGGCGTCGTGTTCCTTCTCAGCGGCGTCTCGGGGTTTTTACAGCGCCTCGGCAACGATGCCCCGGATCTGTGGTCGGTCCGCGAATTGGCCGTGGAGTTGAAAAGTCCGGTCGACAGTCCGAAATCGAGCGTTGCAACACCGGCCAAGAAGGTCTCCGAAGCGGCGGCGGCCGGCGCTGCATACGACGTATATTTGAGTTATTCACATTATGATGCGAGCTTTGCGCGAGCTTTGCACGAACGGCTGGAAAAGGATGGTTTGCGGGTGCTCGCGGCCAATGCGGACCTCGAGCCGGCCATCTATCGTCTGCATCTCATGGCGCCGACGGGGCATTATCTCTGTCTGCTCTCGCCTTCGTATGTTTCTTCGTTCTTGGCGGTCTCCGAGTTGCAATGGATTCGCATCTATAAGCCGTCCGTGTACCCCAGTCGTTTCATTCCGATCATGGTCCGCGCGGCCGTGATGCCCCCGGAGCTGCGGCAGCTCGCGTATCTCGATTTTCGCACGGACAAGCAATTCGAGGCGAACTATCCGCGCCTCTTGCAAATATTGAAGTCGCCGTCCTGCTAACTTGCTCGTTGGCAGCCTTCGAGCGATGACCTGAACCGTTGCGGCGTGGAACAACGATGACCGATGGCGTGGTGACGACGTCGAGCCACGACGTGGACCGTTGCGGCATGGAACAACGATGAGCGATGTGGTCAGCCGGAGGCTCGTACCAGGTTCACTCGCATATGGTCCGGGGGCGTCCCCAGTGCATTTCTTCACATTCCGGCCGCTCGGGTGGTTCTGGAGGATCGTCAACTTTACAAACCACCACCGGCTCGAAAACGTCTTCCAAGGTCCACGTAGCGTCGATGAGCTCACTGAAATTGAAACACAGCCAATCGCTGTCGGTGGCAAAAAGCACGGTCTGCAAACTTGCGGTATAGGCGCGTTTGATGTTTTCCTCGACATTGTACATGGTTGCTTGCATCGAATGGTCGCAAGTCACCTTATGCACCAGCGGATTCACCGTTCGCCAACATCGGACATAACGATCGCTGCTCAGGCATCGCCCGAGCTGCAGAGGTTCGCCGCGGCAAGAGGTTTGCCAGGACGTCGGGTCATACCAGCTCACGGCACCGCGTTCGGCATCGTTTGCGAATGCATCTTGCTCGAATGCACCTTGTTCGAATGCACCTTGTGCAAATGCGCCAGATTGACACGTTGCAATTGCGATAACGCAACTGAGTGCGGACACGATTTGTTTCATTGCCACTCCCGCACCGTACGATCCGTGATGGCTCGCGCGGTGTGGTTGCCCGCTATCACATACCGTTCCAAAGGAACGTGTTACGTTCGGACATGCTCGGGAGTCGGTTGCTTGGACGGAATCTCGTTCGGAACGGAATCCGCATCATTCAAGATATTCGATGACCTTCGATTCGGTGTCGCAGGTGTTTTGGCTCAAGTCACAGATGCGAGACAGATCTTGGACGGGATCCGCTTGGCGGCAAACGGCATTCATCTTCTGCACGTAAACGGCATTGATATCGGCTACACCATTGATGCGAAAACACAGTTCGTCTTCGTCACCCGCGTAAAACATGGAGCCGCGCAGCAGACTCGATGTGTCGCTAGGGCCTGATTCTCCTTGTAGCTTCACATTGAGTCGGAGATCGCAGCGAAGTGCGGCGGGACCTCGGTTCGACGACGTCACGCACACGAAGGCATCGGTGTCGGCCGTCGAGCATACGCCTTGTCGGACGAGTTCGTCGGTGCAGGTCGTTCGTTTTATGCTGTTTGCATGCACGTAAAGTTTGAGGCAAGGCCATCCTTCCAAGCAAGTCGACGAATCGTATTCGAACGACGTGCAAAGCGTCTTTTCGGGGTCACATTCCCAGTGGGTGGGCGGATTGCTCGTGGGGTTATCTTGGCAATGGCCCTGGAAGCTCGTGAACCGTTCAAGCGTCCAGGATGGCAAGTCGAGGGCATTAAAATCGAAACAGGTTACATCCTGACGAGTTTGCGCAGATACGTTCAATCGAGCCGTCACCGTGTAGAGACGCGTGAAATTTTCTTCAGCGGAATGGAGCCTCGCTCTTGCGACAACTTTGCAAGCCAAATTTTCCCCATAGTGATTTTCGAGGGTGATACAGCGCGTAAGGCGACTGGGCGAGCACAATCCCGCTCGTGCATCGTCGGTCGTGCATTCGCGCACGCTTCCAGCAAAGAATCGCAGATTCTTCTGGTTGCCCACCGGATTGTTTGGATTTTCAGGATGGTGCGTCGTGCTATCACATGCTCTCGTGTCGCCAACCAAGAGCATGCACACGAGCCCCATGATGTTTGCATGTTTCATCATTGTCCCCATTGCATCGCATTTTTTCCGATGGCATTTCAGACGGAAGAAGCACGAGTGTACTCCAGGCTTAACGCGCCCCTACACCCGTGCCTCCGATTCACCGTCGACCGTCGTTGCGGTCGAGCGAAGCATCAAAGCCGGCAGGAGTCTGGGAAGGGGCTGTCGCAAAGTACCGGGATGGTTTTACCAGGGCATTGTGAATCTGATCCCTGTTGGGATTTGATCAATTGCTGAGTCGTGCACGGCGGTTCGTCATTCCCAGCCGCGCATGAAACGACCGGCTCCGAAATATCCTCCACCGTCCACGCTACGGGACCTCCTTCCAGCAACTCGTCGTAATTGAAGCAAAGCCAATCACTGTCGGTCGCGAACAAGATGGTCTGCAACCCGACTGTATACGAACGCTTAAAGCCTTCGTCTTCGTTGTACATGTTTGCCTTCATGGCAATGTTGCATTTGACCTTCTTTGTGTTCGGGTTGAGGGTTTGCCAACAGCGAACGTGGCGGTCGGTTGCCTTGCATCTACCCTCTCGCAGCGGTTCCCCACTGCAAGATGTCAGCCAAGATCCTTCCACATAACCAATCTGCTGCAACGGCTGCTGGGCTTCAGCGAAGTCACCAATGTAACAAGTGGCGATGATCGCCGTGCTCATTGCTGCCAATATGATTTTTTTCATGGCCCCTCCTGATGCGAGTGGAATCAAGCGGTTGTGCCCGCTCCACCCGTCTGTCCAGGATGTTGCATGTCACGTTCCAGACGAAATGGGTACGCCCGACGCACACACGCACCCCGCTGATTGTGCACGGTTCGCACAGCGCGGTCTTGTTCCGGATACCATGACCTCCTTCCTGGAGGTTTGCGCATGAAGAAGTTGATGCATCGCCTGCCCGAGTTCGTCGCGGCCATCGTTTGTTGCGCGTTCGTCTTGGCGTGGATTGGCCCGGCACAAGCTCAAGTCGCCCTTTCGACCATCCGCTTGCGCCAGAAAGTGCGCAATCCCAACGGGCTCACGGGCATCCAATGGAACCGCGAAGTTGGCTTGACATTCGAGAAGGACGTACTGAAGAAGCTCGCCGGTGGGAAGTTGATCTTTCCAAACAAGAAGAAGTTTGACTCGCCTCTTCGTGCGAACAAGACAAACACGAAGTACAGTGCAGTCATCCCCGATGGTGTCGCTGTAGCATCCATCGGCGGCAACGGCTTGATCCCCATGTACAACAC
>CAZETM010000840.1:0-4408 GCA_964514885.1 uncultured Polyangium sp. | reverse complement strand
GCCAGCGCCACCCGAGGCACCCGCCCCACCGCTTCCGCTAGAGCTCGAGCTGCTCACGTCGCCCGAGCTTGAAGAGCTGCTCGAACTGCCGGTGGGAGTTTGCGGGCCATCCGTACAGCCCGTGAGCCAAAGCCCGGAGGAAATCGCCGATAGGGCGGCGATACCCATTCCCGAGAACTGAATCCGAACGCTGGTTGCGAAGAAAGAACGAGAGGATTTCATGAGAACACTAGCTCCTGTGTGCGGACATCACAGAGAAGCACGTTCCGTACCAGATGGGAAAAGACACTAGATCTCAATATTCCACAACGTTACGTCATCTCGGGTGACCGCGTCGGTTACTCGTCATAATCAATGAGTTTCAGGTCTGGAGGCTGGTTTGGCGCGGATGGGGTGCAAGCGCGCTGTTTTATTGGTGAATCGCAGATGATTGAAGCGATTTTGCGATAGAGAGGTTCTTCTTCATCCGATCGTTTTCTACCAGAATGAACGAGTTCCCGATCACCCGCAAGCGCCCTGTCCGCATTTACCGTCTGGTCCGTGCTTGTGGGTGGCTGTCGGGGTTGCCGCAGGCACAGGCGCGGGTTTGGCCCGTTCCACCGGCGTGGCCGTGGCAACGGGCAGAGGTGCAGGCGCGGCCGTTTCTGTTGGCGCTGTGGTCGTCTTGAGCACCGCAGCAGGACGCCCTGGAGCCACCGACGTGGGCGCTGCCGCGATAGGCGGAGACACGGCGCTCGATGTGCCCAGTGCGCTGCTGTCGACTGTACTCGCAGGCGGTAGAGGTGCAACTGCCACTGGAGTTTTTGCTGATACGGGGCTTGCAGCAATCATCTCCGGCACCGGAGTCACCTCAGACTTATTTGTGGGTGCCGGTGACGTAGTGCAACCGGCAACCATGGCGCCTGCCCCCAAAGCAGCAAGGACCTCGTAAATGCTTTTTGCGTTCATAAGATGTCTTTTTGTCCGTCTACGCGTTCAACCGAATTTAAGCATATTCTGTACCAAACGCTCAAAACGGGCGATCTCGTGAAGTTACGTCGCCATCTCCGTTGGCAGCACGGGCGAGTGACAGAATCGGTCACTCCGAGTAACCGGCAAGGTTCATGGCTTGGAGACGATGAGATCACCCATCATTCCGCGCTCGGCGTGCTCGGGGATTTGGCAATGGTACATCCATACGCCCGGTTCGTCATACCGAACCGCGAAGCGTAGCGCGCTACCGGATGGCACGAGCACCGTGTCCTTCCAACCGACGCGCGGATTCGGGATGCCATCGGTGTCGAGCACTTGAAAGAACATCCCGTGCAAATGAAATGGATGGTCGCCCGTTGCAGCATTTTGCACGCGCCATATTTCGAGCGCGCCTAGCGTCCCCTCAATGGGCGTGTGAAAGGGCCAGAGTTCTTTGTTGATGGTATAGAGCGGTCCGATCGGTTTGTCGAGGTTCTCCTCCAAGACGAACGTTCGCTCGGGAGTCGCGGCGGAAACCGGGAGAACAGGCACTTCCGCAGCCGGTACGGGAACCACCTTTATCGCAGGGCCGTCTTCGACGGCGACGGTGAGAACCGTCTTTGGCGACGTTTCCGCCGCGCCTCCATGATGGGCACCCGCCGTGCGAAGAACGAAGTCTCCAGCATTGCCAGAGATGTCGACGAGCACATCGAATCGTTCCCCAGGCGAAATGAGAAGCGTGTTCGTTTCGTACGGTTCTCCCAAACGCCCTCCATCCCAGCCAATGACCGTGAAAAAATGCCCACTGAGTTCCAGATCGAAAAGCCGGCCATTCGACGTATTCACCAAGCGCCAGCGTTCGCGCGAACCCTTTGTGGCACGTAACAGCGGGTTCGAGACACCATTGACGAGCAGCACATTGCCTTGCCGGCCGTGAAGAATGTCTTCTTTGGTCCACTCCTCCGCGAAATCCCCGTCCGGTTCGAGTTTTACGTCGTCAAGCACCAGAATGCGGTCTCCCGGCGGTCTTGGTGTTTCGTTTTCTCGCACCACGACGGGACCGTACAAACCGCGCTCCAGTTGCAAGTCCGCTTGAACATGCGGATGATACCAAAACAGTCCCGCATCCTTCGCCACGAAACGCTGCTCCCAGACCTCGCCCGGAAGCATCGTATGATGTGCCCCGTCCATGTCCGACGACAAACGCACTCCATGGAAGTGGATCGACGTGCCGTTCTTCGGCAAATCATTACGCGCGTGAACGATCACGAGATCGCCCTGCTTGGCTTCGATGACTGGCCCTGGAACGCGAAGCGTAGAGCCTTCTACCGATGCATCGCGATAACCCCATGCTTGCGCAGCGCGACCCGGAATGTATTCGGTGGTCCCTTCGGTCACGGCGAGAGAGACTTCGACGACATCAGGGTCTGGGTTGGTATCGACGAACGATATTGGTTCGGGCAATGCTTTGCGCGGCGCGGGAGCAGGTGATGCTGGAGAACACGCCGCGCAAAACAATCCGATGATCGAGACGCGCAAAAAAACCATCGCCCTACTTCATATAGAGCACGAGCGAATCTGTCGCGCTATTGCCGTCTTTGTCGGTAGCTGTCAGCGTAACCGTGTGCGTTCCGACGGGAAGAGTCGCGTCGAACATCACCCCCGTGCCAATTGGCCCGGAAAGATTGCTCGTCCAGACCAGCGAGGCTCCACTGAGCGCACCGTCTTCGGGGTCGTTCGCGACGCCAACGAAAGGAAAGGTCACGCCTGCGACGCGTTCTTCCATATCGCCCGGGTGATTGATTTGAACCTGCGGCGGTTGTCCAATCATGCTCCCACTGCTCGAGCTACTCGAGCTACTCGAGCCACCACAGTTCGTCACGGTGCCATCTACACGTGGAGCACCAGCGAGAATCCACAAACGAATGGTTTCTTTTTCGACCGGATCCATGAGCGTGCCTTTGGGCATCTTTTCGCTCGGTGCGCCTGGAGCTTCGCCGCAATACGGCCCGTCATCGATTTTATCGAAGAGGTAGCTCGCGTCCACGTCGCATGGCACGATGTACTTCTTTTGGATGCCATTACATTCTTGCCACGCCGATAGCTGCGTGAGCCGTTCGTACAGTGGCAAATCAGCGCATCCCGTAGATTTGCCCTCGTCAGGCCCGCTATAAAAGACCGACCCGAGCGGTTTGTCTTCCAACGCAAGCCAGCCACGGCAATCGAAATTCACGCTTGCCCCATACGCCTCCGCCGCATGGCACCCGGCGGTTCCTGAACCGCACGATTTGTTCATGATGGGAACGATGTCCGTTTCGAAGAGGGGGATTTTTGCGGAACCGCCCCCGCTGCCCCCGTTACCGTTCCCTCCGGTATTCCCGCCACTCGAACTCGAAGAACCGGCTGCCCCGCCGCCTTGCGCACCAGTTCCATCGACTCCGCCGGAGCTACATGCTATCCAGCCGAGCGCAACGGCCGGAAAAAACAGGAGTGACCATAAGGATTTGGTTGACATGAAGGAAGTCTCCTCGAGCGGTTCGTTTTGATATCAGGGCGAGACCACGTATTCGGTGATCATCCCGCCTTCCATGTGGTCGGGCACATGGCAGTGTACAAGCCAATTGCCCGGGTTGTCCTCCATGAAATCGAACGTGGTGTACATTCCTGGGCCGAGCTGCACGTTGTCGGTAATTTGGCCATTCGCCTCGAGCCACCGGTGGCCGTGAATGTGCCACGTGTGGAATTCGCTACCGATGCTCACGACACGCCAGCGTTGGAGTTGCCCGATTTTGCCTTGAAAGGGCGGAACTGCGTCTTCGTACCCCTTGCCATTGATGGTATGCATGTATTGATGGCCGCCGCGGTAGGTACCTTCAGCGGGGAATTCCCCCGTCTGGGGATCGGCAACGCCTGGCAATGATGCGTATTCGCCCTGATCGAAATCGGCCAATACCACCACGTGCTCGTTCGCTTTTGCTTCGTCGGGGGCGTGCACGACCAGCGCGCCGAATAGACCGCGTGCCGTGCCTTCGGCTTCGTCACCGTGGTCATGATACGGAAACGTTCCGGCATATACCGCGTCCCACGTAATCGTTTTCGTTTCCCCGGGTGCAACGACCGAGCCGTGCGTGCCGTCGTTGTCGTGACTGAATTGCACCACGTGCGTGTGAATCGAATGTGGCTGGGCGGCTTGGTTGGTCAAGCGAATGACCACGCGATCGCCCGCATTCACGTCGATTGGCGGTCCTGGCACGACACCGTTGTATGCAATGGCCTTGTAAATCGCGCCCGGGCCAACCTCCCAATTCGTCTCGTCAATGGTGAGGTCGAATTCGCGGGTGACCCCGGTCAGCGGGTATGGGTCGAGCGGATTGCGCGTGTTTGTCTCGTCGGAACACCCGGCCACGGCAAGCGCCGCTACCAGTAGCGATGATCGGTGTTTTTTCATGGCGTCCCA
>CAZETM010000839.1:0-4409 GCA_964514885.1 uncultured Polyangium sp. | reverse complement strand
GCAGTTGTCGTAACGCTCCTTTTCGGACTTGCAGCCGTCCTCCCAGTTTCCGTCCGACTTGCAGTATCCAAAGTCGTACTCGCAAGCTTGGAGTTCGTCGTAGAAGTCGAGACAGCCTTGGGCATCGGCTTCCCGCTCCTTGTCCAGCGCGCTGTTGTAGCAGTCGACAATTTGTCCTTCGCTCCACCGCTCGCACTCGCCCTCGTAATCGCAGACGGCTTCGGCATCGGAGCGACATGCCGGCAAAGCCAGTGCAAAAAGGCAGACGGTGGCGAGGGCGCGGAGCGTAGGGGAAGTTAGAAAGGTTTTCATGTCGTGACCCTATCACGATTCTTGACCGCGCGCGCTCTTGCTTTGTGGTGTATACTTTCCAGGTATCCGGCCCACTGTGGCCAGAGCGAGGTGAAAACGATGTTACGCGCGAAAAAATGGTGTCGGCTTGGCGCCGCACTCGGCATGGCAATAGGGGCGTTTGCCTGCACTGACAGCGGCAAACCCACGGCGACCACGAGCGGAACGGGCGGCGATGGTGGAATGGCCCAAGGGAGCAGCTCCAGCTCGTCCGCGTCGTCAAGTGTGACTTCGTCGGGTGCGGTGGGCTCTGGTGGATTCGGTGGCGCTCCGATAGCCTTCGTGTGCGATCCTCCGGCCGAAGCTGGCAGTCTCCACGAGATATCGGCGACGTCGTACGACATCAACGATATCGAGCCGGTATCGATGTGCAAATACCGTGGCGAAGTGACCTTGATCGTCAATACGGCAGCCGCTTGAGGCTACACGCCGCAATATGCGGGCCTCCAGGTCTTGGAGGAAACGTTCAAGGGTCAGGGTTTTGCAGTGCTTGGATTTCTCAGCAATGATTTCGGCAATCAAGGAGGCTCGGGCGGACAAATCGACGGGTGCGTCGATAACTACGGGATCACGTTCAAGCAATTCGCCATGGATCACGTGCGCGATATCGACGGTGCAGGTCCCGAAGAGCCGCAGCCGGTGTGGAAATGGCTGCTTTCACAACCTGATCCAGGTCCAGTGTCGGGGCTCGATCCGACGTGGAATTTCCACAAATACCTCATTTCGCGCGACGGCAAGCTCGTAGCGCATTGGGCGTCGGGCACCTACCCCGGTGACGACCCGAACAATGCCAATGACAGTTTCGACACGAGCGCGATTGTCATGGCCATCAAAGCCGAGCTGGCGAAGCCGTAATCGCTGACGTCTAGGCTCGGAGACGCGAGCCCCGTTCCAAATACACATGCGTGGTTGGCGTCGATGTGTCGCAACGGCACATTTGGCGCAAGTGGTACTTGCAACGGCGGGTCATTTGACCGATTCTACGAGGTCGGAGGATCTCATGAAATCTACATCGAAGAACTTGCTTTGCGTGCTCGCGGCTTTGTCGATCAGCGGCACGGTAATGGGCGTGGGCTGTTCTGCAGAGCCAGAAATCAACAGGGGTGGAGCTGGTGGCAATGGGGAGGGCGGCAAAGGCAGCGGTACCGCCCAGGGTGGCAATGGGAACACTGGCGGGAGCGGGGAGGGAGGCGGATTCATTCCTCCCATGGAAGATGCCGGATTGAGTGACGCCAACAAGTGCGTGTCGCAAAGTGCAGCGGCTACGCTGGCGAAAAAGCCGGTCGATATCATCATCTTGATCGACAACTCGGGCAGCATGACCGACGAAATCATCGGCGTGCAGAAGAACATCAACGTTAACTTCAGGCAGATCATCGAAGACAGTGGTATCGATTATCGCGTCATTCTCGTTGCCGAGCACGGGCCGGCGAATCCGGACGAGAGCGTGTGTATCGAAGCTCCGCTGTCTGGCATTCCAGCCGGTGGCTGTGCGCCTCCGCCGGCCATTCCCGTCAACAATGCGCCGAAGTTCTACCATTACGATCGGACGATTTTGAGCACGGATTCGTGGTGCCGATTGCTCGAAACGTTCAACCAACCCGACCAAAACGGATTTACGCAGGTAGGTTGGAAAGAATGGCTCCGCCCGGACTCGTTCAAGACGTTCATCGAAATCACGGATGATCGCGCCACTTGCACGGCGAGCACGGGTGATTCGTTTAACGATTCGGATACCATTGCGGGAGGTGAGGCGGCGGCAGTCAAATTCGACCAAGCCCTTCTGAAGTTGTCGCCGGAGAATTTCGGCACGCCGGACGCGCGCAACTATTCTTGGTACAGCATCGTCGGATTGGCTCCCAACAACCCCGTGACGCAACCCTACCTGCCCGCGGACCCCATTCTTCTTGGAACTTGCTTAGACGCCGTCCAATCCGGCACGGGATATCAAGCCCTCAGCGTGATGACGAATGGGTTACGATTCCCGCTTTGCGAAATCGGGTCCTATGACGCTGTCTTCAAAGCCATTGCCGAGGGCGTCATTGCGGGGTCCAAAGTCGCTTGCGACTTTCCCATTCCCGATCCGCCGATGGGGCAAACGGTCGACCTCAAAACCGTGGAAGTGCAATACACGCCTGCGGGAATGGGCGCCGGAACGAAGCTCAAGAAAGTTGCAGACCTCGCATCTTGCGAAGCGAATGCGTTCTATTTGGACGAGGCGACCAAGCGCGTATACTTGTGCCCCGACACGTGCGGCGTCGTGCAAAAAGACGACAAGGCGAAGATCGACGTGCTTTTCGCCTGCGAAGTTGGCGGCGCGAACTGATTTCGCAACCGCAATCGCGAGACGGGCTTTGACGGCGTGACGGGGCTGCTCGAAGTGGAAGAGGTTGCTCCGTAAAGTTTTTCGGCGCATTCCTCGCCATCATCCGCTAACCTTTGGAAATGCGGATACGAGCCCTATCAGTTTTCTTCACCCTCCTCACCACCACTGGCGGCCATGCCCTCGCGCTCACGCAACCCGACGGGACCACCATTCCCACCGGAAGCGGACTGCAAAACTTGTTCAACAGTCGCGGCGAGAACATCAACGCACTCGCGAGTGCAGCGACGACCCCCGAGAAGTTCGTCCCCTCGTGCGGGCTCACGTTCGAGGTGCTGCAGCGTAATGCTGGCTATCAGAATTCGTTTGGTTGGTACAACGTGACGGGGCAGAAACCCACCGAAGCGGAATTGCACGAATTTTTATCGTGTACCGACGGAGTGGGCGTCGTCAAAACGTTGGACATCAAAAACGATCCCAATTACAAAGGCGGCGAGATTGGGTTTTACGAAGGCGTTGGCAATTGCGCGTCACCAGGCAATTACCTCTACATCTTTTACAGCGAAAAGAACTACAACCCAGACAGCAGCCAGCAGAATCCCTTCGTCCACCTGCTCATTTATAACAGCACGGCTACGCAAAACGCGTTTTACTTCGGTTGGGAAGATTTGATCTCCGGCGGAGACAACGATTTCGATGATCTCACGACGTTCGTCAAGGGTATCACCTGCTCGGGCGGCGGCGGACCTTGCGACACCGGCAAGCTTGGCATTTGCCAAGAAGGGACGCTGCAATGCCAGAGCGGCGCGCTTGCGTGTGTGCAATCGAATCAGCCTAAAGGCGAAGAGTGCGACGGTTTGGATAACGATTGCAATGGCACCGTGGACGAGGGGGATCTGTGCGAAGCCGGCGAGGTTTGTGACAAAGGCACGTGCGTGCCAAATTGCGGCGATGGCGAGTTCGTCTGTGATCCAGGTAAAATATGCGCGGACAATGGTTTGTGCGTCGAGCCTGCCTGTCAATTCGTCACCTGTCCGGACGGTCAAAAATGCAAGCAAGGCACGTGCGCTGGACCTTGCGACGGAGTGGTTTGTCCACATGGAACGGTTTGTCGCGTCGGCGCGTGTGTCGATCCTTGCGGCGCCATTTCGTGTGACTCGGGTCAAGTCTGCATCGATGGTGTGTGCACCGATAATTGTGCCTGCGCAAAATGTGCGTCTGGACAAACTTGCCAACCCGATGGTCGTTGTTTGGTGGATGCGTGTCTCGGGAAAAACTGCAACGCTGGCGAATACTGCGATGCGAATGGGGTTTGTCAGAATGCATGCGCCGGAGCCGTTTGTCCTGATGGACAGATTTGCGTAACCGGGCAATGCGCGCCCGACCCGAATCCAGGTAGCGGAGGACAAGGCGGCAATTTCGTTGGCGCTGGTGGCTCGTTCGTGGGCGCCGGAGGCACAGGCGGAATGGGCGCAATGGGTGGAATGGGCGGAATGGTGGATATGGGCGGTGCCGGAGGCACTGCGGGCGCAGGTGGAAATGGAAGCGGATCGAGCAGCAGTTGCGGATGCCGCGTCATCGCGGACGAGCAATCAGGGATGACGGGACTCGGGCTGTTGGCAAGTGCCGCCGCATTGGTTGCTGCGCGAAGGCGGCGACAGAATCGAGCATGTTGAACACGCGTTTCGCTGGGGTTTCACCCCAAACCCGACCAGGGGTTATCCACCCCTGGACC
>CAZETM010000838.1:0-4409 GCA_964514885.1 uncultured Polyangium sp. | reverse complement strand
GCACGAGGTCGCGATCGGGCGGAGTCGAGCGGCGTTTGAAGCTCGGTCTGATGGGCACGTCGATCGAGGCTTATGCGCGGACGCTTTTGGCCGGCAACGAGCGGCGCATTTACTTCGTGCCCGCGACGATCAACTACTTGATCACGCTCGAAGCCGAGACGTTGATCGCGGATTTTCTCGCTGAAGCAGGCAAGGGTCGATTCATCATCGAGGACGACGAATCGTCGCGGATCGGGCGCGTGGCGGCATTTATTCGCAAGCTGCTCGACATGCAAGGCTCGGTGGTGATTCGGTTTGGAAATCCAATCGATAGCTTTGGCAATCGCGTCGACGAGTACGGGCGATCGTATGACAAGCGCGGTCGAGAAGTGGATCCGGCGACGTACGTACGCGACATCAAGGGGACCGTGACGATGGATCCAGCGCGCGATGCGCAGTACACGCGCGAGCTTTCGGACGAGATCTGCAAGGCGTTCATGACAAACACCGTGGTGATGTCGACGCACGTGGTGGCTGCGGCGTGTTTCGAGCGGTTGCGCAAGGCGTCGCATGTGTCGGATTTGTTCATGGTTTTGCGTCAGCGCGATGTCGTGGTGGTGCCGCGAGACGATCTGGCGGCAGACGTGGTTCGTCTTCGCGATCGGTTGTTGGAGCTGGATAAGCGGGGGAAGATCGTGGTCGGCGATTTCTTGCGTCACGCGTCGGGTGGGGACATCGTCGAGCGCGCGCTGGCGGCATTTGCGGGTTATCACGCGCAGCCCGTGTTGTCCTCGCGCCACGATGGCATTGCGATTGTCGATCCAAACCTGCTGTTTTACTATCAAAACCGTCTTGCGGCGCATGGGATGGCGTGGGACGTGATCGCGCCACCGGGAATGGCGCCGGCGAGGCCGCCGTCGTTCGAGAGTGACGCGGATGGTGCAGGAGGTGCGTCATGACAAATCCGACCGTAGGCGTGGTGGGTGGAGGTCCTTGGGGCCGAGCGTTGGCGAAGGCGGCTCGACGAGCTGGTGCGGGCGTCGTGCTGCACTCGCGTCGTGCTCAAGATAGTCACGATGATGGAGTGACTGCGACGCTCGATTACGCGGTTGTTGCGCGTGCGCCTCTTGTTGTGCTTGCGGTACCTTCGTCGGTGGTTCGTCCGGTGCTTGCGGCGCTGGGAAATCACCTGACGGGGCAGCACTTGGTGGTGCATGGAATTCGTGGGCTCACGGAGCGTCTCGACACGGTGAGTGACATCGTGCGTGAGGAGACGCCGGTGCGTCGGGTGGGAGCGTTGGGCGGGCCGGTGCAGGCGGCGGAGCTGCTTCGGGCGCGTCCTTCGGCGATGATCATCGGGTCGCGATATCCGGAAGTGATATCGGCGGTGGTGCAGAATTTTCAGAGCCTGCATTTGCGGGTTTGGTCGACGCCTGATTTGCGGGGGCTCGAGTGGGCATCGGCGCTGGTCGGGTGTTTATCGATTGGGGTGGGTTTTGCGGAGCAAGCGGGGGCGGGTCCGGGCTTGGTAGCGGCATTGATTTCGCGCGGAGTGGACGAAGCGGCGCGGATCATGGTTGCGGCGGGCGGCGAAGAACGAACGATGCTGGGGCTTGGTGGTTATGGCGATCTTTTGGCATCGATTGGGCTCGAGGATCGGCCCGAGGTCGTGCTTGGAAAAGCGCTGGCACAAGGGGTATCGTTGCAAGAGGCGATGACGCGTGCGGAGCTACGGATCGAGGCGGTCCCGTTGATTCCGCGGATCGTGCGATTTGCGGAGGAGCGTCGCGTTCAAGCGAGCACATTTCGGGCGCTGGGCGATGTTTTGGCGGGGGCGCGGCCCGAGACGTTGATAGAGCGCATGTTTTCTGCCTGAACGAATGAGCTGCCCCAATGTACAAACTGGGGGTTGGGGTGTTCAGTGAACCGGTGATCATTGATGCCCGAACGTCAATGCAGCGCATAAAAATAAACTTGCCTTCGAACGGAAACCAGGCGATCATGGCCTCGGTCTTGTTATCGGTGCGTTTCCTTCGCTGATCGATTGGCGCAAGGACCACGAATATAAGAAAACGATTATGTCCGATAATTCACCTTCGTCGGGCCAACCGCTGAGTGTTGGGAAGTTCAGGCTGATAGCGAGCCTTGGGCAAGGCGGGATGGCGGACGTGTATTTGGCGGTCGCGTCCGGAGTGGGTGGATTCAACAAGCTGCAAGTGCTCAAGCGCTTGCGTCCGGAGCGGGCGGAAGAGCAGGGGATCGTCGAGATGTTTCTCGACGAGGCGCGTCTTGCTGCACAGATGAATCATCCGAACGTCGTCTCGACGCTCGAGGTATGTGACGACGGCCAAGATTTCTTCATGGTGATGGAGTATCTCGACGGCGCGCCGTTCAATCGGGTGCTGTCGAAGGCAAAGGCGCAAGGTGCTCCGCCGGGAGTGCTCATGCGAATCATCGCCGATGCATTGCTTGGTTTGAATTACGCGCACGACTTGAACCATTTCGACGGCAAACCGCTCAATATCGTGCACCGTGACGTGAGCCCGCACAATGTTTTCGTGACATTCGACGGGCACACGAAAGTGCTGGATTTCGGTATTGCCAAAGCCGCAAGCCACATGGTGCAGACGGCTGCAGGAATGGTCAAAGGCAAAATTGGCTACATGTCGCCCGAGCAAGTGCGTCTCGATCCGGTCGATCGCCGAGCCGACGTATTCGCCATGGGGCTCGTTCTTGCAGAAGCGCTGAGTGGAAAACGCTTTTGGGAGGGCATGGCGGACCTCGAGATTCTCGATCAGCTCAATACGGGAAAATTTACGCGCCTGGAAGAAGTGAAGAAATCGATTCCAGCGCCGCTCCATAAAATCATCGACAAGTCGCTCGCGACGAGTCCCGGGGATCGTTATCCGACGGCCGCGGCAATGGCGACCGATATCGAAGATCATCTCAAGGCGAACAAGCTTCGCGTCTCTGCCGAAGACATCTCGAAATACGTCAATCAGATGTTCGGGGAAAAACGCGCGCAGATGCGGAAGTTGATCGAGAAACAAATCTCGAAATTGCGCGATGAAACGGACGGCCCTGTTTCGACGGATTCGCGTGCGCCGGTCAGTATGCGCTCGGGCTTGCCACGAATTGGTTTGGAAATGACGATGCGGATCGACAAATCCGCGCTGATCGGTGACACGACAGGTCTCGATTCCGCATCCGCTGCGCCGCCATCGAATGAAACGCGCAGTTTGGTCGCGTCCCAGACCGTTCCGGACATGCCCACGCCAAGGCCGATATCGTTTTATGCGGTGCTGGCAGCGGGGTGCATTGCGGCGGCCATTGGCACTTTCCTTATATTGGGCCGCCAGCAAAATACGCAAAGCTCGCAGCCGCCTGCACTTCCGACGCAACAGCAAGCGTTGACCGCTGCTCCGACTGTTGTGACTGCTGCACCAACGCCGGCTCCGACGCCGTTGCCAGCTCCGACACCAGTGGCAAGCGCCACGCAAGCCATGATGGACCTGCAAATCACGGCCGTTCCGCAAACAGCTTCCATTTTCGTGGATGGCTCGAGAATCCCCAACAATCCATTCTTCGGCAAAGTTCCGATGGATGGAATGGGTCATCGGGTGCACGCCGAGGCGAAGGGATACAAAGCCGCCGGCGAAATCGTTTTGTTCTCGAAAAATACGTCGATTACGTTGCAGCTCGCGCCTATTGCCGGTGGAACTGCACCGGTCGACACGGGTGGGGCGAAACCGCCGACGGGCCCACGAAAGCTCGACGATACCAATCCGTATTGAGCCCAAATCAGGCGAAGGCAAAAGCATCGTGAAGCGATTCGCGCCGCGGGCGCTGGTCTTCGACATGGACGGCCTGCTCGTAGATTCTGAGCCGTTGTGGCACGAGGTCGAGATCGAGTTCGTCCGGGTACGCGGTGGGTTTTGGACCCGCGAAATGGCGCTCGAATGCACTGGCATGGGCATTGGCCAAGCGGTGCACTTGATGGGGCGAAAATGCGGATTCGAAGTCGACGAAGCGCGGGACGTGGAGGAAATCGAAAACCATTTCGTAGAGCGCGTGGACGGCTTGTCGCTGATGCCGGGAGCTCAGTCGTTTTTGGATGACGCTCGGGGGCGGCTGCCCATTGGACTGGCCTCTTCGTCTGCAAGAATGCTCATCAATGCGATTTTGAAAAGGTTTGGATTACAGAATCATTTCAATGTTACGGTTTCCGGTCGTGAGGTTGCTCGCGCCAAACCTTGGCCGGATGTGTATCTGCGTGCTGCCGAGCTGCTTGGGCTGCCGCCCGCGGCTTGTTTGGCGCTGGAGGATTCGCGCAATGGCTCGCGCGCGGCACGTGAGGCGGGGATGATGTTGATTGCGGTCCCCGAGGGAGACCCATCGGGGTTCGATACGCTTGCAGATGCGGTGGTGAG
>CAZETM010000837.1:0-4419 GCA_964514885.1 uncultured Polyangium sp. | reverse complement strand
GAATGGGCGGAGGTGGAATGGGTGGCGCTGGTGGAATGGGCGGAGGTGGAATGGGCGGAGGTGGAGGCCAGCCGTGCGTGGTCGAGGAAGGTCAAATTGATCGCAATGATTTCGCTTGTAATGGTCCGATGGGCCCAAAAAGCTTCGATGACCTGGCCGTTGCACTGACCGGGCTTCATCCTGGCAGCGTCTGGATTACGCGCCTCGAAGCGAATCTACCCCGAGCGGCGCTTCAAACGGATTTGGCCTTGCAACCGGCTTCCCAACGCTCGATCGACAACTGGATCACCGCCCTCCAAATCGTCAATCCTCCGTGCACCTTGGCTTCGGCGGCGCTGCCCCCGGAGACACCGAATTCCTCTTCGCGAAACCGACACAAACGAACGGAATTGGCCGCTGCTGTCGCGCTCTTGGCGTGTGCAGGGCTCGTGGCTCTGCGCAGGGTGTCGCGACGACCAAGAGGTCTTTTGCATGCCTAATGCACTGCGTGTGGTAAAACCAAATATTCCGGAGGTTCCCATGTCTCCTTCCCGCTTTCTCCTTGGCTCGGCGCTCGGTGCGCTAGGAACGGCAGCCGTTCTTCTCTCCCCGTCGGAAGCTCGCGCCGAACAGTATTCGGCGTTTTCGCCAGGCCTGCATCTGTCCCTCACCTTTGGCGAAAAACTCTACTTTGGCCTGGGCCTCGACGCGCGATATTCGCTGTTGTTACAAGGCACGCCCGGTTGCCTCTACTCGGTCGATCGCGCCGGCATTGGAGCGTTTGCGCAAGCTACGTGGCTCAATTTCTCTGCCGGTCGAGTCGCGCTCGGGTTGCATGGCGGCACCGAATACGCGCGCGGTATGGCGGGAATCGATGCTGAAGTGGGTTGGACCTATCGATCGGCTTTATCGGACGCGATCCCTGCTGCCCATGGCGTGCAGGCCGGGCTCAACTTTGGGGCTCCGCCATGGAGCATTTTGGAATTGGCGCTGCGCGGAACGATTCCTTGGCCAGGATCGAAAGCGAAACCGGAATTCACGATCGCCGCAGGAGCGCGAATCCCGACGATGTTCGGAGAGCCGACTGCATGCATTGCCGGTCGATTGCTCCGATTCCAAGGCGAATGCGTTTTACCTGGCGTTTGGGAGTATCAGGCGGATGATCCCCGCCAAGATCTTGCTCATGGCCGGCAACTCGATGAAGCAACGCGTATGGCGCTGGCGCAAATGTGGCTCGACGATACGCGGGCCGAATGCGCCTCGATTCCGGCGTTTTTCGCCCTGGCGAGAGATCTTGCCGCGCTCGGAGCACCCATTGCGTTGGTACGAAAAGCGCTCGCTGCTGCCGACGACGAAGTGCGACACACCGAGCTTTGTGCATCCATGGCCGGCGATTTCAGCTCGATGACATTCACCCCCGAGCTTCTACCCGCGCCGCCTCCTTCGGCCCTGAATCGAAAAGACGAAATCATTCGGTTGTGCCTCGAATCGTGGCAAGACGGCTGCCTGGGCGAAGGAATTGCTGCGGAACGCGCAAAACGGCAAGCGCAGCATACGGCCGATCCAACCACGGCTTCGGCGCTCGCCACCATTGCCAAGGACGAAGCGCATCACGCGGCGCTCGGCTGGGGCATCGTCGAATGGTGTTTGTCCGCAGGGGGAAGCTCCGTGCGCGACGCCTTGGGAGATCTGCGCGGATTCTCTCCGAACGAGCCCGTGTCGATCCGCTCGAGCAACATCGATCCGCAGGTCTGGAGAGCTCTGGGCGGGATCGAGCAAACGGACCTGGAGGGGGCCTGGGAAACGACGACCGCGTCGACTCACGAGCGCCTCGAACGACTGCTCGTGGTCATTTGACGGCCGTGCCGCGTTTGCACTTCACCACGGCCCTAGATCTCCCATTCGATCGCCCACGGCCATTCGCCACGAATGAGCCTGACCACGCGATCGTCCACAATATGCCCAAGATTACCGGCCGAAATCATTTTCGGCCTCGATTCCGGCGCGTTTCCAAATGGAAACGCCGAGGAATGCGCCCAGCCTCCACCCAAGTTCACGGTGCCATCGAAATGCCCACCCACGATGACTTTGCCCTGTGCATCGATGGTGATCGACGTTCCGGCCGACCCGCCGGAGAACGAATTGGTGAAGAGCACGGCGCCGGTTGCATCGAGTTTCATCAAGGAGAGGGATCCGTCGGTTTCTGCGGTGAGGGACGAACCGTGAGCGTCACGTGCGCATCCGATTCCGCCTTCTCCGCATGCGCTTCGAAATCGATATTGGAAACCGCTCGACCATCGCCGAAGTAGGGCACGCCATGCACGTTGCATGCGTCCTGCACCCATGCGGGCAATCGTTCGTTACCCAAATATCCCAGGTCCCTCTTTCCGGCACGAATACGTCGCCGTTCTTCGCAACCTCGCATCGGGCAGACTGTCGCCCATGCCGCTCGCCTCGAGCTGCTCATTTGCGCAGGCAAAAGCACAATGATTCGTTTGATGACGTGTCTCGGCCGCCTAGGCGTGCTTCGCAACATTTGCGAAAGCGGTCTGGACGCTCAGGCGGCGTTTACAAAAGTTGTAAAAAGCGCCTGGCGCACCAGACGGTCGTGACAACTTTTGCGAAGTGAACCTGAACACCAAGGCGCGGCCGACAACTTTTGCAAAGACGGTCTGTCGAGGGGGAAGACCAGGGGTACGACACCTCGGGGAATTCAACTTGCCGGGTTTCGCTAGGAACCGATGACATAGGGCGCATCGAGGAAAGGATCGCTCGTGTCCCGCATATGCGTATCGAGGCGGGCGCGGAGATCGCTCAACGCGGCTGCGTGCGAGGAGTCGTCGATCAGGTTCACCTGCTCATTTGGATCGCTCTCTAGATGGTAGAGTTCTTCTTTTGGTCTCGGCAGCAAATAGCGCTGATCTCCGAGCGCCTGGAGATCGGCCGCGTAGGGGTCATCGCCCGCGTCACCGAGCCCAAGCGGCCGATCGGTGTAGTTGCGAATGTATTTGTAAGCGCGGGTGCGGATGGCGCGTATGGGGATATACGACGAGTGGTAGGTCATCTCCGAAAAGATGGCATCGCGGATTGGGGGGGCGTCGCCGTCACTAGCGATCCCCAAGATCGACATACCCTCCATGTCGGTTGGCGTTGAGAGACCTATGGCGTCGAGGATCGTGGGCGTGAGGTCGACCGTGCTGCACAGGTGGTCACGCCGCTCACCTGCAGGCAACCCTTTTGGCCATCGGAAGATGAGCGGTGTGCCCGTCCCGCGATCGTAGAGGCTCGTCTTGTTGCCCGGAAAAGGCGGGCCGTTGTCGCTTACGAAGACGACGAGGGTCGAGTCTGTGAGCCCCAATCGGTCGAGGTGGTCGAGGACCTCGCCCACCATCGAGTCCATGAGGCGAAGCTGGCTATAATAGCGCGCGATGACCTCGGCGATCGCCGGCCACTGAGGTAGCGCCCAATATTCCGGGACGGTGACGCCGGCTGGATCGACCTCGAAGCCCGCCGCCTGCTGAAAGTCGCCGAGCACATCGCGGTGCGTGTTGATGAAGTTCAGCTCGAGGTAGAATGGCTCCCCTTGGTGGTCGTCGATGAACGTGAGCGCGTTTTGCGAAGACTGAATGCGGAGCGAAAGAAGGATGCTATTCAGCAGCTCGTCGTAACCGTAGCCCTCGACCGGGGCCCAATTGGCCACGTCCCATTTGCCCTCGAGGGCGGTATAAAAGCCTGCCTGCTGCAAGAGCGCAGGCAGCGTTTGGTAGCCGGCGGGCAGGGCCAACTCGGGGAAACGGTGGGAGAGCCCCGTCAGACCGTGGGTGTGGGGATACTGCCCCGTGATGTACGTTGCCCGACTTGGCGAACAGCTTGAGGTGACGTCGAACGCGTAGTCGAAGCTCACCCCTTCCCTCGCGAGGCGATCGATGTTTGGGGTCTGAACCTCGACGTTGCCGTAGCAACTCAAGTCTTTCCAGCCCAAATCGTCTGCGGTGATCACCAGGATCCGCCCGAGTCTCCGTGGCTCGGCCTCGGACCCGATGGGCTCGCACCCGATGGGGAGGAGCGCGCCGGCGACGCCCACGCCCTTGAGAAACCTTCTTCGTGTCAGCGGTGGCAGCATCGATTCCTTTTAACAGTGCCTAGGGCGAATCGACCACCTTTTTCGACCTCCACCGCTGCATCCCGCTCCGCGCCCGCTCCGAGCGTAGGCAAATCAAGCGTCCTCGCCTTCGTAGCGAGCCCTCCGCACCAACGAGTCAGCACGCGTCGTCGGGCGCGTCAAGTGGTCTCAACGTGGTACCTCGTCCAAACAAAGTGCCATTTTCGAACTGCGCGTGTCAAGCGCGTCTCGGGGAGCTCCAGCTTTCCGTATCGTTACCCATGTTCTGATGCCTCGTTTCACCGTCTTTGAACGGGCTGCACGCATCGATGACGAGT
>CAZETM010000836.1:0-4422 GCA_964514885.1 uncultured Polyangium sp. | reverse complement strand
TCGTCGCTGATGCACCCACCTCGCAAATCGCGTCCGCATCTCTTGGCCCCACCGGAAGCTTCGCGCTTCTCGCTGACCCTGGCCTCGTCGATCTGCTCATCGTCCCACCGCCAGGCTCGCTCTTCCCGTGGCTCGTCCGATCCCAACTCGACGTCAAACCCAACGACGATGGCGTCGAAGTTTTCAACCTCCCGTCGCTCGGTTTGTCCCATCCTGCCATCATCGGCGGCGTCGTTCGCAGCCCAGACAACGCCATCGTCGCCAACGGCACCGTGCGCGCTTGGATGCCCGTAACCGCTGCCGGTTCCAGTGGTACGGTAGTCATCCAAATAGGTGAAACAACCACCGGGGCGGATGGACGATTCGCTCTGCCGCTTGCGCCATCGATCTCGAAGTAACGCACCAGAGTCGGCGCCCTCCGCGCACCACCGCGCATCCTCTATCTTTGGATCTCTACGCTGTGGGAGTACACGTGCGTTGCTCATTTGGGATAGGCTTGGCTCGTGGCGGAGTCCGACACGGGCGGCAAAGACCAGGCGATTGGCTCACGCGCGTCGCTACTGTTCCAAAGCGACGTACCCGTGCATGAGAAACTCGATACTGATCTCACGTCGCGAAGACAGAGCGATCGAGACCTCGCAGGCGTGCTGCACGAAGTTTCCAACGCGCTCACCGTGGTGCTCGGATGGATCGACCGTGCGCGTACCGAGCTTGATGGAGCAACGTCCGTCGAAGATGCGCTGAGCATCGCGGCAACACGTGCACGTCACGCGCGACAGATCGTTCGTCGAGCGATCGGTGCCGACATTCCTGACGATGCACCGTGTGCGATCACCTCGATGCTGCGCGATGCGATCACCGGATGCGAACCGGAAGCAACTCGAGCAGGCGTGACGCTGCACATGTCGCTCGATTCGGCGATCGAAGATGCACAACTGATGGGTGGCTCGATCGTGCTGCAGATCCTGACCAACCTGCTGCTCAACGCCATCGCCGTGTCGCCTTCGCGAGGCATGGTTTTTCTTGACGCAACGACCGACGCAACGGGACAGCTCGTGTTTGGAGTGACGGACGAAGGACCTGGAGTGCCCGTCGAGCGCCGCGCAAATTTACTCGATGCAGGAGTCACCACGCGCGCTGGTGGAGCGGGGATTGGCTTGCGTTACGCGGCTGGTTTGGCCCGCGAGCTTGGTGGATCGTTGTTGCTCGTGCGAGCTGAGCCTGGTGCACGTTTCGAGCTGCGCTGGCCGAGACGCACCACGATGATCCCCACGCCGCCACGTTCGAGCAGCCGTCCCGGAACAGGCTTGTCAGGGCGTAGCATTCTAGTCGTCGAAGATGACGATGCAGTCTTCGACTTGCTCGATGCAACGCTGGGCAGCCGCGGTGCAGAGCTGTTTCGAGCGCGTAGCCGCGCGGAGCTGAACCAGGTTGTCGCGACGAATCGTTACGACGTCGTACTATGTGACTTGTCTCCGATTCGAGACGACGTCGTCGGAGCGATCGGATGCCTTCGCGAAGCGAGCATCGGTGCACGCATCATCATCATCTCGGGTAGCCCGAGCCCCGTCGCCGGTTTGCCCTCGGACTGGGAAGTCGCCTACGTGCGCAAGCCGTTTGAGATCCACGAAATCGTATCAGAAATTACAAGATAAACGCCCAGGGTTGACCCCTTTGTGCCTCGGAAGCCATTGATTGGTGATTCTTTCTAAAAATTGGCTCGTTTTCTTTGTCGGTTGGGTTGATTTGCTCGTCTGCTCAAAAATTTCTTGACATCTGTCCTGAAGCAACTACTGTCGCCGCCGAAGCCGGGCCCAAGCAAAAGTGACGGACAGTTACTGTTCATCACCATTGCGCGGGAAGGACCACGCGAGGGTGGCGGAATTGGCAGACGCACTAGCTTGAGGTGCTAGCGGGTAACACCGTGGGGGTTCAAGTCCCCCCCTTCGCACTGCTACGAAGTCGAGCGAAAGCTCGCAGCGAACTAGGCCGGTACTCGAAAGGGTGCCGGCCTTTTTCATTTCTTTCCGTGTCTTTTTCTCGTTCCGCTCTCGTTCCGCTCTCGTTCCGCTCTCGTTCCGCCTCGTTCCGCTCTCCGCGCAGGATTCAAGAGCGTGTTGAACGCGAATTCTTTAGGATCGCTTTCGAGGTGCGCTGTTGTCCTTACGTGCACCGCTCCGGACTTCGCACACAAGAGGTTCACGATGCGCTTAATGCTTGGTTTGTCGGCTGGCACATTGCTTTCTCTCCTCGGTGGCGCCGCGTTTGCGGCAGCTCCTCCCACGTCGGTTCTCGACGTCGGCGCGTTCCCTTCGGGAGCGATCGTTGCGCCTTCGGCTGATGCCGCGGCGCTCGATGCGGCGGCCAGGGTTGTTCTTGCCGAGCGCGCGCCTTCGGCGAAGCAGCTCGGTTTTGGCCCCTCGCGCACCACTTCGCTTCGCGATGGTCGACGCATCGTCAAGCTTCCGCAGATGCATGCGGGCCTGCCGGTCATGCATCGCAACGCGACGGTTTCTTTTGGTGCCGACGGTGTGGCGAACATTGTCGCGGCCAAGCTTTCGTCGGACCTGCCTGGCGACGTGACGCCCTCGGTCGATGCTGCAACGGCGGCGTATGCAGCGTCGAAAACGGCTGGCGTTGCGGTCGATCCCAACTTCGCTCGGCTCGTCATTTGGCCTTCTGGCGACGGAGATCGTTTGGCGTGGCATTTCTACACGCCATCGATTGGGCTTCCTTATGCCCCCATTACGGTGGTCGACGCGAAGACTGGCGTGGTCATTGCCCATTACAATGCCGCCGTGCAGGTGAATCAAGCCACGGTTTTTCCGACCAATCCCGTGAAGTCGCCTCAAACGAAGAATGTATCCCTTCCGCTCGCCGCCGGAGCCTCGACGCTATCGAACGAGCTGGTAACGGCAAAAAACTGTATCGATACGAAGACCACGAAAATGGTCACGATTCCGGGCGTTCCCTTCCCGCTCACTTTACACGTATGCGAACTGCAGCAAACGTCGGTTGCCGATGGAATGGGCAATTTCAGCGACCAACCTGCTGCGGACACGGCGCCTGAAGATCCCTTCGCCGAATTGCACATCTTCTACCATACCCACGTCGCATACGAATACTTCCGTGGCTTCGATCCGGCGTTCAAAGTGCAGGCCGGAGCGCTCGATGCCGTTGCGAATCTACGCACGCCGGCCGGGCTCCTCGAAGGTGACATCGCCAAAGCGGGTGATCCCAATATCCCACTCGAACCGTTCCAAAATGCGTTTTTCGCGCCCGCGGCTCCCGCTGGACAATTCGGTTTGCAGTCGATCTTCGGCATTACGGGCGCAGCAATGATGTTCGGCCAAGGACCGCTCAAGGATTATTCGTACGACGCCGACGTCATCTACCACGAGTTCACGCACGCGGTCGTCAATGCGACGATTCAGCTCGTCGGTAGCGCGCACCGTGACAAGTATGGTTTGACCATGTCGTCAGGCGCCATGAACGAGGGCCTCTCGGATTATTTCTCGTCCGCGCTCTCGGGTGATGGGCAAGTTGCCGAATACGCAATGCTCGATATCGACCCCTCGGCCAAGTTCATGCGTAACCTCGAGGGGGCCGATACGTGCAACAGCAATATCGCCGGCCAAGTCCACAACGATTCGACATTCTTCGCGGCGGCACTTTGGGATACCCGCAAAGGTTTGCCCGTAGCCATCTCGCGCGACTTCGACCTGGCGATTTTCGCGGCCATGAATGCCGCGCCCACAGGCGACCTCGGCTACGAAGACTTCGCGGCCCTCGCCATTGCCGAAGTAAAAAAGGCAGCGACGCTCGGCGATGCAGTCGCCACGCAGCTCGACGCGGCATTTGCCAAACGCGGCATCATGCCAGAATGCACGCGCATTCTCGAATACAAGGGCGAAACGATGACCGGCCCGATGCCCGTCCAAACGCAAGGCGGTGGCTCGCTCAGCGTGTGGTTCGGCCTTAGCAAAACATCGGCGAACCTCGGCAACAATTCGCTCGGTTATGCTCCCGGCGTCTTCCAAGTCCGCGTGCCGCTGCCCGAAAACACCAATTCGCTCACTCTCGATTTCGAGGGTGCTATGCAAAGCGGTGGTGGTGGGCTCGGCGGCCCAATGGGCTCCTTCACCCCGAAGATCATCGTACGCTTCGGCGAAGAGCCCATTACCTTCAGTTATGGTCCGTTTGCCGTCGCCGAAGGCACCATTGCCATCGATGCCGAAGGCGGCGGGGAAGGCCTCGTTCCGTACTTTGGCACCGTCGACGTTCCTGCCGGGACAAAAACCGCCTATGTCATGATTGGCAATTCCGGCGATGCTGACGGCATCATCACGAACCTCGCGTTTGTCACCACGCAATCGGCCGGCGGTGTCGGTGCCAGGTGAGGATGAGTAGACGCACCGCGTC
>CAZETM010000835.1:0-4423 GCA_964514885.1 uncultured Polyangium sp. | reverse complement strand
CGGACCAGCTAGCGCTGGACCAGTTTCGGTTTGTCCGCTTCGCGGTCAAACCGACTTGAGTATTTCTTCATCGGGCAAGAGACTTGGTATTGGTTTTGCAGGACAACCCAAGATGGTACGAGAGCACGAAAGACAAGTGGTACAGGGTGGCCCGCCGCTCGGAACCGCTCCGGGGTACGGTGACGTCACGGAAAACGTCGTGGGAGAACAAGACACCGATCCTTCGTGCCACGACAAACAAAAAACTCAGCAAATTGCCGATACACCGCTGTACAAGGAGGAGCTGTTGCCCGAGGAAGTAGGCACTTCGCTCGATGAAGGTGGCGCGGGCTGATTTTGCCAGGATGGCGTCGGCCATTCGCCAATGGGAGCAAAGACGGCCCATTTGGCGTGCAATCAAGGGCAAGGGAACAAGGCGTCGATCGCCGCCGTAAGCTTGGCCTTGTCTACAAGCGCGGAGCGGCGTCTGGAAATCTCTTCGAGGAAAATGCCGGCTTGTTCGGGATCACGCGCTTCGGCCTCGCGTAAAAGAATTCCGCCAAGAATTTCCACGGATTCCCAGGCCGCCTCGCACGAAGAAACGAGCTGAACCCGTTGACGCACGATGAGCGCCATGCCGCGAATCAATGCGCGATCGAGCTGTGCACGCGCTCGTTCATGCATGACCGGATCCATGGAAATTCCCGCACTATTGTCAAGATCACGCCAGCACCGCACGGCGAGTAAGCCGTCCCAAATGCGATCGTGCGCTTCTTGGCTCCGCGACTGAATGTATTTGGCCAACGCTACCGGATTTTCGCGCGGCTCGCCAGCCGTGTATTTCGCCCACATGGAATCGACATCGAGCACGTTGCTCGCAGCAGACGTCGATTCCTTGTAGATTGAAATGTAAAGGAACCAAAGCAGTGCCGCCTCGATACGCGCAGCATTGAGCACCGGCTGTTCCCCTTTGATGCCAGCCTCGAATGCCGTATTGAGGATCGGGCGAATACGCACGGGGCCCACGCACCGATCTGGGTATTGCGCTTGCTCTTCAGGCGTCATATCGCGGCACAACTTGGGAGCTGGCGAATAATGTTCGTCCTCGCGACGAACGACACGCGATTCAATGCCTTGTTCTTGCGAATAAATGACTCGTGAATCCAAGAAATCCTGGGGCGTGGGCGATTTCAATCCCCCGAAGCCAAGAAGCTCGCCAATCTGTTGGAATGCGTTGACCCGCGCTATGCTCGAAATGTTTGGGTCGAACTTGATGTATTCGTTGCCATCGCTGATACACGCAGGCCACGTGTCATTCGCCGATGCGTTGTCACGCGGCGTGTAATCATCTGGCAAGGGTTGACACATCGCGCCGGACATGTCGACGACGCCTTCGTTTGCATTGCAAGTAACGTCTCCGCTACCATTTCCGCCATTGCCGATCGGGTTCGTCACCACGGGATCGGCTTCTTCGCATGCGGCGCCGGTTGCCGCCAAAACCACGATGGAAAAGATACGAAAAGCTAGGTGCCTACGGCTGCTCATAATCCTGCCTCGACGTTCAAGATGAGTCCTCGACCCGGGCCGTTGACGGCCGAGCCGTGATAACGATACGCCATATCTCCGACATTTTCCAGCACTACGGCGACGACAAGCTGCCGTCCGATACGATAACCCGCTCGCAGATCGACGACTGCAAATCCGGGCGTACCACCTTCGGGAATACGAGCGTCAGTGAAATCGGTTGGCGCGAGCCGATCTTGGAGGGTAGCCCAACGCAGCCCCGCGCCGGCGTAAAATCCGACTGCCGTGGCCCAACGTAATTCGGCGGAGCCATTAACGGGCGGGATACGGGAAATGGGAATGCGTGACTGGTAGGACAAATCGGGATCTTTGGGCGCTGGCTGAGGATTGGGCGCGCTGCCGTACGCGTATGCAAGCGTCGCGCGAGCATTGAATCCGAAAGGTAGCTGCGCGCGCATGGAAAGCTCGACCCCGGTCACGAAAGAATTGCCTGGATTGTTCACGAGCTGAAAGCGCGACCAACTGGTCTGGCATTGTGGAGTTTTCGGAGGGCAATCGCCAATCGAGCGAATTGCGCGAGTGATGGCGTCTCCCACAGTCGCGTAAAATCCCCACACCTCCGCGACGAACCGCTGGTCGGTGTAACGAACACCAGTTTCGACCGTAATGGCCTTTTCGGGAACCAAATCGGGGTTTTCGAATTGAAACCCGGGGCCAGATTGCTGTCGTGAAGTAAGGTCGTCGAGGTTCGGGGCGCGGTAGGAGCGATCGACGCTGGCCAGAATGGAAACAGGTTTGGCTAAGCGAAACTCGACGCCAACATGACCGACAGCCATGGGCCAAGACCCGGATACTGAGCGCGTGCCCGACGTGGAATCTGCTGCCGCGCTCGCGCGGGCAAACGCTCCACGTCCGCCTGCGCGCACAATGAAACGCTCGGCCAAGATCATTTCGGCTTCGGCAAACGCTCCGGCCTGCACGTAAACCGCTCCATCGATGTATTGCCCACGGGAAAGGGGAATGACGGCATCGATATCGGTAAACGAAGTCCAAGCGCGAGAAGTGACCGAGTCGAGGTAAACATCCGCACCACCGTCGAATCGGAGGCTCGAGTGACTACGCAGTTGTTTTTCATGCCCGGTGAAGCTCGCCGTGAGCCCAAAGGTGTCCACCGCGTCGCGCCCGATGTTTTTAATGAAAGACCCCGGCCGGTCGAATGTACGGCGCTCGTGCTGGCGTTGATACGATAAAGCAACTCGACCGAAACGCACGAGCTGACCAAATGGGCCTTCGAGCGCGACGTAGGCGAGCGAGCGGAATTGTTCGTCGTAATTCAAGCATTCATTTCGTGGCGCAAACGGAGCCGGGCATTGATCTGTGCGAGGCGAATCATATTGTCGATAAATGTACGTCGCTGCGACGACGCGTCGTCCTGCACGCAAACCAAGGACGAACCTGGCATCGCCCGTAATTTCGCGAAAACCCGTGCCAAGCTGCGTGCGCCCGTCATCCTCGAATACCGGAACGAGCGGAATTTGTCCCGTGCGTGGGCTGCGTACAGGCCCGCCACTTTCCAGTTGTCCGGCGTTGCGACGTCCAAAACCACCCAAGAAACGAATGTTGGGTCGTAGTTGCGCGTCCACCTGAAAGCGATGCGAAAACTCCGTATCGGCCGTGGCATAACGTGCCGATACGCGCGGGCGCGCTACGATACCTCGCGCGGCGAAATCAACCGTGGGCTCAATGGGACGTGCGTCGAGAACGCCGCCAATGGCGTCGGAGCCGTAGCGTGTGGATCCGCCACCGCGCATGACGTCGATATGATGAATGGTGTGGGCGTCGAGCGTGAAAAAGTATTGATTTGGCCCCTGCCGATAAAGACTCGTATTCATGCGAATGCCATCGAACAGCATCACGGTCTGCTGTCCGGTGCGCCCGCGAATGAAAGCGGATCCTTGACCATGAGCGCTCTGCTGAACGAATACGCCGGGCTCGTAACGAAGCGCATCGGGCGCCGAGCGCGGAAGCCTCTCGTCCATGTCACCCCGGTCCACTTTGGAACCGGGTCTTCCGGCTGCGATCGCGCGGTCATCGCGGTTCGCTCGAACGGTGACTTCGACTGGCTGCGTCGAGGGATCCTTTTGTGTCGCCTCGGGTGCCGTTTCCTGGCCGTGAGCTGCCTGGGCAAAGAAAAACCACGAGAAAAGCACCAGGAAAAGCACCAGGAAGGGTGAGAAAATCCGACAGGCAGCCGCTGGCACGGCGCGATGATGCAATGATAAGACACCCTAAGCAATCAAATTGCACTGACCAGATGAAACCTATGTACACCCGCTCGAAACTGTGAAAGGATGGGGCATGTTGCCTCTCCCCGCAGACGACACGGTCCTGCCGACAGTACAACAATTTCTTGTCCTGTTCTCGAAGGCTCTGGCAGCCCTGGGAGCATCACCGCGGCCTCAGGAATTGGAGCGTCCGGTGTTCGTGGTACATGAAGCGCTTGCCGGGCAATCGCGCGAATTCCATAGCCACGAGCATGTCCTGAAGGTGACGCAGGGAGCCGGTCCGATCGAGACGCTGGCGGGGATTTTCCACGACGTGGTGTATGTGCAGGTCGACCGGGGTTTTCCAACTGCAGTCGGGGAGCTTTTGCGTCCGCTGCTCACTCCAGTGGACGGCACGGGTTACCGCGTGTCGCTGGCCGTGCTCGATGATCCCGCAACGAGGATGGTCGCGCATATCTTCGACCGAGCGCCAGGGGATGAAGTATCGCCTTTTGCGGGACTGAATGAATTGGCCAGCGCGCTGCTTGCGGCGAAATGCTTGTCGCCATTTCTATCCCTGACACAGCTCGCATGTATCACTGCCGGAATCGAAGCCACCATTCCATTTCGCGACGGCAGCTCGCTCGAAAGCCTAG
>CAZETM010000834.1:0-4424 GCA_964514885.1 uncultured Polyangium sp. | reverse complement strand
GCGATTGGCTCGAGTCTGCGCAGGCACCATGGATGTGGCGCGACCGATTCTGCAGGAGGCCATTCGAGAACGACGCGCGATTGCGACGGATGAAGAATGGTTAGGGGCGTGGGTGGTGCTCGTGGCGCTTTCGGAGCAGGAAGCGTGGGCGAAGGAGATGGCGGAGAGCGAGTTCGCCAATGATGCCAAGGTGCAGCGCGGTTCCATCGCGGCATTGGCCCAAGCTGAAGTGCGCATGCCTGAATGGTTCTGCGCGCTTGCTGCGCGGCACTCGGACACGATCTCCCCGGGTAACTGGGCAGATATGCGCAACATCCCTCCCATCAGACCCAATCCGGCGCACGTGCCGCCGCACATAAATGCGTTGTGGCATTTGGTGCATACACAAGCGGCATTCGTTCGCGAGCCATTCCCAGTGACCGAGTTCGAAACAATCTGGCAAGCAACTGGAGAGCCCCTGGGCATTCAGACCTTGGTGCCGCTCCGCCCCTGGCAAAGCAACGATCCCGGTTGGATCGATTTCCTGGTACGTGTGGGTCAATCGCGAAACGTAAGCATTTCAAAGGCGCCGCTTGGGAACCTCCCCGGATATCTTTCCGATCTCTACAATGAGGACCCGTCCCGCACCGGGTTGCTCGCCTTGCTGAAGCTCGTCGTGTGGTGTGGCGAGCCGACGCGTGTGAATCCAGCGTATCTTCAGCCGGACCGTTTCGAGGACGAACACGTGCGACAAGACGCATACCTCGTGCGGTTTGCGCAAGGTGACGTGAATCCGAACGACGTTGAAGCCGAATGCGCGTCGCTTGCCCAAGCGTCGGCAGGCGATTGGTGGCCAGTGTCGTTTGTACTGCCCGCCGTGGAAAAATTGCAGTTGGAAACGGCAATCGTAGAGCCTGCGCTCTTGGGCATGGTTCGGCATATGCCACCCGAGGGGTGGGATCTAGCGCGTTCCGCAATCGAACGAATGCGCATCCTGCTGGGATCTCGTCCGACGGGGCTGGATGATGCAGCAACGTGGAACCGGCTGCATTTGCCGCATCCGCGCCCGGAGCGGCAGCGAGCATCAAAACCGGCGCCGGCACCCATACCGATTCGATCCATGAAATCGATTCGACTGCAGAAGATCCGTTCGTTCGATACGTTGGAGATTGCGGTGGCTCCCCCGCTTGCGGACCAAGGTCAATGGATCGTGCTGCTGGGTGAAAACGGCGTCGGAAAAACGACGATTCTGCGCGGGATTGCTCTGGCCTTGTACGGACGTGACGCTCTGCCGAAGAATGCCTTCGATACGGCACTGCGCCGATTCGGCATTGAAAACGATGAAGAAAGCTTTGTCGAGGTCCAATTCACGGATGGGAAAACGGCTCGCGCAGACATCAAACATGGAGTGCCTAGGGAGGACATTGATTGCGCTACAACCCCGCCACTGATGGCCGTGTTCGGTTATGGATGCCGACGAGGTTCGGCACTCGGCGGCGCGCGTCGACGCTCCGAGGTGGATCCGGGACATGACGTCGATACGTTGTTCGATGAAGGGGCAGAGGTGATCGACGCGGAAACATGGTTGTTGATGCGTGAGCGGCAAGCGATGAAAGCGAAGGATCCGAATGGTCCCGCGGGGCGCATTTTCCGAACCGTGAAAGATGCATTGAAACAGGTTCTGCACGTGGATGAAATCCGCAGCGACGAAACGCAAATACTCGTGGACATTCCGGAGCGAGGCACGGTGCCGCTTCGAGCCATGAGCGACGGATACCTGACGGCAATGGGATGGGTCGTGGATCTGATTGCGAGGTGGGTGAGCCGCCCGGAGCAAAAGGACCTAATAGAAGAAGGGTTCACGCAAACGATGACGGGCTTGGTGTTGATCGACGAGATCGATTTGCATCTGCATCCCGAGTGGCAAATGCGCGTGATCGATGATGTGCGCCGAGTGTTCCCGCAGATGAGCTTCGTGGTAACGACGCACAATCCGGCGACGGTGGTGGGTGCCCGGCCGGAAGAGATTTGGATTTTACGGAATGACAACGGGGAAACGCTGGCTTCTCAGCGATCGGAAGATCCCAAACTGATGACGGGGAGCGAGATTTATACGTCCTATTTCGACGTGCCCAACATGAATCCGACGTTTGCCGAGGATATGCAGCGGTATGGGTTTCTTTCGGGTATGGCGAATCGGACAGACGAAGAAGAGGCGGAGGTCTACGGGCTTTTGCAAAAGCTGCGGGACCAGGGGGCGGATCCCGGCTGGGAGCCGGTGGCGCGGGAATCGTCGAACCACCACGCGCAGCAATGAGGTAGAGGCACGATGATCCGCATTCATCGGGGGTCCGAACCGGGTTCACTGACGACGCTGCGTGCGACTAAGCTTGCGTTATTCAAGACCCTGGCAACAGATCCCGACAAGAAATATCTCAAGGGTTACGACATCGTCAAGAGCGACCTTTGCCAGCATCAGCATGAAAAGTGCTGTTATTGCGAGATGGGCATTCAATCCAAGCACAATGATGTGGACCATTATCGGCCCAAGGCAAGAGCCGAACGAGGACCGCACCATTCGGAGACGTATGGTTATTGGTGGCTGACGTTCACCTGGGAAAACCTGCTGTTGGCGTGCGCAAATTGTAACCGTGGACAAGCTAAAGGGAGCAGATTTCCCCTCGAAAAAGGATGCGTTCCGCTCGCTCGATGGGAGCAACCGCCGGAAAAAGAACGACCACTGATCATCGATCCCGCGTTGGAGTGCGGTATTCAGCACATTCAATTTCGATGCGGAAGCGACAACAAATGGCGTCCGTTCGGCCGCACGGAACGAGGCTTCGAAACCATCAAGGCGTGTCGACTGGACAGTGACTCGCTCGTCAAGCACTACACGAAGCATGTTGATCTCAGTGTACTCGACCGAGTCAAGGCCGTGCAGAAGGCGCTCGTCTCGGGCAACGCGTCAGCACTGCGCGAATGCGTCGCGAATGCTCAGCAATGCTTGCTTCAGCCAAGATGCCCATTCGTGGGCCTCTCCTACGATGCGCTTCAATTCTTTGTTCCGGGTGCAGAATTGAAGCCGTTTGGGCTCGCGTGGAAGCCGCCTGCGTGAACTGGATGACTGGACCTCGCGCGATTTATCGACGAACCCCTTGCGTTCCCTTGGCCGATCCTGATAACTCTGTCCGCCTCATGCGCTCCGCAGGGCCACGATGACACAGACCACGGTGGAGCCTGGTGCGGTCCTTTTGGACAAGTACATCGTCGAGCGTGTGCTTGGCAAAGGTGGCATGGGAATCGTGGCCGCTGCACGCCACATGGAACTCGGTGAGCTGTTCGCGATCAAGCTCATGCTGGAGGCGGATCTCGATCAAACAGAGCCCGTCGAACGGTTTCTCCGCGAGGCTCGAGCGTCAGCGAAACTGAAGAGCGAACACGCCGTGCGCGTGCATGACGTGGGCCGTTTGTCAAACGGAACGCCATACATGATCATGGAGCACCTTGCAGGCCAGGATCTTCGGCAAGTCCTGCAAGCTCGCGGCGCGCTCGCCATCGACGAGGCCGTCCGGTTCGTGCTCGAAGCTTGTGAGGCCGTTGCGGAAGCCCACGCGGTCGGCGTCGTTCACCGCGATCTCAAGCCCGCCAACCTCTTTCTCGCGCGCAGAGCCTCCGGGCCGCCCATCGTCAAAGTGCTCGACTTCGGCATCTCCAAAGAGATGGATCCACACGAGCGACTTGGTGCCGATCTCACCCGAACGGGTGAACTGCTGGGCTCGCCCAACTACATGTCGCCCGAGCAAATGACGCGAATCAAAGACGTCGATCCGCGGAGCGATATTTGGTCGCTCGGGGTGGTGCTGTTTCAGTTGCTCACCGCGAAACTGCCGTTCAAAGGCTCGGGATTGACCGAGGTGATCGCGCATGTCCTCACGGAGGATCCGCCGCGTCCGACCGCGCTGCGAGTGGACGTGCCTCCGGAGCTGGAGGCGGTGGTTTTGCGTTGCCTCGAGAAAAATCCGGAGCATCGGTTTCAATCGGTGAATCAGTTAATGGCCGCGCTTGCACCGTTCACGTCGCCCGGTATGGGACGTGCACCCGTGCGCGCGACGGAGTTTTCGATTGCCGATACGCTGCAACGTCCACGGATAGACTCGCCCGAACCACAACTGCCCAACGTCCGCGCGATAGCGACGCATGGCGCGGTCGCGAATACGGAAATGCCAACGGGCCGCGCTTGGGGTACGAATACGGACTCGATCGGCGTGCGCCGCGGCAAACAAGGACTCGTAGCGTTTGCCCTCGCCGCGATGGGCCTCGCGGGCGTTGGTCTTTTTTTTGTACTTGGTGGAAGCACGGAAACTGCAATAGCTCCCGCCGAAAAAGGCAGCGTCTCGCGTGTGCCGTCATCGAGCATCGAATCGAGCGCGGCAAGCGTTCCCGTG
>CAZETM010000833.1:0-4428 GCA_964514885.1 uncultured Polyangium sp. | reverse complement strand
CCTCGGTCATCCAGTGATCCTACCTTGGAGATGACGAATGTTGCGCACGCCGATGGCCTCGATTTCCATTTCGATCTGATCCAGCCCGGCAATACGTTCGATGCGCATAGAGTTCTGCATTTGGCGGCGGAACATGGCAAACAGGATGCGGCAAAAGAGCGCTTTCTGCGCGGCTATTTGAGCGAAGGCGAGGCGATTGGCGCGCCCGAGACGCTGGTGCGTCTTGCGGTTGAGGTGGGTCTCGACGAGGCTGACGTGCGCGGCATCCTCATGAGTAGTGCTTATGCGCGGGAGGTTCGAGCTGACGAGAATGAAGCGCGCGCGAGAATGGAATCAGCGGCGTGCCATTCTTTGTGTTGGGTGGTCGTTACGCGGTATCGGGTGCGCAACCTGCGGAGCTGTTGCTGCGCGCGCTTGGGCAGGCGTGGAGCGAATTGCAGCGTTATTCGAGGAAGGTGCGGCGTGTGGACCCGAGGGTTGCGGTTAGGCCAAAAGCGATTTGCGAAAAGTAAGGGGACGGCGACCTCCGACGCGTCGACGCGTCGCCTCTCGAATGCGCAGTTGCTTTGAGCGGCAAATGATGCATACGTTGCGGCGGTTGTGCACAAGGCTTTTTTTCTGCAGGCTGAAACAATCACGCCCAAATTGCCACGGGCAAACCGTACGCGTCTCGTTCGGGCGGGTTTGGAAACGGCTGTGCGATTCCGTCATGAAGGCGCTTGGCGACCACGAGGCCTGCCAATGCATCGAGCATGTCGTCGACCGCGGCACCTCGCGGGGGTTTTGCGGCGACAATCACAGTCGAAATGCCGGCTCCAAGGAGAAGTTTCCGGCGTTCGTCGAGACCTGACGCGTAGCGGCGGCCGTTCATCTTTTTCGGTGTGGTCAGCGGTTTTTCGCCATTGAGCCGCCAGAATGCGACTTCGGGATGGACTTCGTGCACGACGTCCACGAGGTGACGTTTGTCGCGCAAAAGCCCGTCAATCTCCCGAATCTTCGGAAAAATGGCGAACGATTGCTTGGATATTTTGCGCGGAGGATCGGAATGTTCGAGCGCTTCTTTGCATGCGGTTTCATAATCGGCCGCATAGACCGCGCGACGTGCAGGGACCGAAAACACTGACGAACGTCGAGGGCCGAGAAGAGGTCGGACAGCGCGCTCGGGGCCTCGTCCTCCAGGGCCCGCTCGTTCGGGAAGGCCAATGGGCATGTCGACGGCGATTTTTGTGAATGGCCCGTATTCGACAATGTCGCCGAAATGCGCGAATACGCGAACGTGCACATCGGCGAGGTTATCTGTGGGCGCAATGGCCCCAATCCATCCGCCAGGACAACCGTCGATGCCGATGATGCGTGGGTTCACAAGGGGCATGCTGTACCACTTCGTTTTCGGACGTCAATCACGATGTATCCATGAGGCTTGCCCACGGATTCCAATCGATTGGGCGTCCGTCGTGGAAAACCACGGGCAGAGTGGCGTACGCGAAAAGCGTGTATGCGCTCGTGGTGTCTTGCGGAATGATGGCCATTGCGAGGGCCTCGGTATTGTACAGCCCCAGATCGTTGTGCTCCCAGCGTTCAATGCGATCGGGCGGGGCGGGGGAGATGCATTCGCTGACGCTTGCGACGAATTCGACGCCGGGGCAGGCGAGCCATTCCGGGCGCGGGACGAGCGGCTTGGGGAGGTAACTGGCCGTCGGCGAGATTTTTGTAGTTCACGGTGTCGGTCATCGAGATTTTTGTCGAACTCGGTCCCGTGTGTCGCGATCGGACTTCGAGCACGGTGTCGGTCGTCGAGATTTTGGCCGTTCACGGTGTCGGTCGTCGAGATTCTTGTCGTTCGCGGTCCCGTGCATCGCGATCGGACTCCGATCACGGTGTCGGTCGTCGAGATTCTTGTCGTTCGCGGTCCCGTGTGTCGTGATCGGACTTCGAGCACGGTGACGGTCGGCGAGATTTTTGTCGTTGGCGGTGACGGTCGTCGAGATTTTTGTCGATCTCGGTCCCGTGTGTCGTGATCGGACTTCGGGCACGGTGACGGTCGTCGAGATTTGCTCCGCGCACGCTGCCGAGGACTCGACATCGTCCCGATTGACAACCTGTTCCACGTGTGCGTGTCAGCGCTCCTTGCGCGCGTACTTTCGCGCGTGACGGTTCACGACAACGTTGTCCCGTCCGCCGTGACTTTGAAACATCCGAACGAGCGCGGGTGTATCGCGGTGCATCGTGACGGGGAACAGCCGATGACGCGCAGCCATGAAGACGGCATTCCGAGCGAGCACCGCATGTTCGCGCACGTGATGGCGCACGAACGTTTCGTTATCAGCGGGTAGGTTGATGGTGATTCGTTTCTAAAGCGATATTGCTTGGACCGGCTGGGGGTGCAACCCCTTGCTTGACGTTGGTAAAAATCTGGTATAAATGAACTCTTCGTGACCACGGACAATAAAATTCAGTTTCGTCTGACGCTTAGGCGCGCCGACTGGGAAGACCTGACGAGCGGATGGCGGTGTTCAGCGCTTCGGATACCTACTGCGGAGGTGGAGACAGTTTGGTCCGCGGGAGAGGTGGTGGATAGTGCGCGTTATCGAGTTGAGCCTGGCCAGCAACTCCTGCGCTGGACGGCACAGCCCGTGCCAAACGAGATTGTCGTTGGAATTGCTGTAAGTGGTAGCCTTCCGACTGCAGAGCGTTTAGAGCGGTTGGAAAAGTCGAAGGTTAAATGGGCGTTTGCCGCAACTATTGGCGGTGCGTTAATCGGTGCCACCGCCACGGCGCTTGTCGCTTTGGTGGGGCAATCAAAACTGCCTCCTGCGAACAACAGTACCACTGCTGCCACATCGATCTCCACAACGGCGGGGGCCGCTCAGAGCAATTCCTCATTGTCGGCTCCTACTCCGAGTTCCAGCACACCTAGCCCGCGTAGATTTCTCTGTCCAGATCCCCCACCACCAGACGTAAAACTAAGCACCGAACCGTACATCGTGGAAGTAGCGCAGGCCACTAGTCAAGAAGTGCCATTCCACGAAGTTAACAAGGTCGCTCTGGCGGCAGCAGACAAGCTAGGTGATCGATGGAAGACCCACCTCGTCGCCTCGCCAGGGGAAAAGGCGTACCGACGTGTCGACGAGACCCAAAGGTCGGTTTACGTTGCACGATGGTACGGCCTAAGCCGCAGCGCTGCAACCGGCATGTGCTGCTATTTGGACGAACACGACTGGAATGGCGAGATTGGACCGATAAAGAAGCACTGCATCCCAGAACGCGCGCCCATATCGAAGCCCGCTAAGGCGACGTCCTCTGCAACTGGCGGATAAGCTCTGTGTCGGTGTCGATTCTCGTAAATGACGATGTGGTGCGGAAATTCCGCTTGAATCCCGCGAATGCGCAAGGAGGAGGTGGCGGGTTTCGCGTCCGTGCCCACGCCCGGAGCATTTACGAAGGCGTATGCAATAATAGTAGAACAGTCGCGTCTTCATCATGCAGAGTTCCGCAAGACAATTCTCGCGGCCTACGACGACCAATGCGCGAGCGCTTCTCGCACAGCACGAAATGGCGGTTCGAGTGCTCTGCACGTGGCAAATCAACGTTGGTTACCCGTACCCCCTCGCACATCGAGATAAACGGCGATCGGATCGACATATACTTCGTTTGCGGAGCGGCCAGACATGGCGTTGTCCATGGTAACGAAATGGTCAACCAATTGATGAAGTCGCGACCGAAGGTTTCCAGCAAATTCCCCAACGTCTGGGAGCGACGAGGAGCCGGCAGTCCTTTCCGAGCCAGAGTCTTCTGCTTGTGCAACGACTCCAAATAGCGTGAACTCCCGCTCTGTTTTGCGGCCATATTTCCGAAGCAACATGCTTTCAGGTTCGCGAAGACAATCTCGTTTAAGTATTGCTGCAAATGCCGAGTGTGGCATGTATTCCATTTCCGAACGCTGCATACGAATTTCGAACTGATCCTCGAAGCCGAAGTCCAGAAGGGTCAAAATATGCTGCAACATTTTTGGATCATGATGCAAACCGTGCTCCTCGGCCAAGCGCGTTAACGAATTGGAAAGTGCCGCCTGCCTAGCTGCTTTCTTGTTTCGATCTTTGGGCTCGGGAGAATGGCTTTTCGCTTCTGCGATGGCTTTATGAGTGCCAATATACGTAATGGCTTCGCCGATCGAATTGATTTTTGCGATGAGATTTTTGGTACTTCGCACGTCATTGAATGAAATTCGACCTCTAACGCGTACGAAGTCATGGTTGCCAAGATCCACTTCCGTACCCGAATGCGCATCAATGTCAAGAACCGCACCACTCGAGACCAGCTCATCTTCCATCAATTTGTATGCATGGTCAAAAAGAAAGCGTTTCTCATGCGTCGCGGAATTTTCGCTAAAGATATTGGCCAGAACTTGTTTCGAGTTTGCACCAATCG
>CAZETM010000832.1:0-4444 GCA_964514885.1 uncultured Polyangium sp. | reverse complement strand
GTGTCGTCGGGCCGGTGTGCGAGAGTTCGGACGACTTCGGCGAACATCCGTTCAGCGAGCCAGTACCTCAGACGGTCGTCATTCGTGACGCAGGAGCGTATGGGTTTGTCATGGCCAGCGAGTACAACGGCCGAGGATTGCCCGTGGAGATTTTCCTATCGGGCGGGCGTGTCGTGACCGAGCATGAAGGTAGGTCGCGGGAAGCTTGGGTGGCTTCGCGACTGTTTTGAGCGAGAACTCGTTCCAGTCTCGATCGAGGTAAAACGTAGGGGCACGGTTCATCGCGCCCCTACAGCCAACTAGAAATCAGCGTCGATCGCGCGGCGGACGATCGCCCCGCGCTGGGGGACCACCACGCGACGGGCGATCACGCGGCGGACCGTCGCCACGCGGGCCGTCACGACGCGGCGGAGGACCCGACGTATCACGCTCACGCGCTTGATCCATACGCGCCTTCGCTTGCACGCCAGCGTCACCTTCAGGCAACGGCATGACCTCGCGACGGCTCAAACGAATCTTGCCCTCGCGATCGACACTCACGACCTTCACCTCGACGACATCGCCTTCCTTGACGACATCTTCGACACGCTCGACGCGCGTGTGCGCAAGCTCCGAGATGTGCACGAGGCCATCGATGCCCGGTAGAATCTCGACGAACGCACCGAAGTCCGTGATGCGCTTGACGGCGCCCGTGTACGTCGCACCAACCTCAGGCTCCGCAGTGAGACCCTTGATGATGTCGAGCGCTCGCTTCACTGCATCGGAATCAGACGACGCCACGTTCACCGTGCCATCGTCATTCACGTCGATCGCCACGCCCGTCTGATCGACGATGCCCTTGATGGTCTTGCCCCCAGGTCCGATGATGAGACGAATCTGGTCCGGCTTGACCTTGATCGTCGTGATGCGCGGCGCGTATTGGCTCAGCTCAGGTCGATGCGTCGGAAGCGCTTCGAGCATCTTGCCGAGAATGTGGATCCGGCCTTCGCGCGCTTGATCGAGCGCTTGTTGCAAGATCATTCGGGACATGCCCGCAATCTTGATGTCCATCTGAATGGCCGTCACGCCGCGAGCCGTCCCGCAGACCTTGAAGTCCATGTCGCCGAGATGGTCTTCGTCGCCGAGGATGTCGCTGAGGATCGCGAACTTGTCACCCTCTGCGATAAGGCCCATGGCGATACCCGCGACAGGCGACTTCACCGGCACGCCAGCGTCCATGAGCGACAAGCAACCGCCACACACGGCAGCCATCGACGACGAACCGTTCGATTCGAGCGTCTCGCTGACGATACGGATCGTGTACGGGAACTGTTCCTGCGCCGGCATCATGCGAGACAAGGCGCGTTCCGCGAGCGCTCCGTGACCGATCTCGCGACGGCCCGGACCACGTAGCGGCTTGATCTCGCCGGTGGAGAAAGGCGGGAAGTTGTAGTGCAGGTAGAACCGCTTCCAGCTCTCACCCATCAAGCTGTCGATCTTCTGCTCGTCCGTGGAAGTGCCAAGCGTCGTCGTCACGACGGCTTGCGTCTCGCCACGTTGGAACAACGCGCTGCCATGCACGCGCGGGAGCAAGCCCACTTCGCACATGATGGGCCGAATGGTCCGCGTGTCGCGACCGTCGATACGCTTGCCTTCGTCGAGCACGTAGCTGCGCACGACATGCGCCTTGCGCTCCTCGAACTCGGCCTTGATCAGCTTCTCGTTGGGGAGGTACTTGTCGCCAAGCTCGGCCAAAAGCGTCTCGGTCAGCTTCTTCTTGAGGACGCTGTAGCCTTCGTAGCGCGCCTTCTTGTCCGTCACGCGCGTGGCCTTCGACAGGTCCGCATCGACGAGCGCCGACACGCGCTGCTTGATCGAATCGTCGAGCTGCGCTGCATGGAAAACCTTCTTCGTCTTGCCTACCGCCGCGCGCATACGCTCGATCAAGTCGATCACCGGCTGACAAGCCTCATGCGCGAACATGAGCGCATCGATGAGGTCGTTCTCGGTCGCTTCCGAAGCGCCGCCTTCGACCATCACAATCGCATCACGCGAGCACGCGACGACGAGGTCGATGTCGCACTCTTCGATCTCGGCAACGGTCGGGTAGGCAATGAACTCGCCGTTCTTGCGACCCACGCGAATGCCAGCAATCGGGCCGTTCCACGGAATATCCGAGATATGCAGCGCCGCGCTCGCACCCGTCAACGCGAGCACATCGGCCTTGTTCTGCTTGTCGCTCGACAACACCGTGGCGATGATCTGCGTGTCCTTCTTGAACCCATCGGGGAACAGCGGACGCAACGGACGGTCCATGATGCGGCACGTGAGGATTTCCTCGTCGCGCTGACGTGCTTCACGTTTGAAGAAGCCACCCGGAATCTTTCCGGCGGCGTAGGTTTTTTCGACGAACTCGCAGGTGAGTGGGAAGAAGTCGAGGCCCGGGCGCTCGTCTTGGGACACCACCGTGACGAGCACCATCGTGTCGCCACACGTGATCAAGATCGATCCATGTGCCTGCTTGGCCAGTCGGCCCGTCTCGAGCGTGAAGGCTCGACCGCCGACCATGACGGATTCACGAACGTACATTTTTCTGCGCTCTCTCTAGAGCGAGGGCGCTTCCCGAAATGCCGCGACGCTCGAACGCATGGCGGATCTTCTTCCTCGATTCCTACCCAGCAACGAAGTTCTCGTTAGTTCTCGTTGCTGCTGGGCACGAAGCGAAGATGAAGACGCTCCGTTGCGTCCGTGGCCGTGGGGGAACGCGAGCCCCCGCGTCCTTTCAATTGTCCAAACCCAAATTTGTTTCGGGTTTCTCTCTAAAGCTTCCCGGCTATCGCCGCCACTTTTTTCGTGACGAAGCATGGGCGCTCCCGGGCAAACTCGAGGGCATCTCGCGATCAACCGATGACCTGAGTCGTCGGTAAAATAAACGAAGGCTCGCGTCCTGCCCGGTGAAACGGAAACAGGAGGCGAGCCCTTTGTATGACCGCGTATGACCGCGATAACCGGTGCTACTTGCGGATGCCGAGCTTGGCGATGAGCGTGCGGTAACGCTCGATGTTGATGCGCTTCAAGTAGTCGAGCTGGCGGCGGCGCTGGCTGACGAGCTTGAGCAGACCACGACGCGAATGATGGTCCTTCTTGTGCGTCTTGAAGTGGTCGGTGAGTTGCGTGATGCGCTCGCTCATCAGAGCGATCTGCACCTCGGGAGAGCCCGTGTCGCCCTCTTTGAGGCCGTACTTCTCGACGATCGTTGCTTTTTGAATCGGATGCAGCATTGGCTTTCAGCACTTCCTGACCGAGTCACGCACACTGCCGAGCATGCGGATGGTCAAGCGACGCCCGACGCTTAGCGCACGCCCGAAGCGACGCGTGCAAAATGTCAGGCCAAACAAAACGGACGCGCAGTATACGGGCGCGGTGGGCTTGGTCAAGACATCGTGAACATTCCGCCGAAGGTTTGTCCACCCGCGACGTTCGTCCCGTAACACCTCATCGACGCTTACGTGACGACCGATCCGCGACCGGCGCGGGAGGCAAAGACCCCGAAAAACCCGCGTCCGAACGTCCCGAAGCCGTTCGATCGAGCCAGCTTTGAAGCATCACCGCCGCCGCGACGCCATCGACGAGCCCCTTCTGACGACGCCCTTCCACTCCAACCTGCCGCAGCTTCCGCGATGCCTCGACCGTGGTCCAGCGTTCGTCGAACAACTGCACTGGTACGCCCGTCGCATCGGCAATTTCTCGCGCCAGCCCCTCGACCTTCGATGCCATCGGCCCCGCCGAGCCCGACATGTCCAGCGGCAAGCCCACGATGAAAATGCCCACGCCTTCTTCTCGTACGAGCTCTGTCAATGCGGCCAAAAGTGCCTTTTTGTCGCGACCATCGAGCGCCGGACGAACGTGCGCAAGTAGCCCCAGCTCGTCGGCAATCGCCACTCCCACCCGGGCTTTACCCAGGTCGAGTGCACAGGCGCGTGGATACGCAGGACGCTCTTGCATGTCGCCACATAGGGAGGACGAACCAGGCCAAACGTCAAGACATTCAATCCTTGACCCAACCATTGCTTCCGACCATAAGCCGCGGCGGACATGGATCTTCGCGCAGTCAAAGGAATGAACGACATCCTGCCCGACGAGGTCGCTCGTTGGCAGCAACTGGAGTCGAGATTCCGACAGCACGTTTCGAAGTACGGCTACGACGAGGTACGCACGCCGCTGCTCGAGCACACGTCGCTCTTCACGCGACAGATCGGCGAGACCACCGACGTCGTCGAGAGGGAAATGTACTCCTTCGAGCGTCATGGCGATGCGCTCACCGTGCGTCCCGAAGGCACGGCAGGAGCCGCTCGTGCGTACGTCGAGCATCACGTGCATGCGCGTGAGCCAGTCGCGCGTTGGTACTACTTGGGGCCCATGTTCCGCGGCGAACGTCCCGCGAAAGGTCGCTACCGGCAGTTCT
>CAZETM010000831.1:0-4444 GCA_964514885.1 uncultured Polyangium sp. | reverse complement strand
ATCCAGAACGCACGCATCTTGGAACTCACACGGATTTCTGGGATGAACATCTAGGCGGAGGTCGGCCGCGTGCGCAACGTTTTACGCAGGGCTGGTGCTTTTTTCCTTGGCGCGGTGATTTGTTGAGGGATCAGAGCGTGTCTACCAGAAAATCAAAGCTGGTGTATCGGTTTGACCGCGAAGCGGACAAACCGCAAATGGTCCAGCGCTAGCTGGTCCGGGTCCAGGGACGGACAGTCCCTGGTCGGGTCTTTGCCCCGCACAGGAGAAGGAGCCGAGCCATCTCTAGATATCCTTTCTCCGCGCAGAAAGGAAGAGGCGACTTGTTTCACGCGTGAGCGCGATCGTCATTGGATTGTGGGCGATGGATTGACACGTTGCCAGCACACATCATTGCCCCACCTCACCGTATTCGTTTTACCGGTCCGGCACGTACTCCTTCGTACGACGGCATGAAGATCGATTCGCGCCGTCTTCCGGTCATGACGACTTTGCGTTTTGCTACCTGGCAAACAGGACAACCTGATCTCTCTCTGGTTCGGTGAGCGATCTTCGTTTTCCATACATGTCCAACGACGCATTTAAAATATGCTTTTTTACTGCTTCCCCAAACGACTTGGTCGGGTCGCAAATCACCATTGAGCGTCGGATGCCATTGCGCCGCGACTGCTGGAAACCGGCTGGCCAATGAATTCGTCACGGATATTTTCTTGCCAGAGCAACAAGGACAACCACGCGCTCCTTTTCCCGTTCGACCACCAATGGTGGCCTCCCATTCATGATCAGGTCCTTGTGGACATTTCCACCACACTTTTCGTGCGGAATGAAATGAGAAATCTTCCGGACGAAGAGTACCATTTTTCGTCGGATGCCACTCGTTGCTCAAATGAGGTGCATGCGTAGCTAGAGAATTCGTAACGGAAACCCGTCTAGCGGCGGGACTACAGAAGGGGCAACCAGCGCCTGCATACCGAGCATAGAGCGGTGCATCCCACTCGTGATCAGGGCCATTTGGACACTTCCACCATATGTGTTTACCGGCCCCGGCTGCGACATCGTTGGGCTTCAGTTTTCCATTCTTCGTCGGATGCCATTGTTTGACGAGCTCGGGTTTCAGGGCGGCGAAAGTATTGGTCACCGAGAGGCGGGTGTGCGAACAGAAGGGACATCTGCGCCCCGCCACACGTGCATAGATGGGAGCTTGCCACATGTGATCGGGGCCTTTGGAGCATCTCCACCACACCTTGAGATCAGATCCACACGTGACTTGATTGGGCAAAAGTGGGCGATTGCGGTCGAAGTCCCAATCTGGAATGAGAAATGGGGCAACGACATCTAAACGATTCGTCACGCTGACGCGATAATTGGAGCAAAATGGGCAACCCAAACCGTGGTAGCCTCTGCTGGAGACTGTTGCTTCCCATTCGTGATCAGGTCCTTTCGGACACTTCCACCAGACGCTCTTACTCGAAGAATAGGAAACCTGACCTGGTGTAAGCGAATTTTTTGCAAAATCCCATTCTGCCACCAAGTGCGGGGCAAACTTGTCGAGTCGATTGGCCGAAGTTACGCGGAGCCCCGAACAAAATGGACAGCCAGAACTGCCGAAAACCACCTGAGCTTTGACGACATTGTTGATACTCGCTCGCCAGTTGTGCTCACGATTCCGGGGGCATTTCCACCATATGTCCTTTCCGGACCCCGCTCGCAAATCAGGTAAATTCAGCGCGCCATTTTTCGTCGGATGGCAGCTCGCAAGGACTTGCGGAAATTCCTTCAATCTTTTGCCCTTGAGGGATATGCCTTGTCCCTGCGACTTGTGTCTCCCTGCACAAAATGGACAACCAGAACTGCTGTAAATCAGACGCGCCTTGATGACATTGCTGATATTCGCTTGCCAGTTGTGCTCACGGTTCCGAGAGCATTTCCACCATATTTTCTTGGTAGACCCCGCTCGCAAATCAGGAAAACTCAGCGCGCCATTTTTCGTCGGATGGCAGTTCGCAAGGACTTGCGGAAAATCCTTCAATCTTTTGCCCTTGAGGGATATGCCTTGTCCCTGCGACTTCTTCTGACGCATTGTCAGTTGATTCAAGCCCATGGAAAGCGCCCTGTCAAGCCCAACACGCCTTCGGGTGGAGCCGCAGGCGCACGCGCAGGGGTTTGCCCATTTCTGGCGCGCCAGAGTTTGCAACAAGGATTGTTCAAGGAGTGGTAGGCGCCGCGGGGTCTGCGGGGGCAAGCTCGTCGCTCACGCCGCTGACTCGATGCGTTTCCGCCAAATCATCAAAGACGAGCGGGAGCCCAGTTACCACTTGCATGCCCATGCCGGAGCAATGAGACGGTTAGGTTTTCGGTCGTAGAAGTCAGCAATCAGTTGAATATCTGACGGGCAATCCAAGCATATCCTAAAGAGCTTTCCGTCTCTCGCGAAGACCAACCGGCCGTCGTGGTCAAAGTCCGCCCAATTTGCGCCGTCGAGTACATCGGTCTCAGGGGGCTTCGCCATGGTATCGATCAGCGAGTGCTTCGCCTTCTGGTAATCGAAAGCCAGCTCCAGTCGGAAACGCTGGTTCTTGCTCGACCGAACGAGACGACCGCTGGTGACCGAACCATCCTCGTGAACGTCTCCGGGCGTCATCAGCCTCCAACCATGACGCACCAGGCGCAGCGGAAAAAGCTGATCTCCGGACGTGAAACAGGCCGGCGTGCACTGGAGTTCTGGAGGCGGTACATGTTTGGGGTGGGGCTGTGCTGGCAAATCTCTCTTGGGGTTCGACCACCGGTAGTGAACGGAATTGAGCCAAATTTCGTTCTCCGAGGCAAACAGGCCACCACCATGATACGTGCCCATATTCGGCCAGAGCGCCAAGGCGGTGAGATAGGGTATCTTGCTAATCGCAGTCCACGAGCCTCGGTAAGAAGAATCCAGGCTGTGCGCCAAATGGTGCTTCGCCGCGAAATAGATCAATTTCTCGCCCGACGGGCTCAAGTCACAGCGCCTTTCGTAAATGCGGCCTTTGAACCATTGTCCTGCATCGAATGTATCGGTGGCGGTGTTCCACTTGATGATTTGCGTCCAGTTCGCCGGATCTCGCCGAAAAATGACTCCCACGGGCGCGTCACGCGCAAGGATTACAAAGAGACGGCACTTCCGTCGATTTCGAGGTTTACGGGGGTCTTTGCGTGTGTTCTGAATCATCGTAGCTCTCGTGGTCGTTGGGATCTGTACCACTACGTTATCATCGCCTGGAGAGGGAACGTTTGTCAAAGCTTCCTCGAACCGCTGTCTTGCTAAGCAGGTGGCTCGCCGAGCAACTGGCGGATTTCGCGAAGACTGTCTTGGGAGGCGGGATCTTTGGGCAGGTCAGCGCTCATGACTTTGGTGAGAGCAATTCCAGGGCGATGTCCCACTTTTCGGCGTTCTCTTCGGTGCGCTTGGGGAGCCGTTCTCGCGCAGTGAGACGGTCTATGTCCTGCGCGGTTGTAGAAGCACCCCACGCGAGCAGCAGTTTGATCATCTCGATGTTGAGGAGACACGCGGCATAGCCGAGGGCGTTCATGCCCGTCCCGTCGCCGGGACACTCCTCGATTGACTTTGCCGCCCCCGCACGCAAAAGCGTCGCGGCCATTTTCAGGTCCCCTCGCGCTACGCACATAGCGATTGGAACATCTCCTTCGTTGCTCCTGACGTTTGGGTCGGCTCCTGCAGCCAAAAGCATCAGCGCGGCGTCCTGATCTTCTTCAAGAAAGGCTGTCAGAAGCGGTGTCGCATAGTGGTCACCGGTCCAGATATTCGGGTCGGCTCCGTGCCGCAGCAGCAATGCGACGGCTTCAATATCCCCAATGGCTTCATGAAGCGGTGCGCAGTCCCCATGAAGCTCGTTGGGGTTTTCATCTCCCGCCGCAAGCAGCCGGGCGAGGGTGTCGAGGTCGTGGTCCAAGACCGCACGATACAGTTTGTCGCTCATGACTATAGACCTGACATCGGATGACCGGGTGCGCAATTGATTGCTTTGAGTGCTTCACACAACGAATTTCCCCTGGCGAGATCAGCGACTTGTTGGGGGTGCCCTGTGTCGGGCGAGCCCTTGAAACATTCGTCTTGGACCTTCTGGCGCGCCGCGACGCACGTGTTGATCGCCGCGATGCGTGCACGGAGCAAGGAACATGGATACTTTTCCGCAAGCGCCTTCTCTTTTGCGGTTTTGTGATGACAGGACCTGCCAGGAAATGTCTTTGGCTCTTCTGGACAAACCGCCTTCTTCGCCGCCTCCAGTCGATCTAGCTCGTCGTTTTCACACGTCTGGTAGGGATGCCGCCGCTTATTGACACCCGTCGTCGGGGCCGGCTGCGGCGCACTCGGCGTGGCGGCCGCGGCGCTGGCCGCCGCAGCACCAGCCCCGGCAACGGATGGCGTGGGGCCGTGTGGGCGTGCACCGGC
>CAZETM010000830.1:0-4445 GCA_964514885.1 uncultured Polyangium sp. | reverse complement strand
TCCGTCTCCCCCTCTCCACGTAGCGGCAAAGCCGCGGAGTTGGAGAGGGGGTTGGGGGGTGAGGAGAGCCCAGACGAGAGCCCAGACGAGAGCACCGAAAAACACGCAAATGGATCCTCTTCGACGAAGGGACCTCGGCCGATGGCAAAGCTCGGACGAATCTCTTGCTGGCCTTCGGCTGCGTAAAAGCGCAAGTCGTCGGGCAATTCGGTGCGCGCGACGAGCATTCCCTTTTCGGTGTAGCCCAGGAATTCCCGGAAAAACCTATCCACGCTGCGAATGCGCGTGCCATCGGGATCCAAAAACGCGGCAAACGCCGTGGACAATTCGGCGCGTTCTTCGGGAGCAATCTGTGCGTCGGCCAGGACGGGAACGCTGAAGACGAGCCCCTCGATGGGTTGCGCCAAACCCAACCATTTCTGATGAAAGAGAATGTCGCGGTCTTTCATGTCATCGCCTCCGGCCACGAGATCACCAGCCCGACGGGCGTGAGGCGCGTCATGTGCACTTCATACAGCGCTTCAATCGCTGCCGGCTCGGTTTCCAATTCTTTCGCCGCTGCGGTGCGTCGATGATCCAGATGCCGCAAATCCAAATCGACTTGTCGCTTTTGCTCTTTGTCGTCGGTTTTTAGAAAATCGGTTTGGCGAAGTTCTTTTTCGGCCTTGTCAATGGCGACGCGTTGTTTGAGAATCAAGCCCCGCATTTCGGAGGCTTCGCGCCGCGCTCGTTCGGCCAGGCCTTGACGTGCTTCCACCGCGAGCGCATCCGCTTCGGCTTCGAGATGTACCCATAAAGCTTTGAAGAGCGCTTCGGCATTCTGCAGAATGTGTTTGCCAATCGTTTGATTCGGCGCGGCCGCTCCACTCGCGAGCAATCTTTCCGTGGAGGTTACGGCGTTTACTGCGGTCGCGCGATCTTTGTAGGGTTTGACCGAGCTGGGATCACCCGACCACGCAGCCGCAAGCGGGACGAGCTGATCATGCAATCGCGCCGCGCCCGCGCCAAAGAGCGTGAGGCGCGCATACGCGACGACTCGAATGACGCTTTCGCCCGGAGCGACGAGCGCCGTGACGCGAGAAAGGTCATGCGCGCCAAACCCTTGGGCCAGGAATCGATCGAGAATACGTTGCACGAACGGATGCGACAAATGCAATTGTTCCGCTTCTTCGGAGATGCTCGCGAGCGGATGAAACGTGACCGGCCGAGGTGGTTTTTGCCTCCATTCCCAAAAGTCTTCTTGCCGCCCGCGCGGGGGCCTCAGCGTATCGAGCGTGACGTCCCACGAGCGATCGAGCTGGGGGAGCGTAAACGTCGGCCGTCCATCGCTGGTGGTGCTGGCGGGTTTTAATGCGGCAGCTCCGGCCAAGCGTAGGCCCATTTCCATGACGCCGCGGAGCGTATCCGGTTCGACATCGAAGACGCGTTTGGAATTTTCGAGGCGCCGGCCGGCCTTTTCGACTTCCGCGCGTACGGCGGCCAGATCCGAGCGTTGCGCTTCCAGCTCGTTGTCGACAGCGCCGGTTTTCGCATCTTTGCCGACCTTTTCGATCTCGGGACGAATTCTCGATACGAGGCCATTCTCCATGGCGGTTTCGATTTGCCCTAACAAGACGGCTCCGAGCGAGCCGAGCTGTCGTTGAATGGTGGCGATTTTGCGGACGGCTGTTTCGAGGATCTGATCTTCGATGCGTTGGGGATAAACAAAGTAATGACAACGCACTTCGTCCGCGGGCTGGAGCGTGCGGTCGATGCGACCATTACGTTGCTCCATGCGGGCGGGATTCCAGGGAATGTCGATGTGGAACAAATCGGCGCAATGAGCTTGGAGGTTCACGCCTTCGCGGGCGGCATCGGTGGCGACGAGAATGCGGACGGGATGTTCGGCGGGCTTGGTATTGAAGGCGCGTTGCACTTCGTCGCGGGCTTCGTCGCCCATACCGCCGTGGAATTGTAGAATGCGGTTTTCGCTGTCGTCGGTGAATGAAACGGCTGCGGAGAGCAGCTCGACGAGATACCGTTTCGTGTCTGCGTATTCGGTGAAAAGAATGACGCGTCGATTGCTCCAGGCGCGGCTTGCTCGAGTGGTATCGCCCAGACCAATGGCGGGACAGAGCGTTTCGCGCATCCAGGCGAGCAGCGCGAGGGTTTTGGCATCGGGTTCGCGGCGAGCTTTTTCGGCGAGCGCGCGCATTTCGGACAGGAGCGTGCGGGCTTCATCCGTGGGGCTGGGTAATGCTGCACTGGCGCGACGAATGGCGGCGATGTTTTCTTCGGCCAGCGCTTCATCCGACACGCCGTACGTTTCGGGGTCGACATCGAAGTCGTCCGCTAGGTTTTTCCGGGCCGCCTTTTTGTCTTTCAGGAGCGACTGTTGTTGTGGTGCGGCAGCCGGTCCGCCTTTCTTTTCGAGGCCCTGGGCGTGCGCGTCGAGCGTCCGGGCGAAAGCTTCGGGACTGGACAAGAGCCGTTGTTGCAGATTGATGAACGGAAGGCGCCCTTGTCCTGCTGCCGGTGCGCAAAGCGTGGTATAGCGCTGAAGTTTGTCTGCGAGAACCAATTCGATGGGTTGTCCTGGTCCAAGCTCGGTGGTGGTGGGGTTTTCTTCTTCGCCTGTTTCTGCGTCGTAGCGTATTTGTCCGACCTGCCAGACGGCATTGTGGTTCGTGAGGGCAATTTGGACCAGTAAACGTCGGGGAAAACGTTCGACGCCGAGTTGTCGTAGGTCGCGTTTGAGGCGACGAACCATGATGGCGTCGAGGTCTTTTTTGCCTTCGACGGGGACGCTGCGGGTAAAGCGAACGGGATCGAGGATTTCGAGCAATGCGCTGAAGCTATTGGAATGACCGTTGTGCGGGGTGGCGCTGAGAAACAAACGATTGTCGAAACGTGGTGCCAAGTCTCGAATGGTCCGCGTGATGTCGGTATCGGTGGCATATTTGCTGGCGGACGCTGGAGCGGCGACGTGCGCTTCATCCAAAATGAGCAAACCTTTGCGAGCGCGTTCGCCCAAATGATGCAAAAGCGGATCGCGATATTCGGGGCGTCGCAAAAGCGCGTGAGAAACGATGAATCGATTGTGGGTGCTCCAAGGGTTCGTGCCGAAGCCATGTTCTTGGCGGCGATAGGCGACGAATTGACGGGTCATGACTTCGAAGCGCAGACCGAAGCGGCGTTGCATTTCGCTTTGCCATTGGAGACAAACGGAGGCGGGACAAACGATCAAGACAAAATTCGCTTGCTGACGCAGAATGAGTTCTTGTAAAACGAGGCCCGCTTCAATTGTTTTTCCGAGGCCCACGTCATCGGCGATGAACAAATTGGCGCGGGGCAATTCGAGCGCTTTCATCAGCGGGGTGAGCTGATGGGCCATGAGCTTGATACCGGCGCGAAAGGGAGCTTGAAAACGCGTGGCATCGGCGGCGCTGACGGCACTCCAGCGTAGCGCGTGCAAGTAAGCACCAAAAGGCGCGGGAGGATCGAGGCGGGTGGTTTGTCCTAGTCCAAACGTTTCGGGCGTGACGACACGAGCGCCCAATTCGAGGTCCCAGAGCACGTCGATTTGCCGTCCGGGGTCATCATCGTCGAGACAAACCAATTTGACGAGTGGGGAATCGTTGGAAATTCCCAGTTCGACGTCATCGACGAGCCATTGGCGGTGACGAGCGTGAACGATTTGGCCTTTGGCGGGCAAACCATCGGGGCCTGCGGGCGGTGGGCGTACGGTGGAGACTGTGGGATCGAGTCCGGCGGCTTGCAGGACGAGGGCTTGGAGATCGCTACGTGCGCGGGCGGATGGATCGAGGCCATGGCGGCGACAAACGGTGCGTAATTCATCACGACCGAGTTCGCGAACGATGGGGGGAAGGCGTGCGTCGAGGAGGTCCGCGAGTTTGGCGACGAGTCGATCTTTGCCGCCGGACGCATCGCGCACGTCGCATCCGAGCAGGCGGCACAAGTCGAGGACGCGGCCGGTGGAGAGCACGCCGAGGACCGAGGCGACCGTGGGTACGGAGGTCTCGATGGGCAGAACGGAGGTCTGCGCGGGCAGTGCGATATCGGGTGTTTTCTGTGGTTTCCTCGCGGCCATTTGGTTCTCCAGCTCGGGCGGCGCGGACTGTATCAGAAGCGGGACGGAGGTGGGTAGATGTTGTGGGGCGGACGTGACAAGCTCGTTCCGGGCCGTGCTGGCGGTTGACCTACACGTTTTTATCGCGGGGGGCAAGGCCTGCTTGGACGGCGCAGGAGGCCTCGGTCGGGGATCAATCGAGCACTTCGGCAGCGCTCTGCGCTCCGATGACATTCTCGGCCCAACGATCGACCGTCGCTCCATCGTTGCAAGCTTTGATGCGCGCTTCTTCGGCCTCTGTGAGCACGATCTTTGCGCGCCCCAAGAGGCGCAACAGCATCTCGATCTTGCCCTCGATCTTGCCCTCGATCTTGCC
>CAZETM010000829.1:0-4450 GCA_964514885.1 uncultured Polyangium sp. | reverse complement strand
AACACCTGCAACGCGAGCGATTATCCATCGGGCTTTCCTGGATGTTTACCTCCATCGGGACAATTCTGCGTGGATGCGCCGGCGCAGTCCGCCAAGGACGCAAAGCGATCGGATCGGCTCTATATCGGGCAGACGTTTTCGCTGTTTCCGTCCAAAGAATCCCTTGGGGCAGCGCAGCCGGTGTGTCCAGCGAATGCGACGCGGTTGGTGCAGGAGCAAGATTGGAAAGACGCGCGAGCGGGCGCGAAAGTCATTGGCCACACGGTCGGACGCGTATTGACGACGTGCGAGCATCATGTTGAACGAATGATGCGCCACCCGGACAATATCCTGGCTGGATGGAACGACGTTCAACCGGAGACGATGGAAGCATTTTTCGCGCATTGCATCAGCGAGCTGGATTCGCTGCCAGCGATTCCACAATATGACGATCCATGGTTGGCGGGAGCTGCGGCTGAAGGATTCGCGAAGGGATATGGCAACGGCGTCGACGAGGTGCTGAATCGGCTATTGCTGATTGATTTGGCAGTAGCGATGCTCGAAGTGGCCGTGACGGGTGGAGCGGATTTGGTCGAGGTCGCCGTCACGCGAGGTTTGCGGCTTTCGCTGAGCGCAGTGCGGCGAATGCCGATTTTCGTGCCGGGAGCGATCGGTGGGGCGGGCGCATTCTTGAAAAACGCTCCGCGTGCGGCGGTGAGAGTCGTGGTCGAGGGCTCGTCGCGCAAGCTTGCGAAAAACCTGACACTGGCCAACATCGAGCGGTTGTTGGGCGAATTCGCACATCATATCGTGGCGCATGCGGATCATCGAGCAAAGAATGCGCTTGCCATCCTGAAAAAGTTCGACATCCCTGTTGACGACGCGGTCAATGGGGTATATCTGCCCGGCTACAAGTCCTCGCCAAACCCGATGGGGAAAGTCGTGCACGGGAATTTGCACACGGATGCGTACTACCTTGCAGTGGAGAAGGCGCTTGAAGCAGCAACGACCAAGGCGGAAGCGATCCGAATCCTTCGCTCCATCGCTTGGAAACTCGAGCACGGGATCATGCCATGATTGCAATATATGAGCGGACTCGCGCGAACGGATACGAGATCCTCAACACCGTTCATGGGTATGACGACGACGAACTGTTGCGCAACCTTCATGGGCCATCGCGGCAGCAAAGTTGGAAGCCGATCCTGATGCAGCTCGATCGACCGACTCGACGAGGGGCATCTAAAGCCGCCGACCTACCATTTATGCTCGGCGCACTCGTCCTGCGCCGTTCGGCGGTCGATGCGCTGCAAGATATCCTGGAAACGCATGGCGAACTGCTTCCCCTAGCCACTAACGATGGCGTCGAACTTTTCGTGTTCAATCCGCGATTCGTCATTGATGCGATCGACAAGGAGAATTCGGAGATCGAGCGAATCCCGGATACGAAGGCGGTTCTGATCCGCAAATACGTGTTCATCGAATCGATGATCCGGGACATTGACATCTTTCGCGTTCCTTTGGGGCCGCGTATGCCGTACTTCAGCGATCGTTTCGTCGAGCGCGTGAAGAAAGCCAAGCTAAAAGGCACCGAATTCATCAAGCTGTGGTCGTCGGACGACGAAATCGCGAGCCATGGCGCAACGGTGCCCCTCCAGCATATCGCCGTCCCTGATCTTCGCGTGCATGATGGAGCCCAAGGCGCGATCGTGGAAATGAATGAATCGGCAGGCATGAAGCGGGCAAGGGCGATGGCTGCGTTGGCACCGACGCACTACGCGACGCTGAAGGCCGAGACCGAACGTCGCGTGGTGCGTTGGCAATGGGCATCGTTTGCCGTGCATTCCTACGAGCCCGCGTATTTCGAGATAGAGAAATTCAAGCCCGGCAGGTTGCTTGCGCGCGAGCCGGACCCGCCCGAGAGTGGCGCGCACGGATATGGGTACGACGCAGAAGGACGCATTGTCATCGAGCTGCGACAAACCGACGAGCCCGGCGTAAACGATGAATCGTTTTACGTGCACGAGCCGGACGGGATTGCGGCATATGCCTATAACTACTACCAGGAGAAAGAGTGGGTGAACGTTCAGTGGTTTGCCATTCGCGATGGTCGTGTCGAAGCGTGTTATTCGGTTTATGCCCAAGACAGCGTCTGCACCATGACCTACCAATACGACGAGCTTGGTCGAATGGTACGTCGCGATCGTCATTCAACGAATCCGTCGGAGCCCCGCCGCAATACCGAGGACTGGCATGAAGTCGAATACGACGCGACCGGGCAGATCGTGCGGGTGACCTGGTGTTATCCCGATGGGAAGCGTTATTTGGAATTCGAGCGTCCGGCACGAGATGCCACTTTGAAGGCGCGTAAACGCGACTTGCTGCGTGGATTGACCGCGGCCATCGTGGACGCGATTCGGCAAGCGGACGTGAAAGACGAGGTGTACGCGGTGACGCTAGCCCATCTCGAAGCCTTGTATCAGCAACGGCTGCCTCCGATGGTCGGCTTGGGCACGGTCAGCGAGCGCCAGCGATTCGTGCAGCAGCATGGCGACAATGCGCTGGAGATGATTTGGAATCCCGCCGAGTGGAAATGGCGCGAGTTGGACCTGAATCTTTCGCCGCAACTCGCGACCTTGTGCGCATCCGTCAATCAGGACATCTGGCAGAACGAACTGCAGGCCGAGGCCAATGCGTTCTTGGCTGATTTGGCGCGTGCATTGAATAAGGCCGAGCTACCCGTGCGTCGTGCCGATGGGTTTGTGAGCTTGACCGTGGCCCTGGATATCGGCGATTATTGTCAACAGGTGCAGGAACAGGTCAACGCCAGGACGGTCCAGAAACTGCGTCGAGGTGGGTGGTTACCGGGCCATGCAAAAACGAAATTGCGTTGATGCTCCCCATGCCCGATCGTCGGCCCGCGGAGGTCTTCGGCATCATGTCGATGCCCGATCGTTCGGCGTTCGGGAAGCTGGAAGGTGAAATGCTCATTTACGTCGCGCTGATTTGGGTATAGTCTCGGCGCATGTCGGGCTCTTCGGTCGATGCGTCGTTGTCGCGCGCGGTGTTGCCGCTCGAGCGTGGCCATTCTTGGAATCCTCGATGTGGCGAGCTCAGTCGTCTGTTTTGGCCTTTGGGGCCGGTCCTGGCGTTTTTCGAGCAGTATGCGGATTGGCCGGACGTTTCGGTCGTTGACGAGGCGCTTTCGCCGCGCGCGGGCATTCATTTTCAGGAGCAAGCGCCGCGTCCGCGCAGGCGCCGACGTGGCCGAAGGGTCCCTATCGAGACGGAAGCGTTGTATGATGCGCGAATTCAATTGTTCGGGTGGGTTCCTACGCGGCAGAGGAATTGGCACGATTTCCTGAATGCGCTCGTATGGGCGACGTTTCCGGTGGCGAAACGAGCTTTTCATGCGCGGCAGCATGCGGCGGTGGCGGCACGAATCGATGCGGGCGCGAAAGTATTACCTGGCGCTCGAACGCGTGAAATGGATGGTTTGGCGATTTTGGACGAAGGCGGACTGCTGTTGTTGGTGAACGAGTCGCGTGAGCTAGAAACTACGCAGTGGATTGCTGATCGTAATTGGTCCGCGCTGAAGGATGCCATTGCGAATGGCGACGCCGTGGCGCTTTTGTTTGGCCATGCGCTTTATGAAACGCTGCTCGGAGCAAATGCGTCATCGACGTGGGCGATGGTGACGATTCTCCCCTGCCCTGGTCGTTTGCCGACGGAGGATGCGGCGCGAATTCAGCTTGCGGACGAACGCCTTGCGGAGCATCTGGCGGTTCCAGGGAGTTTTACAAATCCCGATACGTTCCGTAACCTTCCACTTGATGCGCAATTGTTGCGTCCGTGAATTTGCGGTGGACGGCAGATGATTTTGGTGTATGTTCGGCCAGCGGTTCATTCATGACTTCGTTGCGCGTTCGTCGTTGGGTAGTGAAGTCGCCCGGGTGGGTCTTGGCGATCGTGGCGAGTTCCTTGTTTGGAGCGCGCACGAGTATGGCTGACGAAACGCCTTCGTTGGTGCTCGATCCGGCGCCTGCGGGCGATCGTGCGGCGTATGTGGAACGCGCCGGAGTGCGTGGGGATAAGCTGGTTTCAGCGCGGGTGGTGGTCGATTACGCGTTGGCGCCGCTGGTGCTCGTGGATTCGGCGCAGAACGACGATGTGGTCGTTGGTGATCAGACGACGTTTCATGCGCTGGTGTCGGTATCGTTGAAGCATCGGGTCGTATTCGCCCTGGATGTGCCATTTTCGTATTTCCGAGCTGGAGTGGGATCGGATCCCGGAAGTGGTGCGCCGCGGATCGCGGATGGCGCGTTGTTCGGTGATGTCCGCTTTGGCGCGCGGGTAAGGCTGTATCAATCTCAGGAGAGTCCGGACGAAGGCGTCGTCGTGGGGCTTGCGTCTTGTTTTTGGTTACCGACGGCGTCCGAGGGGTATGGGGGTGATGGGATATTTCGCATGCGCG
>CAZETM010000828.1:0-4460 GCA_964514885.1 uncultured Polyangium sp. | reverse complement strand
TCGCTCATGCGACGTCCCAAGCACGATGGACAGAACCCTCGACGTTTGCAGCTCAGCGCCACGAGCCGCTCGAAAGCACAAACAGTGCACTTCACCCGGACGAACCCATGCTCGAGAATCCCGCAACGCAGGTATTCGTCGACTTCGCGCACGACAAACTTGGGCAAACTCCCCAGCGCTTCCACGCGTCGAATCCGAGCGGCAAGGTCTGGAGCACGGAAGAACTCGATTGGCTCGCTGACGTCATCGACGCACATGATTTGATGCCCATTACGGACGAGATTTACGAACACATCGTTTTTGGCGGACAAAAACACGTGCCTTTGGCCGCTCGAAAAAACACCATATCTGTTTCGGGTTTTTCTAAAACATTTGCCGTGACGGGATGGCGCGTGGGATATTTGACCGCTCCGCCCGAAGCCGCTCGACGCATTACCGTGGCGCACGAATTGCTTTACGTTTGCGCGCCGACGCCACTTCAACATGCAATGGTCGCGGGCCTCGGTATGCCTGAAGAATATTTCCAGGGCATTGGTGCGGGTTACCAAAAGAAGCGGGACATTTTGTAGCCCAACGTGGGGTGCCGGTCGAAATGAGATCAATGACCAGGCTCGACGACCGGCGCCACCTCTTGCAAATTCAAACCAATAGGCTTGAATTCGTCTCCGAAACCAAATTCATGCAACGCTTTGCTTCCAAGCACGCACAAGAGTTCATACGCGAGCACCGGCCAGGGCATCATTGGCATTCGAGCAAGAACGCTGCGTATCCGTTCGGGTTCTGCCGACGGTCCCTCGAGGCGATATTGGGCGCCCGACAGAGGTGCAAATAGGACCTTCAACCATGTTTTGGGGTCACTGAACAGCAGTTGATCGAGCGGCGGATTGCAGCCGATTTCCTTGGCAATGCTATCCATGAAGCGGAGAAAATCGGTGAGCGCTGCAATTCGACCCGCATCGTCAGGATATTGTGACATATCGAGCTGGGCGTGATGCGCAATATCTCGTTCCATCGCCGCAATGGAGGGCAACGTTCGTTCGCCCGCGAGCAGCAACGCGTAATAACGAGCCTGTAGTTCGGCCAAAGGAGGTATTGCTCCGACCGCTGGCCGGACGAATCCGATCCACGCGATATCGAGTCCCAATTGCGGATTGATCATGTGCTTGTAAAGATTGCGCGCATTCGACGCGCGTTGGGCCAGCTTTGGTTCGTGCTCGGAAAAAAAGGGAAATTGAATCTGGTAACCCGTGCAGCAGATGATCACATCGCATTCGAAGGACGTGCCGTCGACGAAGACGACTCGGTCTTCTTCGAGTCGTTCGATGTCCGGTCGAAGCGACGTTCCGTGGTAAAGCAGCGCTTCGATGAAGGACGTGTTTTTTGTTCCGAAGCGATGAAATGGCGATCGACCTCGTTTTTTGTTGATTGCGTCGGCTTTTGCAATAACGTGACGATCGTCGTCCGGCCCAAGAAACAATGCCTCGATGTGTGTTTTGAATCGGACGATACGAGAACCGGAGAGCGCTCGGGGGATGGCGTGATAAACACGATTGGTGTCGAGGTCCGATGGGCGACCTCCCTGGTATCGAGGAATCACGAACCCTGGACCTTTGCGCGTCGATATGGCCGAGCTCTTGGCAACACGGGCCACTTGCAAAGCGAGGTCGGAGCCGCTTTCACCAAGGCCCACGATAAGAACGCGTTTGTCTTTGTAATCATCCGGGTTCCAATACGACCTCGAGTGTTCGATTTTGCCACGAAATCGTTCACGCCCAGGCCATTCGGGCGTCTTGGGCGCAAGATGCACGCCGCTGCAAATGGCGACGTGATCGAACTCGACGTCTTCCCCGTGCGCCGCCACGGGACCTCGCGACAAGATAGGACGACGAAGCACATCGGGCTGCGGTTTGTCGTAATGGGGATGAACGCTCGATGGATCGACAGGCGCGACCCGGAGCCTGAATCCTGAACCATTCGGATTCCGTTGCAACGAATCGACACGGGTCGAGAAATGAATGCGTTTGAAGAGCGAAAAGTGCTGCGTATACGCCGTGAGATACTCGAGATATTCGTCGCGCGTCCACATTTTCGGGGCGTGTTCTTGCCCATCCGAATAAGCACCGAAACTCGTGAGAATACTGTTGCTGACCAGTTGAAGCCGTTCGTAATGGCTCGCGAACACGCCGCCGAGGGTTGGTAATGCCTCGAAGCCAACGACATCGAAACCCGCCTCCGAAATTTCCTTTATGCATGCAAGACCCGATGGCCCTGCCCCAATCACCGCAATGCGACGGGAGGACGTTGGTACTCCTCGCGTGAGGCCATCGATCTTTGCGTCACGGTTCAATTTATGTGTCATGACGGTGCTCAGCCCTGAAAAAAAATAGACCGTAGTCCCTCACGCGTCTCGGCGCGAAGGGCGAAAACGCGCGGCAGTGTCCCAGATTCTATACCTCGCTTCACCATCCCATCAAAAAATCCGCCGAGTCTCACGATGGAACGAATTTGTGGCGCAAATACCCATTTCTAGCTCCGCCGATGGTGACTTTGGCCGCGCGAGTAACATTCTTGGCTCGCTCGGCTATACCATGATACCTAGAATCATGGCTCGGTGGAAAACACGCGCAACGCATCGAGCCGCGGTGCGCAACCATCGGCATAAATAGCGAGAACCCTTCGATGAAAAAATACCACGATAAAATCGCATTGGTCACCGGCGCAACGAGTGGAATCGGACGCGCCACGGCCATCGCCCTGGCCCATGAGGGAGCGAGCGTCGCTCTCGTAGGTCGCAACAGCGATGCGCTCGAACAGGTGCGATGCACGATTGAAGCGTCGGGCAGCCGCGCCATCGCGCTCGTTGCGGATGTAACTGAAGGCACCGCCCGGGAACATGTGGTTCGCTCGACGCTCGAGGTCTTCGGTGGCGTGGATCTGCTCGTAAACGCGGCGGGAGTCATCGCTTTCGGCACCATCGAAAATACCGAATTGCCGAATTGGCAAGCCATGTTCGACCTGAATGTCACGGCCGTTTTCCACCTGATGCAACTATGCATTCCGTCATTAAAAGAGCGCAAAGGAGCAATTGTCAACGTGTCGAGCGTCACGGGCATTCGCTCGTTTCCGGGCGTCCTCGCTTATTGCTCCAGCAAAGCCGCCGTCGATCAACTCACGCGTTGCGCAGCCCTCGAACTCGCTTCCGCAGGCGTGCGTGTAAATGCCGTTTGTCCAGGCGTCGTCGAGAGCGGTCTGCATCGCACAGCAGGCCTCGACGATCATCGATATGCCGCATTTCTCGAGCATAGCAAAACAACCCACCCCATGGGTCGCATCGGGCAGCCGGAAGAGGTTGCGGAACTCATCCTTTTCCTTGGTTCGGATCAATCGCAATGGATCACAGGCGCCACGCTCCCCATTGATGGCGGGCGGCACCTCACTTGTGCACGGTGATTCATCATGAAATCAATCCTTCCTCCGGTTGTGGACGAACGAAACGGAGCAACGTGGCTCAAACAGGATCCTGAAAACTTTTTGGCGTTATGCCAAAAACGTTATGGTTCGGTTTTCACCGTCGTCGTCGATGGTGGCAAACGTATCACGTACGTACTCGATCCCCACGTGTTCCAACCGCTTTTGACGGCGCACCAAGTGTCCTTCAGCCCAATCTCACGTCAATCGAAACTGCGTTTTGGCATGGGAAAGGTTGTGGAAACCGACGAAGACGTGCGGTCTCTCAGTGCGGACTTGATTCGTACCTTCCGGGGACCAGCCCTCATTGCAGCCATTGGGCGCTTCAAAGATCGCATGGCCAATGCGGTGGCCCGTTATGCCGCTGGGCTCAGCGGGGCCCCTGTGGTCTCGATGCAAGATTTGGTGCATCAGACGCTCATGCCGGCGACGGTTTTCGCGTTATTCGGCGAAGGTCTCCATGACGAAACATTCATTGATGACTTTTTAGCCTTTTCGGCATCGGTTTCTGCACGTTTTGCCGGTAGCGACCCGACCTTGCATGATCGTGGTCAAAGTGCCCAAAATGCTTTGTTGCAACGCCTCGAAGGAGCGCTCGATCAGCCGCGAAACCCAGTGATGGACGCGCTGAAAACCAGCGTACTCGCACGTCCAGGCGTCAGTCGTGACGAACAGCTTCGCACGCTCCTCATGCTCATGTGGGGCTCGATGGTGAATCTGGTTCCTACATGCATTTGGATGTACAGCACCGTGATTCGTGACCCATTACTCGTGAATGCATTGCGTGCAGAAAGCACTGCAGGCCTTGACGACCTCGCACGCTCCGTCGGCCAAGAAACGTTACGCTTGTTTTCACGTCCCAACATGTATCGAGAGGTGACCGAGAATTTCGAATTACCACTCTCCGATGGCACGCACGTTCGTTTTCTCGCCGGTGACTGGGTCGCGTTGTTCCCACGTTTTCTTCACCATGACCCGGAGGTTTTTCGAAA
>CAZETM010000827.1:0-4466 GCA_964514885.1 uncultured Polyangium sp. | reverse complement strand
GTATTACGACACCATCGGCGACAAGAAGTAGTCGCGCCTCACGCCTCACACCTCACCCTAGCCCTCTCCAACTCCGCGCCTTCGGCGCTACGTGGAGAGGGGGAGGCGCAAGGCGTGCGCGGCTTCCTCCTCAGCTCGCGCCTCCTCTTCAGCAAGACGCTCCCGATCCGCGTCGTCTCGATGCACCGGTGATTCGTCCGATGCGCGCTCGATCGATTCGAGTGTCTTCGGCGCGATCGTTTCCAGCCACGTACGCATCGAAACGACCGAGCGCAATTCACGACGAATGCGCGGCAACTCGCCTGCTCCCAAGCTCTCCGGCTTGAACGCGATACGTACGCCGTCCGCGAGCAGCTCGTCGCGTGCCGTCAGCGGCAAGTCGAGCCCAGCTTCGGCCGCGATGGCTGCTGCGCCCGCGAAGTCTCCGCGCCGGGAATGTTCGACGAGTCGCACGCGAAGCATCGCTCGACTCTTGTACGGATACGCAGGAGGAAGCGAGGCGAGTTCGGCTTCCGCTTCGTCGTGACGGTCCATCGCGGCCAGGACAAACGCTCGCTGCGACATGAGATCCGGTAGCAAAATGTCCGCTGCGGAAATGCGTGCGACGTACTTCGACAAACACGCGAGGCCCTTGTCGCAAAACTCGAGGCTCTTGTTCAGATCGGCTTCTCGTTCAGCGATCTGCGCGAGCGCGAGGTACGCCTGAGCTTTGACCAGCATGAATTGACTCTTGGTCAGCGCTTCGAACTGCTCTTTCGCTGCGGCGAGTTTTCCTTGCGCGGAGAGGTTCATCGCGGCGAACAGCTCTTGTCCTTGGCGACGCGACTTCATCACCTGCCACGCGCCACGGCCGAAAATCCAAGCGAGCATGGCGCCGAGAAATCCCACCGCTGCCTGCCCGAATCGATCCGCTGCATCGGCGATCGCGTCACCGTCGTACATGTCGTCGTAGCTCGCTTCGGAGGGAGCGTTGAGTTGCCAGATGGCCGCGAACATTCCGATCAACACTGCCCAAAGTAGAAGTGTTTTGACCACCAACGGAACGCCTTTTCTTGTTGCCGTTTCCGCGGTTTTGCGCGCGTTTTCCAGCTCTTTCTTGGCACTCTCGGTCGCGACGGCAGCCGGCAGATCCCCGGACTTCTCTTTGACGCCGTTCATTTCGACAAACGGTGCCGCCCCCGGAACCATCTGCGCAACCCAATCGACCAGCGGCGGTTCTTCGCTGTTCGTGTCGGGCTTCGCGCCCTTGCGGTACACGCTCGTCGCCGTCGTTTCGAGCATACGTTGATACGCTCGGACGATCGCGCGCTCACGACGATCGGTGACGTCGAGAAGCAAGTCGCGATGCTCTGCAAGATGCGCGCGAAGTTTGTCTCGGTCACCCTCGCGCTCGATGCAGATCGCTTCGGCCAATGCTGCGCGAGCAAGCGATTGAGGAAGGACGTCGGGGCTTTGACGAACGGCATCGATGTCTTCGCGTGCGCCTTGTCGATCGCCCGTTGCTGCTCGCAAGAACGCACGAATGCCCCGCGCGTTGATCGTTTGAACTCGTACGGCCGATCGGTACAGGATCCGTGCCTTCGTATCGATGCCGCGATCGAGAAACGCGAGACCCGTTTTCGCATCTCCACGTCGCATCGCGATGAGCCCGCGTTGCACGGCCGAGACGCTTCGGATGAGCGGCGTTTTGTCGGTTCGTTCGACTTCATCGAGAAGCTTTTCGGCTTCGCTGAGACGTCCACGTGAGATGAGATCGAACGATGTGTTGACCCCGATGACGCCAGCCCCAGCGCGTCGGCCAACCATGCCCAGTACCGCTAGAGTTGCGCCCAATATCGCGCCTACTGAGCTAATCGCGGTGAGCGGACCGCTCAGGAGCGACGCCGATGCAGCCGTGCTCATCCCGTACACACCGACACCCGTGAGGAAGACGCCTCCCAGCACAAGTCCGGTGTGGTAGCGATGCGTCGCGTGACGCGGGGCGTTCGACGAAGCGGATGAACTCATGGGCTCGCACCATCCTACCGACTGCCGACCCGACGATGGCAACGATCCTCGATCGGTCGCTGAGAAACCGTGACTAGGTTCGTCCCGTAGCAAGGTTTGTCGAAGCATGTGGCGGACTCGTTTCCGCACACATTCTCATCCACACAGATGCCCGCTCGTCAGGCACGTGCTACCGCTTTCCGCGTGCAGAAGCCGAAAAACGTGGTTGTTGCCACGCACGGACATTGCTTCGACGGCATGGCCAGCGCCGCCGTCTTCCAACATCTCTTGCGCAGCATTGCTCCCAACGAGCCGCGAGCGTTTCGCTATCGCTCATGCGGCTACGGCCCGGGCATGTCGATGATCCCCGAGGCGTGGCTCGATGGAGACGAGAACGCGATCCTCGATTTTCGCTACACGAAAAGCTCGCGACTCACCTGGTTTTTTGATCATCACGTCACCGGCTTCGGCTCCCTCGACGAACAAAATGAAGCGCTCGAAAGTCACTCGATCGAAGGTCCGACGCGACTCTTTTTCGAGCCCACGTACAGCTCGTGCACGAAGCTCATTGCCGATGTTGCGCTGAAGCACTTCGACGTGAGTTGTAAGGACTTGGAGCCGCTCATTCGCTGGGCGGACATCATCGATGCAGCTCGGTTTTCGTCGGCTGAATCAGCGGTCGATCGATCCGAGCCAGTGTTGCAACTAGCGGCCGTCGTGGAGCATCACGGCGATGGTCCGTTCTTGAGCGGCATCGTTCCCAAGTTGCTTGAAAAGCCCCTCGAAGAAGTCGCCAAAGATCCCAACATCACGCAGCTCTTTCGCCCCATCTCGATCGCTCAGGACGTTTTTCTTACGCGCGTGAAACAATCTGGAGTCGTCATGGGCAGCGTGGTGCTCGTGGACTTGAGCGATGCTCCGATCGATGCGAGCTTGAAGTTCGCGGCTTACGCTATGTACCCTCGATGCGTCTATTCGGTTTCGCTCTTGCGGACGAAGCACCAGTGCAAAGTTTCCGTCGGCTACAACCCGTGGTCGGGCGTGGCGCGAAGACACGATATCGCCTCGATTTGCAGGCGTTATGAAGGTGGGGGACATCCGGTGGTCGGAGCTGCGACGTTTCCGGCGAGTGACGTTGTGCGTGCACGTGCGATCGCGCTCGAGATTGTGCGGGAGCTGGATTCGTGACGTTGCTCGGGCTTGGCGTGGGGGCGTTTCGACGCAAGCCTGGTCAAAGGCCGTGGGTGTACGGGCATCGAGGCAGCTCGGGGGCGCCTGAGAACACGTTGTCAGCGTTCGAGATGGCGGCGCGTGTTGGCGCGGATGGCATCGAGCTTGATGTGCGACTGAGTCGCGAGGGCGAGCTGGTCGTGATGCACGATGCCGCCTTCGATCGCGTGACGGCGGGGCGAGATTTTCGACGCGTGGCGGAGCTGTCGTACGACGAGATCCGGCGCATCGACGTTGGCGATGGCGAGGTTGCTCCACGGCTGATGGATGTGCTTGCTTTGGCGAGAGCGCGAAGCTTGCGAGTGAACGTGGAGCTGAAGCATGGAGTGCCTGATCGGCTGGCGTTGGCGCATGTAGCGGCGCGACAGTTGTCGGCAGTGGATCCGTGTTTGCCGCTCATCGTGTCGAGCTTCGATCCGTTGATTTTGGCGGCGTTTGCGACGCTCGCGCCGCGGATTCCCCGGGCGCTGTTGGTGCATCGATCCAAGTGGTCGATGTTGGCGATCGAGACGGGGCGCGTGTGGCGAGACGCGATTCACCTCGAGCGGACGTTGACCGATCATGCGCGTGTCAAGCGGCTACTTGGACAGGGGCTCGTGGTGAATGTCTGGACGGTGAACGACGTGCGGGAAGCGCAAGACCTAGCCGCGATGGGCGTCGACGGGATCATCACCGACGTGCCGGAAGCGGTTGTCGAAGCGTTAGGATCGCGCTGAGTTCAGGGGCCTTCGCAGGTTACGAAAACCGGGCGGACGCCACCTGGCGTGGGTTGTCCGAACGCACCTTGGGGGATGGGCGGATTCCACTGGGCGTTCTTGTACTGAAAGATGACGTCTTCTTCGGTGTACGGGACGCGCATGCGAATGGAGCGCGGCAGCTCGGCGTCACATGCGCCACCACTCGGCGGGATCGGGTCGTCGATGCCTTCCGGGTCGACGCGGGGAGAGGCCGTTTTGGCAGGCTCGTGGTTGCTGAGTTCGGCGGTGTAAAGGTCCGAGCCGCGCTGGGAAACGAGCACGTAGTGGACGCGTAGACGCTGTGCCGACCAGGGTTTGTCCCAGTCATCGGGGCGGATGCCGAGGTGGATCTCTTGGCGAGCGTTGTGGGTGCCGGGAACGATGACGCGGTAGTGACCTTCGTCCTTGTCCCAGGCGATGGTGGAGGCGCCGGGTTCGTGTGCGAGCAGCGGGGCTTCGCCGCGGAGGATGGAGACCAAGGCATGACCGGGAATGGGCACGCGGGTCATGCGG
>CAZETM010000826.1:0-4473 GCA_964514885.1 uncultured Polyangium sp. | reverse complement strand
ACGAAGGGTTGAGGCTTCAGACGCGTGTGGAGGTGGGCGACGCCGTGCTCGACGAAGCGCGTGTACTGGATGTGCGTGAGTATACGAGGTGTGGTCAATGACGCGTCGCGGGGTAGACGCGTCAACAGCGAAATTGCCAGGTTATTTTCCTAGGCACAGCCGCGCAAAGTTCGAAAATGACGCTTTATTTGCACTAAGTGCTCGCCAATGTATCATGCGCGTCCTCCGTTCCACGACAGATGGTGCACGATGACGAAGATATCGAAATCCTTATCCAGCCTAACCGCGATTCGATCCACCTATCAAGGTGGGCACGTGACAAGCACACCGGAAGACACTTCTTTCATCAAAGGCCCGTTTTCCCAGGAGGCCTATGACCATGCGTTCGAGTACGACGTTGTGGACGATGATCCGCTTCAGGCCGAGCTGACGGAAAAACGATTGGTCCCTGAGATGGGCATGATTGTCGATGGGGTTCGACGAATTCGAGAGATCGTCGACAAACGTTTCCTGGCTACGATGAAGCAAAATGGCCCTTCGGCAGCGTATGGAGTCCTATCGCATCGGGACTATCCAGTTGGTTTTTGTGGGATCATCCGCGATACAATTTTTGATGTATTGGATCGAAGCCCGATGTTTACTGCCCTTCAACAAGAAGGGGTACTGCTCAAGAAGATTTATGTCATCTTGGAGGGGCAATACCTGCAAAACGCGATTCAGTTGGGCGAATTGTACCTGGATGTCGCCAATGACACCGTCGATCCGCGGAAAGAAAAGATAGTATTGCGACGCTTGCGGGATGTCCAATACACCTGTTTTGACGACTATGACGATTGCTTCAGGGTGGCCGAAAGTTACTTGAACATCAGACTCTACCCAAATCTGCTTTTCCCACAGATTGCTCCGATCCTGCCCATGTTCGCCATTGCCGAAGATGGTAAAATAGGATTGTTTCGTGAACACATGGTGATTGCGTTCAAGAATATTGTCCGTAATCATCAACCGGTGAAAACGTTTTTCTTGACGAGCAAGTACATGCAACGAACGTTGCCTCGCGAATATCTTTCGCTCATCAAAAAAAATTGCGTTGGCGGGAGCAAACGAATGTGTGTCGAATTCCAGGAAGCAGGCACGACCAAGAGCGCAGTCGATTTCATCGAAACCCAACTGGAACGTCAAGGTCATCTCCAAGATCGCGCTGATGGCATGCTCTTTTCTCTCGCGATGAAGGCCTATGAACAATTCAATCGTATGGGAATCAGGCCCAATTCCAAATCGGTTGCGGCGTTGCGAGCCAACGGCGCCATTCCGACGATCAGACCAAAGCATTGGTGATCGAGGGCCTGAAAAGTTTGTAACCGAGTGGCACTTAGAGGGTGTTGAACAGGGATCAAAGCCGTCTCCGCGCCTCACCCACCAGAGATGAAAGATGGGCGCCTACCGTTGCCAGAACGACTTGGCCCGCTTTCTGGGATGATTGCCGATTTCATCCATCGTGGCCGCGTCGAACATTCTCCCATTGATGACCGTGTACACGACCTTCTCCGAGCTGCGAATGTCGGTCAGGGGATTGCCGTCGATCACGATGAGATCCGCGAGCTTTCCCGGCTCCAACGAGCCGATGTCTTTGTCGAGGCCGATATAATGTGCGCCATTGATCGTCGCGGCTCGGATGGCTTCGAGCGGCGTCATTCCGCCTTGCACGAGCATCCACAGCTCCCAATGCGCGGCGAGCCCCTCGCGTTGCCCGTGCGCGCCCAGGTTGACGCGTACCCCGGCGTCCGTCAGCTTTTTGCATAGACGCGCGATATCGATATGGTTCCAATCGCCGTCGGAAGCCAACAGGCGGCGGCGCGCGCGTCGCTCGAGCTCCTCGGGAGGCACGAATTTCGTCAGGCGCGGATGAGAAAACACATCCGATTGCGCATACCAATAGTTTTCTCCCCAAAGCCCGCCATAACCGACGACGAGCGTCGGGGTATACCCGACCTCGGTGCCGGACCAAAGCTGCAAAATGTCCGCATATCCCCGCGCAATGGGGAGCGCGTGCTCGACGCCGGTATGGCCGTCGACCACCATCGTCATGTTGTGCTCGAACAACGAAGCGCCTTCGGGCACGACCATCATGCCGAGTTCCCGCGCGGCGGCGAGCACTTGTTGTCGTTGGCTGCGACGCGGCTGGTTGTAGCTTTTGACGGAAAACGCGCCGACGGCGCGAAGACGCCGCAAATGCTCGCGCGCCTGGTCGAGGTCTTCGATGACGGCCTTGTAGGCGCTGTTTGCACCGTAAAGAATGGTACCCGTCGAATAAATGCGCGGCGCGACGACGATGCCGGCCCGGGCCATTTCCGCGGCGGCAAAAATGGTCGCCGTGTCGTTGGATGGGTCGTGCGTCGTCGTGACGCCGAACGCCAATTCCGCATCATGCAGCCAATTGCGCTCGGGGATGATGCCGTCGTCGCCCTGCGGTCCATGCGCATGCACGTCGATGAGGCCCGGCAGAATGGTTTTTCCACGAACGTCGATCCGCGTCGCATCGGCCGGAACCGTCACGTCGCTGCTTTTGCCAATCGCGACGATTCGATTGCGATCGACGACGACCGTGCCCTCTTCCAGGACTTCCATGCCCTTCATCGTCACGATCCGCGCGCCGACAAACGCGAGTTTTCCGGTGGGGATGTCGGAATCCACAGAAAAACCAATCGGTACACCGACATCGGGCGCGGGAGGCAACGTTTCCGGTGCGCCCGCCAAAAATGCGAACGAATCGGTCAGCTCGCGCGTAAAAAGCTCCGGCCCGAGCGACCAATGGAGCCGTTTGGAATCCCCGGAGAATCGCAGATATTCGCCCGCCGTCTTCGTCACGCGCGCAACAGGCAGCCCCTCGACCTTCGGGCCGATCTCGACGACACGCCCGGTGACGGGCATGGGCGCGACATACCCTTGAAAAAGCTCGCGAAATGCGACAAACCGCCCGTCGGGGGAAACGCGGATTTCTGTCGCATTTTCACTTCGCAGATGCGTGCGCTGGTCGCTGCCGTCGAGATCGATGCTGCGAAGTTCGCGCTTTTTTTCTTTGTCCTCGCCGTCGACCAGGAAAAACACCCGATTCGGGTCGCTGCCAAAATGGGGGGAAGACCCCTTTCGCGTCACGAGGCGCGGCTCTCCGCCGGCGACGGGAATGACATAAATGCCGGTGTCATGCGAATAGAGCCGACTGCGCACGCCGCCCCCGGGGATCTTGCAATACACGATGTTCTTTCCATCCGGGGAGAGCACGGGATCGACGTAATGGCCCGGTTTGTCGAGCACCAACTTGCCCGCGCCGCCTTGGGAGGAAACGACGCGGATGCGCGAAAGCGCTTCATCGCTGAACGTCGTGTAGACAATGGTTTTCCCGTCGCGGGAAAAACTCGGTTCGAGCTCGAAGAAGCCTTTGTCCGTCGTGAGCGGGCGCGCTTTTTTCGTTTGCAAGTCGTGCACATACAGCCGCCCCAGCGATTGATACACGACGCTCTTGTCGTCCGGCGACACCTCGACCCATCGGAGCATTTTCGTGTCGAAACGTGCCGGGTGCGCTTCTACGGGGAATCGCAATGCGGACACGACTTTTCGCGTATCCTTGACGTGAAACGGGATTTGGGTCACAGCTCCGCTCGACACGTCCACGCGCTGGATTTTCCCCGCTGCCCAAAACACGAGCGAGCGATTGTCCGGCATCCAGCCCATGGTCGGATAAACGCCGTGAATCGCCCAGGTCTCCTGCATGTCGCGGTCGAGCTTCGTGTACACCTGTTTTTCCCGGCCCGACACCGTATCGTGCAGGAAAATGGCCGTTTGAAGGCCCACGCGTCGCACGAACGCGATGGTTTTGCCGTCGGGCGAAGGCGTTGGGCGCACCGCGCCTCCTTGCGTGTCGATATACGGCTCCACTCGTTGCTCGACCCGATCAAGCCGTTTGATGGTGTAAATGCCCGCGTGGGGGTTTTTGTTGTATTGGAACTCGGCGCCCGGTGTCGTATCTTGACTGAAATACAAGAATCGACCATCCGGGCTCAACGCAGGCTCGCCAACGTCTTTTTGGTCATTCGGTTTTTCCGTCATCGGAAGGCCTTTGCCGCCGCTCCGATGGTACAGCCAGATCTCGCCGCTCCCCAAGCTTCGCTCGGCCGTGAAATGCTTGCGCGCCGCAATCCATTGGCCATCGGGTGTCCACGCGGGGGAATTGAGCAGGCGAAAGTCTTCTTTCGTGACTTGCCGAGGATGTTTGCCCTCGTTGTCGACGACCCAAATGTTATCCGCTCCGTCCCGATCACTCGTAAAGGCGATCCATTTTCCGTCGGGGCTGAACCGCGGTTGCATATCCCACGCCATGCCGCTCGAGAGCGATTTCGCCTCGCCGCCTTCGATCGGGATCGAATAAAGATCGCCGAGCAAATCGAAAACGACCGTTTTGCCGTCCGGGCTCACGTC
>CAZETM010000825.1:0-4479 GCA_964514885.1 uncultured Polyangium sp. | reverse complement strand
TGTTGACGACGAGCGCTGGCACTGGCGCGGGCGTTCAAATGCCCACTCTGCCAAGCACTGCAAGCGAGTTAGCCAGAACTCCGGCGGTAAGGCTGGGGTATCCAATGCCGACCTGGCCATTCACAGCGAGCGCTGCCGATTGGTTCGGATCGTTGAGCCCAATTCCAACCTTGCCGGTGCCGTTGTCGACGAGCGCTTGGTTTGGCGTGGTCGTTCCAATACCCACCGCGCTGCTGATAAGTTGACCCGCAACGGACAAACCACCGCTGAGCTCGGCCCCTTGCCCATCGCTCCTCGTGCGCAATGCCAATGCCGCTCCAATTGCGCTGTTCGCGCCGCCGGTCCCTTGCGGCCCCGGCAAACGCACGCCTGAATACATGCACGAAGCCGTCGAAATCGAATCGATTGTGCGAGGAGTGGCCGCCATCAGGATCGTCAAAGTGGCAAGAAGCAACGCGTCCGAATTCCTCGCCGAACTGATGACGATGGCCGGCTCCTGGTCGAATCGGGTATTGGGGCTCCCGTCTTTATTCGGATCCGCCGGATCGCTCCCAGTCTCATTAAATTTCAGCTCGACGTACATCGTCGCCGCCGCGTCGACGCCTTGCGGAACCGAGATGGGCGGCGGCTGTTCCAACAGAATGATCGAACGCCCCACACTGTCGACCGCCGTTCCCGGCGACACCGTGATTCCGAGATTATCGTTGTTCTTAGCGACGCCGAGCCCTTCGACAATGCCGGCCACGTGCAAAGCTCGTTGATGACGATTCTGACGATCGATATGAAACTGCTGCTCTTCGATGAAGTCGTCGTCCTTCAAGAATTGGCCATCGAAGTATCGAAGTCGTTTGACGACGTTCAGCGGTTGATCATATTTCCCATTGCTCATGGTAAACTCCTCACGGTTCGCCGTTATCCGGCTCAATACGTCATCGTGCCCAAGATCGTCGTTATGCCCACGTGAATCCCCTTTTGGGGATCGTTGCCGGGATCATTGATGATTTGCATCGCCGGGTACAGGAGACGCAGACCGTAAAACGTGTGCACCGGTTTTTCCCGGTCCACGATGGCGCGCACCATACGGGCCTCACGCTTCAGTTTGTCGGGGTCCTTCTCGGCGATCGCCAATTCGACCAAAAAATAATGTGCCGGCGCCGGATCGTCCAATTCGATGACCTTCACCATCGGCGTCACGCACACCCGAAGCAATTCCTCGAGCCCCGATCGCGTACCGCGTCTCCGATACAGCGAGATGCAATGAGCAAGGAAGTTGCGTTTCGTCTCTTCGTTCCAATCGTCCCACAATGACGTCGCCATCCATTGCGCAAGCCACGGCAACATCTCCGCTGGAGCGCGCGTCTCGGGCGAATCCCGCTCGCCAAGCGGATCGAAGTTCGTATGCATTCGATCCAGCAAGACCGACAAACCGACCGGCAGAGATTCCACTCCTTCGCTCGAAGGCAACCCGTGCAAAATCGCCTCGAATGCCAGCAAAAAGCGACCGAGGAACGGCCCTTCCTGCAACACCGCCGGCAGGTTCGCGAGATACGTGCTCAAACGGCTTTCGTTACCCATTGGTCCCCCAGACGCTCCTTTAGCGTCAAAGCAATGCTGGTCCCTGGCTCGAGTCGCACGAGCTCGTGTGGATGAAGTTTTACCGCGGGGTCGTGCATCTCGTGCTCGTGATTATCGTGCTTGATAGCGCGTGCCGTCTGCTGCGCCTCCGAACCGTCGAATTTGACCGATACGTTTTCGACGTAATCAATGCCCGACACCTCGTCCAATACCGCATACACGTCCGATGAATAGACCGCTCGGCCCCACGGCCACCCTTGTCCATCCCGGCCGCCGAAAAGCGGATGGAAATGCCGCAGCAGCGCGTTCCGTGCGTCCGTGGCAATGCTCGCCCGCGCATCGTCCTTCAGATACACGGTGGCTCCGAGCTTCACAGGCACGGCGCATGGGCCTCGCACGCGAAGGCGCGTCGTGACCAGCTTGCGAACGTCGAAAAAGTCTTTCAGCGCGCCGGTGAGGTCCGTCTTCGGATCCACCCAATACGTCGAATCGTTCCAGCCCGAATCCGGCACGACGAGCAGCGTGACGTACCCGGAAGCCTCCACGAGCAAGTCTTGCGCATTGATGGATTTATCGGCCAAACAGCGCACACGCGCAACGCCACCGATGCTTTGGTCGATTGGCGGGACGAACGTATGTTTCGCAAGGTACTCGTAGTCGTCCGTGGTGACCGCTCGATATCGCTCGCGAATTACCCCCACCGTTTCCCGAATCGCCGTTTCCATGTCCTGACCCGGCGGACGCGTCCATGTCGGACCATGGATCAATTTCAAAAACCCATCGCGGTTTTTTTCCGGTATCCGGTTCGTCCGGTAAATCGTCATGTCCGTGAGCCAAGCCAATAGCTCAATCAGCGCGATTCCAGGATTCGACGGATTGTGGTCCGACCATTGCGGATACAGCACCGGAATCGATGCCATTGCCTCAGTCATGAGGTCGGCATAGTTGCGATCGTCGAGGTCGGGAAGTTCGATGGGCATGTCAACCTGCCTCTCACAAAGGGTGGACTGTGATGTTATGAAGCCCCGAAAACACGAGTATGCGAGCCATTACATCGGCGGGCGCACTGGCCTCGAATTCTTCGCCGACGATGGTCCCGCTCATCATTCCGTCGTCCGACAGTTGGTCGGGCTTCCAGTATGCAATCGTCAGGGTCCCAACGTGATCGACGCCTTCGAGCGCCATGAGCAGCGGGTACAAATCAGACTCATGCGGGAGGCGCCCGAAAGCCCATCCTTTGCCATCCACTCCACCTGAATGCGGATGCAAATATCGTTCGATGGCGGCGCCGGTGCGACGACGAAGCTCGTCGGGGTCGTCCGTGGAAGAGGCCACCGTTGCATCGACTGTCACTTGAATCCAATCCGGGCCGGAAATGACGAACGACACCGCAGGAGAACAACGGGCTCGAATGAACGATTCGACGTCGCGCAACAGACCGAGCGTCGGCGCCGGACAACGTGCAGCGCCGTGCGGTACGACGAGCAGTTGCAATGGTGTGCCTTTAAAAACCTGCCCCACCTGGGCAGGAAGTAAATCCGCCAGGAGAATCGGATCGAACGTGCCCACGATCGCCCGTGCTCGAGCGATTGCATGTGATGCCTCGCACGCGAGATCTTCGAAGTCTTCTGCAACGACGGCGCGATGACCATGTCGCAGAATGCGCGGCGCACGCTCTTTGAATCCCTCGGGCCCGCCAGCGTCCGCACCGCCCGTCGATGGCTCTACGTTGGTCACCGAATCGATGTACGGAATGGCCGTCTTCAAATCGATCACGGTTGCTGCAGACCGGTTTCCTTTGACACCGCCGCCCGTTTGATACCATGCCGCCCGAATGTTCTTGATACCCCGCGGCGGAATTTTCCCATGATGTCCGTCGCCGAATTGAACTTCGCCCGTCGCACGATTGATCGTGTAATGACGATCGTCTGGTCCGGACGCCTGAAAGTCCGGGACCGCAAACCATCGCACCCAGGTTTCCTTCTCGGTCCCTTTTCCCTCGGCTGCTTCGATGTTCGTATTCTGGTTTGGCAAGGACGTCGAAGGCTCGCGCACTTCAATCTGTTCGCCGTCGAGCACCGGCGTAAATGCCATGCCGAACGTTTGCCTTTCGATATGCCGGCTCGATCCGAGCACTTCGTTTTTTAATGTCGATGTGTGCGTGGCCCAAATCGTATTCGTGAGAATTCGCCCGATACGCGGCGGGGTAACGAATGTGCCTTGCGACCATCGCGCTCGAATCCACGCGCGCCCGCTCCCCCTGCCATCCTGCAAGGCCAACGCCACGGGTCCCACGACCCGCACGAGGCCACTGCGGCGAAAACCTTCCGTCTCGTCCTCCACGCCGAGGGGAATCCATCCGGAATCGCTCGCCTGTTCCCATACCAGCTCCAGGGCGGTTGCCGTGGGATTCGCCGGCGCTATTGATGCGCCTGGGGGGACCGGCGCGACCCGCACATGCAGCGTCATCCCGCGATTGGCAAACGCGCGATCGAAGCCCAAGTACAACGCCGGATTGATTTCGTCGGAACGTACGAATGGAGCGAACCCCGCAGCGAAGTCCGTAACCGTGACGAAGGTCGTTCCATTCTGCAAAACGACGCTGTCGACTGGAATTTCGCAAGCTTGCTCGATAGCGAGTGTCACCGATTTCAAAATCGGTGGACGATAACCATCATTTTGTACGGTGCCGGATTGTGTGACGATGATACCATTTCCGTAGTTTCCCGCCACGAGCCGTACCCGTATCCAGTGGCTCTCGATACCCTGCACGGTCGTCGGCCCGGTGGTTTCTGGCAGCGTGAACGATACCGTTCCGTCATCCGTGAGGGCCTTGGTTGTTTCCGTCGGCGTACCGGCTTTCGTGGATGTCCCAAGCACGACCCACGATTTTCCATTAAACGC
>CAZETM010000824.1:0-4488 GCA_964514885.1 uncultured Polyangium sp. | reverse complement strand
AATGGTTGCACTCCTTGTCCCCCGGGACCGGAAGCGCATTCCACGGCCCCGATGGATAAACTTGCCGCCCGAGCGAAGACGGCTCGATCGCATATCGGTTCCTCGCTCCCCCAAGCATAACGAGTCTCGCGACCGTTTCGTCCCGACGCTGCGGCGACATATTCCCATTGCGTCTCCGTTGGCAAATCGCCCCCCATGGCTTGACAATAAACGCGTGCCGTCTCCCAAGTCACGCAATTGAGCGGATAGGCTTCTCGCCCCTGCATTGCATTGCTAAACGTGCAGCCCTCGGATTCTGTGGCCAAGACACCGAAATCGAGCGGTCCTTCATTGGCGATGGGCAGCGTGACGCCCGGGAGCTGCCCCGCCGCGATTGCTTTGCGAAACCGTCCAACGGTCACCTCGAAACGATCCATCCGCAGGGCATACACCACCGTCATGTGCTCGGGAATCCCGTCGTAATCGCCATAAGCAAATACGGCTGGGTCACCAAGCACGAACAATCCGCCGTCCATGCAGACTTCGTCTTCGAACGATAAAGCGTCTCCTACGCGTGGCGATTCCGTACACGGTTGCGGATCCGGAAAACTGCCCTCGATGACGGACGGCACTTCTTCGGAAACACTCGCCAACGTTTCGATGATCGGTGGCGTCGTGAAAATGCCGTCAATGCACACGAGCTCATCCCCAGGAGCTGTCGACGGGCCAAACCACGCTTGTTTCCCCAAACAGTCGCCGGTCAACACCACCCGAATCTCGCCTTGCTTGCCAGGCACCACCCGGACCGGCACGATTCGGTCGATGGTCAAATCCGGAAGCGGTTCATTCAAGGGCAGAAAAGGAGGTAATGGATTGCCGTCGCCATCGAGCTGCACCAAAAGTTTCGTCTCACGCTCGCCGAATTCAGGCGGCAAGAGCGGCAAACATTGGCTGGCTGTAGCGTCGTCGAGGAATCCGCTCGGAAAATAGCGTTCGCCACGATAATCACGAAATTTGCCGTCGGGATACAGTCGAATACGCACGAGCAGATCTCGGGATTGGGCCCCCGGATCCTCGGCAGTCGGCCCGTCGATAACAAAACTATTCGGCCAAACCCGCGGATCATCCCGTTGCAATTGTCGCGAAAAAAACCATACCTCGTCCGCGTCGTAGACGTCTACTTGCAAACGCGCCACGAATTTGCTCACATCGAGGTCTGTATCGATGACGATTTTTACTTCGGCGTAGGGGGGCGGCGGGGTACAACCGGCCACGGCCAAACTCATTGCTGTGGCCAAGAATAAGCGCGTTGCAGCATTCATGGAAGTTCGACCTTCCAACCCAAGGATCCCTCGCCAATGGTCGCGCGCTCTTGTGGGTTCGCGATGAAATAGGCTCCAACGCTCGCTCCTGCGACCACACCTGCGGCAATGGTCCAAAACCACCACTGCTTCGTGATTGCCGGCTTTTCCACCGGCAAGGTCGCGCGATAATTCGACACTTCGCCTGCGCGCACTTCGAGCAACGCCTGGGCCGTAACAAAACCCTTTTTTTCCACGACGATGGGGTACGAGCCTGCGGGTCTTTGTATCGTTACCGGTACCGGGCCGAAGTCACGCCCGGCCAGCGTCACGATTGCTCCGGATTGATCCGCGGATATCTCGATGGTTGCTGGCAATTCGTCGAGCGCGATGTTCAAAGGACGGGCTCTGCCGGCAGGAAAATCCTTGGCAATGATTACGTCGGAATGACCTGGCCGCGAAAACGTGAGCACGTGGCGGCCGAAATCCATTTCGAGATCGAACGTTCCGGTCGGTGCGAGTTTTCCTTTTCCTGGGGGCAAAATTCCCGCAATGGCCAGCGCCGCGCCTCCTTCGCCTTTCTTGTCATCCAGCAACAAGGGACGGCCATCCACCGCCAAATTCGTCGCTTCCGGCTTTACCGTGACCTGCACGCGCACCAGCAAGTTGGCCATTTCATCGAGATAGGCCCGGGCATCCTGTTCCAACCGCTGCGGGAGCACCGTTCGCTTCGATTCGTGTTCCGCAAGCCGATACGGCGACGGAAGGTACACTCACGGCGTTAGGCTCGGCTTCAATTCCTCGAGGATTTGCAGTGGTAAGGGTCGTTGCCGACATCGACGGAGCCCCTTCGCTCGGTGGCGTTGCCGCCTCGCGGGAATTGGCGCGAAAAACCATCCCGAGCACCCCAAGGACCAGCAAACCCGCACAGGCCATGAAAACTCGCCGCCACGTTTGCGGTCGTGCAGAATCGATTGACAGCGCAGTGTCCGCGTTAGCCGCAATCGTCGGCTGTGTGCTGAGGGTGGGTTGTGCGGCGAGCGTTGGGTGCAGACTGATCGGCGATCCGTGCGACGCATCCTTCACAATTGCGACATCACGCGGTTCAACCGTCGTTCGGGTTTTGCGCCGGGCCCCGGGGAGCCAGGTTGGCGCGGGAATGTTCTGCGACGACAAACCCATACGTAGACCAATCGCTTCGGCAATCTCGCCAGCCGAATCAGGTCGGTCTTCGGGCAGAATGGAAAGCATCGAGTCGATCAATGCGGCAATGCCTGGATCCAACGCTGGCAACCGCACGCTGAGCGGAAGAAACCCGCGGGTGCTGATCATTTTGAAAATTTGGCCAAGATTATCGCCATCAATCGGACAGGAACCGGTCAAACACTCGTACAGGACGATGCCCAGCGACCAAAAGTCAGCCCGATGGTCGAGATCTTTTTCACCATAAACCTGTTCCGGCGCCATGTACGTCGGTGTTCCCAGCAAACTGCCCGTTTGCGTCATTGCGCCCGAATGCTGAATGCCGGTTTCCAGTCCGGTGAGTTTGGCAATGCCGAAATCGAGCAACTTTACGGTTGTTTGCCCATTGGCCAACCGACACAAGAAAATGTTGTCGGGTTTCATGTCTCGGTGCACGACACCTACGGCATGGGCCGCTCCAAGACCAGCCAGCACTTCGAGCGTGAGGGGCATGAGCTGCGCGGGCGATAAGATCTGCTGTCGATAAAGAAGCGCCGACAATGGCTCGCCTTCGAGCAAATCCATCACCAGGATCAATCCACCGTCAGGCAACTCGAATACGTCATGGATATCGACCACGTTCGGATGTCGAATGGCCGCGGCAACTCGAGCCTCTTGCACGAACCTGCGCCGGTGATCGTCTCCAGTGCCCTTTAGAAACTTCAGCGCCAAGTGTTTGCCGGTGACCACATGCCGAGCCGCCCAGACCGCACCCATTCCTCCTTCCCCCAGGAGTCGCGATAGGGTGTATCGTCCGGCGATAGTGACGCCTTCAGCCAGTTCCGTGGTCACGAGTAACTCCCTGGAGGGTCGAGAAAAACCCGAGGCTCATGCAAAGGCTGAAGAATCGACGTCACGGGCGAGAGCGTAAAGAAATCCGTGCCCGATGTCTACAAATGCGGCGTCGAAAGATGGCTCGCTCTTCGACGGCGGCACTAAGGCGTCTGCGTTCGCTACGCTTCATGGTGTCCGAGATGCTCGGGGCAGTCGCCTGGTCATTGCACCGCAACCATCGCATGAGAGCGGCGGAAGTACGACAATGCGGCCACCAGGGTAACGCAAAATGATTCATACTTCCCCTCGCGATCTCGTTCGACCAGGTTGGTGATCAGCGTGTCGAATTCTTCCGGCTGAAGTTCGTGCTCGAGCCCATCGAAGAGAGCTTCGATGGCTTTTTTACGTAATCCTCGCAGATGAGGGCCATCAAGATTGAGATGCCGAATGGTTTCGGCTGCCCCTGGATCATCATCGCGCAAGGGTCGAATGCGTCCATCAAGTTCGAAGTGAAAACGCTTTTCGCAAGTTGGTTCGAGTGGTGACACCATGAACCTTGAATCGTACCAGTTACCTTTGGCAATACCGCAATGCCGCGGATCGCCTTTCATTAGATTCGCCTGACACGATGCCAGCAGGTTCGACCATACGAACGTCAACGATGAATCCCCGTAGGTATCATCCCGAGGCACCAGGTGTTCGATATGGTTGTCATTGGCGATGAGTCTACGACTACAATAACAACAAACATATCCTTGTTCGGCGAATAGATGGCGACGAAGAGCTTCGACCAAAGGGGCCTCTCCCTCGAGATCTCGCCATGTTGGCATCGTCCCGGTAGCAACCCATCGATTTCGGAACTCGGTCAACTCAATCGGCTCCGCGGCTTTTTGAATGTGTTTCATCGCCCGATGAGCTCCTTGCGTCGGATGATCGTCGTGGCCTTCGTAAGCTCGGGCTCGCTTCCCATTTGAGCTTCCAGATTGGCAATTTCACGACGAGCCTCTTCTAGATTTCCTTGACCGAGCAGTGTGAAGATGTACTCCAATTTGAGCTTGAATTCATGAGGACGTTCGTCGACACCCATGATCTCCAACAGAACCCGATTTGCATCGAGCCCCAGAGAAACACCAGGATGTTCCGCACGAATGCCTGTTTTCTCGGGTTTCAGAAGCAAAAGCGACTCCCGTCG
>CAZETM010000823.1:0-4496 GCA_964514885.1 uncultured Polyangium sp. | reverse complement strand
GGAGCCGCCGCCCGTGCCGCCCGTGCCGCTCGTGCCGCCCGCACCGCCAGATTGCTCGTTTTCTCCTGTTGGATTGCAGCCTATGCTCGCGGCAATCATGAGCAGAAAGCCCATTGAGCCCATGATTCCACTGGAGCCTCTACGAGCCGACATGGCACCGCTGCGCTTTCCCCAGTGATCGCGCTGATTCTCCGCTGCAAACGGTACAACGTTGGCAAATCTTTGGTTGCTCATCTTCATCCCTCGTGCTCGGCCGGTTTTTGCTTATCGTGAGCGCACTCAATGTACGCTCGTCAAAGATCTCGATGTAAAATTTGCTATCACGATCGCCGGCAATAAGGCAAAAGAGTTGCTTCGTCTGAGCGCCATTTTCTTGACGGATGGAGCTTCTCGCCGGGCACCCGTAAATTCATTTTAGGAGCCCATGAGAAAGAACTTGCACCTTCCGCGCTGGCTCCCGATATTGTAGTCTTCTGTCACTCGAACTGGAGGTTCTTTCATGAAACAGGGAAACGCATTGTTCATTTTGCTGGCTGGCGCAGTATCGTGCGCTGGCGCCATTGTCGCTTGCAGCGGAAATGACAATACCCCAACGGGTAGCAGTTCGACGGCATCCAGTTCGGAAAGCAGTGCTTCATCTTCCTCGGCTAGCAGCACCACGTCTTCATCGACAAGCAGCACTTCGTCTTCCACGACATCCAGCTCTTCGTCCTCTTCGGGTGACGCTGTACCCCCTTATGATCTGACCGGAAAAGTCTTTGGAATTCAAGGGCAAGTCTCCGGCTCACCTGCTCCCGGTTATACTGCCAGTTGGGGAGGGGGAATACCAAAACAATACGTCTATGAAAGCACGATTGCTGGAGGTCTGGTAGGATTTGATGCAATCTTTCCGCCATCTTATGACAGCTCCCCGAACAAAAAGTATCCGGTGATCTATCACCTCCATGGGAAAGGTGAGAACCATACCGCCTACAGATACAATGGTTCCCTTGACGTCAAATTGCCGACCTTCTGGGCCAATGGGACTTCTGAATTCATCTTCATCTCCGTAGGTGGTCCCAGTGATTGCTGGTGGAGTGACGGTAACGACGGTGAAAAGGCCGAATCTCACATCATCAATGAAGTGCTGTCCGTTGTGGACCAACAGTTGAGGACCCTTGGAGTCAGGGAAGGCCGCGGCATCATGGGATTTTCGATGGGAGGATTTGGCTCTCATAAAATCGCGATAAAATACCCGCAATATTTTGCGGTGGGTGCGACCTATTGCGGTGGCACTTATTCTGCCGGGAAATATGCCTTTTCTACAAACGAAGAAGGCTTTGGCTTCGGCAGTGACTTCGACAAAATTTGGGGCACCGATCCTGAATACAATTCCAGGGATTGCGGCAGGGCACTGCTTTCGTCCCAGGCGACAAAAATCAATCAAAGTGGAACCGGATTCGTCATTCATGCCGGAACTACGGATATGTTCTACAACCACAACAAAGGATTCAAAGCTCAGCTCGACGGTCTGGGCGTTTCCGCAATCTATACGGAAGCTGGACATGGTCATGATATGGGTGGAGTTACCGCCCAATTTTTCAACGACATCTTGAGCTACATGGCAAATGCCGAGTAGCTTCATCTCCGTTTTTCCTGGCGCGGTTTTCCTCGGGGTTCTTTCATGAAACAACGAAACGCATGGCTTTTTGTGCTTGCTGGCGCGGTATCGTGCGCCAGCGTCCTTATGCGGTAGGCGACACGTTGGAGCTACGCAACTATGGCGATCATAGTGTCATTGGCCCAACTCCACCGGTGACCAACGTGCAATGGGGCGGTAACAGCGTGACGTTATCCTTCAATGCGCCCCTTCCAGCGTTCAGCGGGTCGGACATCCTTGCCATCAACAAGCGCTTCAACACGGGGCAGTACTTCGTCCGCAACAATCATTTCCACCACAACCGCGCCCGAGGCATCCTCCCCAAACTCCCCAATGGGGTGATCGACGGCAACCTCATTGAAGGAAACTCCATGCCCGGCATTCTGTTCGAATTCGGGAGATGGGACAATATCCATGCAGAAGGGTCGTTCATCGACAATCTGCAGATCACCAACAACACCATCGTCAATACCAATCTCTATGGCTGGTATCCCGCTGCGATCACGTACCGGATCAATGGTGTGAACTACGTAGATACGACCGCCTTTCCCCAACTGTTCAGTAACCTGACGATCCAAAACAACACGTTCTGATCGCTGCGGCAGGGCTCATTCGCAAATGCCGGCTTGGAGATCGTGGCGGCGCATCTTCAAGCCAGCAAGTGCAATTCGACCAATCCATGACCCGCCGTCACGGCCGCCATCCAATCTCTATTTGTTGCTGTTGGGTCCCGTGTTGTTAGGGTCGCAGGCGGGATCAGACGGGTTGCAATACAGATTGGGCATCAAGTTGCCGGTCCATTTCGCGCGCAAGATGGCATTGTTATTGTTGTTGCCCGGATCGTTGTCCCAGAAGCTCAAACCAAACTTCTCGCGGTGGAACCAGGGTCCAACATGCCCACCCCAAAAGCCCTCAGCCATGAGAGTGTTGCAAAGGCCGCGCGACCACTTGAGGGCCCAGGGAATGTTCGACTTGGGTCCGCTGAAAACGCCCTCGGAGCCCGCTTGAGTGCTGCAACCAGGGTGACCTTCCGGAAGATAGGGAGCCTGATCATCCAAGTCGGGAATGAACGTCGCCCCGCAATGCGCATTTCCAGAGCCTTGGCAAGGTCCGGCCGCAGATCCCAGGGTACCGGGGTATTTGGCGTCCCACATGGTCGTGAACTTTCGCTCGTCGCCCCATAACGCACGCGCAAACATGCAATGATCTTTCGTTACCTGACGATCTTCGCTCGTGTAACCAATGAGCGCTCGGACGTGGTTGATGGCGATTCTGTGCCACTCATCGACCTCGGCCTTGGTGGGGTTCTTGTTGTCCGCAAAGGGCTTGTGCTGATAGAAGACCTCGCGAATACCTCGCACTCGGTCCACGCTGGGACAAATCGCAGCCGCAAACTCCTCTTTGGTCATTTGGGACGGGTTGTAAATGGTTCCATCCCATTTGGCCGCAGCCCAGTCATCCGGGCTTATCCAACCAACTCCATCAGGATCGTGTGCGGTGTTGGTGCCGCCTTCGACAGGCTTGGTGGCGAACGTGTCCCACTTCGCCTGGTCGGGTGTGTACTGCTCGAACTGTTCCGCACTCGGGCTCGTATCCCCGGTGCTATCGTTTCCGCTAGCGTCTCCGCAGGAAACAACACCAATATTCAACAATCCCATGAGGACAAGGCTCGTCGATATCTTTATTTTGGTATTCACAAGACTGACCCATCCTTTTCCGGAAGCTCGGTACCAGGCCGCAGCGCAAGGCCGCGTCCCCACACTATCTGATAATGCCAAGGAAAAGCAAGCCTGGAATTCACCTTTGACGCGTCAAGTGCGCTTCGTAGGCGACCGCCCCTTTGAGGTCTTCTTGACCGCCTTCTTGACGGACTTTTTCACGGCCGCTCCCACGTTTCGCAAGGCCCCAGTCTTTTTCGTGGCCATTTTCGTAGGTTTCTTGTCGCCCGACTCCACGAGCACTTGCTTGCCATCGAACGCAATCACCAGCGTATGAATCGTTTCGACGCCTGCTGCGCGTAGTTCCGCGGTGTAATCATTTTTTTGCACTTGCCGAAGCCCCTCGTTCAATGCTTGCTCGAGCGTCCGGTCTTCATCTTCCCCGGCGGCTTTTAATTCCAACACCACACCCGGTTTGCCAGGCCGTCGCGGCTTGATCATCAGTTTGTGCATTTGGGGCTTCGGATCGCCTTCGGCGTCCTTCGCCCCAAACCCCACGTCGGGTCGACCGGTGCCCGATTCTCGATTCGATCGGACTTCGTATTCAGGTTCGAGCATTGCGAGCAGTCCAATCACGAGGCCATGATAAAACCGTTCCGGTTCGTTGCCGCCGACGTCGTGATAAGAAAGCACGTAGGCGCAAAGCGGTTCGAGCTGCCGTTGGAGTTTCTTGGCATTGCCTTCCAGCAGCGCAGTGGTCAATGCTTCGATGTTTCCACCGCCCGGATTTAATCCCTGGTCCATCCACGATTGAAACGTCGTCCGGTACACATGGGCGACTTCCCGGTTGGGAATGGACAAATCATAGCTGGGAGGGTCGTCCCAAGACATCGGCACTTTGTAAACGGCCTTCAAATAGCCAGAAAACACAAGCAGGTTCCACAAAGAACGCGGGCTTGTTTCAAGCTCCGAAAAAACGATGTTCTCATCGACCTTCTTTTCGATGCTTCCACCTTCGAGCAACGTTTGAATGTCTTTTTCCACGGCGAATGCGTGCCGCTGAAGCAGATGCTGGATGAGGGCGTTGTCGCTTGTGTTGACCCAATAGCTGACTAACTTCATTGGGGTTCTGGATAAAAATTCCAGAATGGACCACGGATTGTAAATGGCCACTCCGCCAAAGTCGTACCCGTTGTAGA
>CAZETM010000822.1:0-4514 GCA_964514885.1 uncultured Polyangium sp. | reverse complement strand
GATCTACGTGCGAGCATTCTTCTGGAATGTGGGGAGGAAAAAAGCGCAGAAGGAAACCTGACGAGAGTCATGGATTCTGCCGGCCTCTGATCCGCGAATAAACTCATCATTGGTCGGCTGTAAATAGCACGTACCGACCACTGGCGGCTGCCTGGCTATACAGTTCACGTACTTCTTGGAACCAGTGCCACGTATAGCTGAAATCGTCTTCGGAATGCTCAAATCCGTCGACGTTCGAATCAATCGAGAAGTAACGCCGACGAAAATCGGATTCATCAATTGACTCGAGCTCCGCAGCAATGTCACGAACTTGCTGTGGACTTTTCAAGCTCATGATGTAGTCACTGTCGGTATACAGGAGTTCGCCCGCAAGGATGACATGATTCAGCGGATAAGATCCACCATCCCACGAAAGTTGTCCGTCCGCCAAGCTCCGATGCATGGCGTCCCATGCCTTGTCACTCTCGGCTTTGAATTGCGGAAAGTTGTCAAAGTATGATTTTTCGGGCAACCGCCTCGCGCAAACTTCGCACGTGCGCCACCACGCACTCGGATTCGAGAAATCGACACAATCCACGAATACGCTCGAGTGTCGAACGACTCGTGAGTGTATCGGGCTTGTTGGCCAGAGGTCACGCGGGCAAACGATACCAGACAAACTCAAGGGGCCAAGTCTTTGTTGAATTATGTCAAGCCGTGAGCATTTGCACTCACGGTTGCGACACTGGGTGAGGTTGGCAGAGTAGTGTTAGAAGCGACTGTTAGAATATCTCCGGACACCACGGCGCGCGTGACGTCCGGAAAATCCGATCCGCTTTTTCCACCGCACCATCCGTTTTCGCTTCGACGGCGCCCACGTCCGCCATGCGCGCAAAGGAAATGCCTCCCAGGTATGCCGAGCCGAGCGACGTAATCGGCAATCGCAAATCGGCCGGCTCGTTCGTGCGTTGCGCGTGTCCTGTTGCACCATCCAATCGATGCCGGCCACTATTCCAGGGGCACAGAATATCGTCGATGTCTAGCACGATGGATTCGGGCGATGAATATGCTCGCGCGGCCAGGGCCGACTCCACGTCGATGATACGCACCCACAATGCGTCGTACGTCGAATGATGTAGTCGCCGCGGTTCGGACGCGAGCAAAAAAATCGGGTGATCCACGGGTAGATTCGCGGCTTCAATGCGTGCTGCCAAATCGAGATCGCAAAGATATCGCCACGCTACGCGAGTACCATCCGCGCTTGCTCCAATGGCTTCCAGGACTTTGACCGTTGCCGTCAGAATCCCATTCGGTTCCACGGCCAAACGAATGCGATACAATGCATACGCCTCGGGCCTACCATCGATATAGAAGACCACTTTCTGTAATGGTCCGAAACCTTGGCGCACGGCTTCGACATCGACCAAGCGACGCTCTTTCCACCACGATGACGAGCGCGAAGGCATTCCCGGAGCAAGACGTCGCGCGCGGTCCCAAAGCGTCGGCATCAGGGCCAAGGCTTCCTCGTCGCTTACGAAACGCGGTTCGGAATACGGCGTCGTGCCAATGAAAGCCGAACGATCACGCTCGATTGAAACATCACCGGCGAATGAAGCGAGGCCATAACCATAACGGCCGTAAATCGGAGATTCCGAGGCCCATAATGCGGCAATGGGTTGCTCACGTGCTCGCGCTTCGTCGAGATGTCGACGCATCAGTGCCCGTAATATGCCGCGCCTGCGATGGGTCGGCATGACGGCGACCATGGTGAGCCCGGCCGTCTTGACGACCCGCCCGCCCGTCGTGCTCATGTCGAATGAAAACATGCCGGCAGAACCGACGACCTTGTTTCCGTCGTACGCCGATAAACGTACTTCCAGCTCCGTAATCCGCCGCAGCCGCTCGAGCCGGTCGGGCGAGACGCCAGAGCCAAACGCAGTCGTGATCGGAGAGACAAACTCTTCCAACTGCTCGGGAGCGACGAGGCGAATGTTGATGGACATGATTGTCCCACGTTAACACGTCTGGTTCGGCCCGAGCGTTCGTTTTTGCGTAATGTTCCTGCTTTCGTCTGGCACACTCCTCGCACCCTGAACGTCCGAGGTATCATGGCTGAACGGTTGACTCTGCCTGTCGTGCCGCTGCGCGATACGGTCTTATTTCCAGGTCTGGCCACTCCGATTACGGTGGGGAGGGTGCGGACCTTGCGTGCCGTCGAGTTGGCATTGCGCTTGGAGGGCGACGATAAACGAGTTTTTGCAGTCGCGCAACGCGACGGTGCCGAAGAACCAATGGAGGCTGGTTTGTATGCCGTTGGCGTGATAGCTCGGATCGCTCAGGTGCAGCGAGTCGGCACGGGGTTATCGCTCGTCTTGCAATGCGAGAAACGAGCGACGGCTCTACGGTATTTCGAGGAGGATGGCATTTGCCGCGCAGCTTGCATCGAATTGGCCGATGTGCCGCGCCGCCCAGTTGAAGAACCAGCGATCGTCGCGCTAGCACGCGAAGTGCGCGAACGGGCGATCGATTATGGAAAACGCCGTGGAGCGCCAGAATCAGCCCTCGAACAATTCCTCGGAAATATCGAAGATCCGAGCCTGCTATCGAATCACGTCGCCTTCTATTTAGACTTACCCGCCCAAGAGAAGCAAAATCTGCTCGAAACACTGAAATCCATCGATCGGCTCAGGTCGCTCACCGTTCACCTGCATCGACAAATCGGAATTGCCGAAACGCAGGAGAAAATTCGTACGAGCGTCCAAGAAGAGCTTGGAGAGCGGCAACGGGAGCTATATCTACGCGAGCAGCTCAAGGCCATTCAAAAAGAACTCGGCGATGATGATGAAGCGGGCGTGACCGATCGTTTGGAAAAGAAGATCGATGCGGCGGAACTGCCGACCGAGGCGCGTGAAGAGGTGCGGCGGGAGCTTGGGCGATTGCGGCGAATGAATCGAGAAACATCGCCCGAAGCGCAAGTGCTGACGAGCTGGCTCGAATCGGTCGGTGACTTGCCGTGGAACAAGCGGACCGACGATCACGTCGATCTCGAAGAGGCCAAGCGAATTCTCGACGAAGATCACCACGGGCTCGAAGACGTAAAGGAGCGGGTGCTCGAACTGCTCAGTGTGATTCAATTGCGAATGCTCGGGCAAGAATCATCACCGGACAAAGCCAAAGTGGTTTCTCGGGGTCCCATTCTGCTGTTCGTCGGGCCGCCAGGGACTGGAAAAACATCCATTGCGGAGAGTATTGCGCGAGCGATGGGGCGCAAGTATGTTCGAGTGTCGCTGGGCGGTGCGCGTGACGAGGCGGACATTCGTGGTCATCGTCGAACGTACGTGGGAGCCATGCCTGGACGCATTCTGCAAGGCATGCGGCGGGTGGGATCGAAAAACCCAGTCTTCACGTTGGATGAAATCGACAAGCTAGGAGTTTCGTACCAAGGTGATCCGGCGGCCGCGCTGCTCGAAGTGCTAGATCCGGCGCAAAACACGACCTTCGTCGACCATTACCTCGGTTTGCCCTTCGACTTGTCCGAAGTTCTCTTCGTGTGCACGGCCAATTTGCGCGAAGGCATTCCACCACCGCTGCTCGATCGAATGGAGCTCATTCGATTTCCAGGATACACCGAAATCGAAAAACTCTCGATTGCTCGGCGGTATTTGCTTCCGAAGCAGCGGTGCGAAGCTGCGCTTGCCGACGACCAGCTCGATGTGTCCGATCGAGCATTGGCCGAAGTGATCACGGGGTACACGCATGAAGCTGGCGTCAGACAGCTCGAACGGGCCATTGGCACGCTTGCGCGCAGAGCAGCGCGGAAAGTTGCCGCGGGTGAAGCTGAGCGCGTGAGCATTGAAACGGCCGAGAACGTGCGTACGTTTTTGCGCCGGCCCAAAGCGAGGCCGACATTGCCGCTCGAACATGACGAGCCTGGAGTGGCGACGGGAATGTATTACACCCAGGAAGGTGGCGATATCATGCACGTCGAGGCGACTGTGGTGCCGGGCAAAGGCGAATTAGTGCTCACCGGGCAACTCGGCGATGTCATGAAGGAAAGCGGTCGGGCGGCAATGACGTATGCGCGAGCGCACGGCGTGGAGCTTGGCGTTCCGCGCGACCGGCTCGAGGGTCAAGATTGCCATGTGCACGTGCCGGCGGGAGCTGTACCGAAAGATGGTCCGAGCGCAGGCGTAACAATGGCGACGGCGCTGGTTTCTGCATTAACGGGAAGACCGGTGCGCAAAGACGTGGCGATGACGGGCGAAGTGACGTTGCGCGGGCGGGTTTTGCCGATTGGAGGCGTAAAAGAAAAGGTGCTTGGGGCGCATCGAGCAGGCATTCCCGAGGTGATCTTGCCGCGGGAAAATGAAGCCGACCTCGAGGACTTGCCCGAAGAAGTGCTGAAAAGCGTGCATTTCCATTTCGTCGACACGCTCGACGAGGTATTGGCATTGGCGCTGAGGCCCGCGCGAATCGGGACGCTCGCTGAAATCGGCAGGGCAACTGACGAATTGAAAGTACCGCGGGCGGCGTGA
>CAZETM010000821.1:0-4514 GCA_964514885.1 uncultured Polyangium sp. | reverse complement strand
CCTCCACGCATTCGCCGCAACACCTCCGCCAACGGTACGATGTGCGCCACGTATGGCACCACCTGCAATGACAAAATGCGACATTCGTCCCGGAGAAACTGCACCGCGTCCACCAACGACGTCAACGACTCTTCCAAGGCGCCAGGTTTGTCCCGCAATGCTTTGCTCACCCCGTCCACATCGCGATCGTAGACATCGAAGCCCAGGGCTACTTTGCACGCGTGCAACACGACGTCATCGTCCAAATCCCCAAACCCCAGCGGATCCAAATGCTCCTCTTTCCACGCCACGATCCGCTCGTTCAAATCGAATGTCTCGCTCCACGTCAGCGCCGCAATCATGTGCACTTCAGCCATCGGCGTACCTTGGCTGTTGATGCGCTGAAAGGTCTTCGTGATCGTATCGAGATCATTCGTCGCCACAGCCAAGACGGGCAGCTTGTACGTGCTGAACGCCGTCACGATGATATCGACCCGACGCACCAATTCTTTTTCGTCCGGTCGTCCTCCGAAACTCCGTTGAAATGGCAAAAGCAGCGAAAAATCCAGCACGCAGCGCAAAGGCAACCACATCGGATTCGGCTCTTCGTCCCGCGAAGCAAAAATAAAATCATCCGTCTCCAGGTCAAAATAGGCAATCTGCTCCGGCAACGATTCGTCCTCCGCCGGAACGTGCAGCGCACCGAATAACGTCGCCAATCGCTGATGACCATCGATGATGTACGTGCGAATCGGATGCGTATAGGGCTTCAGCGCATAAGGCCCGAGCGCGTCATAACAACGAACATCCGTCACGTTCGTCCGCCACACCATGATGCTCCCAATCGGCATACCCAAACGAATGCTGCGGAAAAGCTCGAGCTGCTGGTCCTCCGACCATACGAACGGGCGCTGAAATCGAGGCAGCTGCAAATGACCATCGCGAATTTCGCGCACCAATTGATACAGAAATTGGATCTGCGGTTCACTCTGATACGAGGGCGGGCGAACGGTCATAGATGCTCCAAGATCGATTCGACGATCCGCACGGCTTCCTCTTCTTGGTTGTCGTTACGCAACCAATTCGCCAGAATGCCATTCTCGAAACGACTCGCAATCTTTTTTTCAAAACCATCCTCGAGGGCCTGAAGCACATGGGGCGGCACGCCATCGTAGAACTTGCCTACTCTTTGCATATGAGACTTGTCTTCGCGATCCTGGACGAACCCTTTTTTCATGTTGTAATGGTGGCGTTGTTCAGGAGAGAGTTTGGTAAATGCGTCGTACTTCGCTTCGCGCGTACGTTTTTCCGGTTTCAAGTGCTCCTCAGCGCTCCAGGCCAGCAACGTCGGCAAAGGAAGATAGTTTTCAATAAAACGCCGCGTGAGGATATGCAGCGGCACATGACGCTGAGTGCATGCAACCTCCAGGTCTCGCACATCCGAACTGAGATGCTGCGGCAATTGAGTCGTCCCCTTCCGCCATGATTGTCGAGCGTCGCTATCGGAAAGGACCCAGACGCGCGCGAGTTCTTCGGGCGTTCGGCGCTCATCCTCGATCCATTTCTTGCTTTCTCCGATTCCACCGCCGATTTGCACATCCACGTGCCTGTTGGCGATACGCGCCTCGAGATTGAAATCAGGATGAAGTTGCGTGATCGTCTGGAGAAAACTGCGATCATTGCGGGCGTTTTCCAAAAGCAACACCAACGGTCGTTGGAGCAATCGCACGGCAATGTCCAGCGGAAGTTTGAGGTCCGGCCACAACGGAGCAGCGATCTCGGCGACGCGCAAAGGTTGATGACGACGACGCACTTGAAGCTTGCTTCCGCGCTCCAGGGCGAAATTGCACAAGCGTTGCGTGCGAAGACTTTCTCCGTTGCGCCACGCGACGAACTTCGGATCGTTGCGCGGTTCGACCTCGACAGTGTGCACGCCTTGCTTGCCAATCTGAAACAGAGCCAGCAAGTTCGCGTGGTTCTTGTCGAGGTTTTGGGGCCGAAACAAATCAGCCTCGATGATGACTCTCATGCGCCGGCCTGTTCCCGTAAATCGAGGAGCTTGCGCGCCAGTTCGAGGTCTTCGTTAAAGACGTTCTCGGGGAATCCTCGCAGATACCCCTCCGTATCGAACGTCGCTCGAAACACGTGACTCGAACCATCTTCGTCTTGCTTGACCCAATACACGAGCACGTCGTCGGGGGAGATTTCGCGCTTGACGATTTGAATTTGCACGCCGAGCAAGACATTTTCGGAATGGGTCTCGACGAGCATCCGCGGGCGTTTGGAGGCGGCAATGTCACAGAGGTATTTGGCGAGCGAGGCATGAACAGCAGGATGCAAATGGAGTTCGGGTTGTTCGAGGGCGAGAATGGTCGGATCCGTTTTACCTGCGCGCTGGACCATGGCGGCGGCTACGAGCACCGGGAGCACTTGGGCAATGCCTTCGCCTGTATCAGCAAGGTTGACGGCGCGATTTCCTTCGATGGCCAGCGGTTCCAGGGTCAATTCGAATCGCCCGTCAGGCAATTGTTTCACGTCGAGTTTGCGTTTGAAATTGTCCTCGTACCAGCGGGAAACGGTAGGAAGGAGGGGGCCGGAGGCGAGTTTGTCTTGAATGAGGATTTCGGCAATGCCTTTGCCGGCGGCGTTGACGCGGAGCCTTTTTCCAGGCTTGTGCTGAATGCTGCGCTCGGGATGGTTGCGCAAGGAGCCGAGCCAGAGCAAGGAATGGCGCAGCGCGCGAAGTTCGAGGGCGACGTGTTTCAAGGGCAAACCTACGTCTTCTACACCGCCCTCGTTCATCTTCACGAATAAGGTTTCATCGGGAGGAACCAGGCCGTTAAAGTTGATGGGACTTTGGCCTTTGGATTTTTTGTCCCAAACGATTTCGTAGTTCCCAGTGGGGAGCAGATCAGAAAACAAGAACGAGGGAATCGCCTTGGCCAGCGAAGGTTGAAATGCGATCTCTAGACGATCGATGACTTGCTCGTAGGTCGACGGTGGCTGGGTCACCTCATACAGGAGTTCGAGAGCGCCTTGGGAACGGGCAAACTCCAAGCCCAAGATAGCTGTATTGCTTCCGGTGAGCCGCGAGCATAATTCCGAAAACGTGCAACCTCGGGCGGCTTCGCTGCTCAGGTCGAGAGGAGTGGTCAGGTCGGACTTGGTGGAGTCGGCGATCAAGGCGAGAGCGCGAATCAAGGCGCTTTTGCCGACGTTGTTGTAGCCGAACAAAAGCGTCAACGGACGCAGCTCGATCTTGGTTTCGTCCGCGAAAGCGCGATAGTTTTCGACTGAAAACGAGGTCAACATCGGGGCGGGAGTGTACAGCACTCTGGAGGTCCGGCCAAGTTCTTGAAGCGCTTAGTCCAAATAGCGCTTAGTCCAAATAAAGTGGCAATTTCGCGCTTGACGCGTTTATGCCGTCCTGCGTCACGCTTGCGGAGTTGTGGCGCTTAGTCCAAATAAAGTGGCAATTTCGCGCTTGACGCGTTTACGGCGTCCTGCGTCACTCCTGCGGATTTGTTCACTCGCACGCATTCAGACGCAGTCCTGGTTCGCTCGGCGATCGTCTTCACCTTGGACCCATCTTCGGATTGACGCTAGCTGTTGGTAACGTTGCCACCATTGACCCCCACGCGATGCGTAGTGGTTGGTAAGTTTGCCACGATTGACCATCGCGTGAGGCGTAGTGGTTGGTAAGTTTGCCACGATTGACCCCCGGACGAGGCGTAGCTGTTGGTAAATTTGCCACTATTGACCCCCAGCAAGGGCGTAGCTGTTGGTAAGTTTGCTGCTATTGACCCCCAGCAAGGGCGTAGCTGGTACGGTTGATCTGGGATGTGACTGTGACTCGAGGCGAGCGTCCCACGGTTTGGCTGAGGTTCAGGTCTCACCGGGCGCGCAGGAGCGACGATGCAATCGTCATCTCCGTCCCACGCAGACCTTGACGGTAATGCATCCGTTTTGGTAAAGATGTCATCTCGAACGTGTGTCTGAATCATTCCTTGAACTGGAAAGTGAGGTAGTGGGTGGACGTCAGCTTGTCGGTCTTGTTTCCCAATATCTACATCTTCACGCCTGGGCGGCGAGTGTTGTCGATGCAGCAAGTCAAAGCGGCTGCTGTGGGTCTCAACTATACGGCGCTGGTGACGCATGCGGATACGTGCGTGACGCATGACCGCGCGACGCTCGTGTTGGAGGCGCAATGGCATGCGCGAGGTACATCGACCGCGGGCAATCCCGAGCTTCGCAATCTTGATTTGATTCTGGATCCGCTGATTACGTCTTTACGTGATACGGTGGATGGTCAAATACGTGGTTCGAAGCCTGGTGACGCGCTGGCCGAAGGGGGGGTGGCGTTGGTGAAGACGCTCTTTCCCTTGGGGGTTGCGGCGATAACGCATGCGAGTTATCCGGATGAAGCGGCCGAGGTCGAACGAATTCTGGAGGAAGTGAAGAAACCGGCGTGGACGGCGGTGGTGACGGCCTTTGGGTTGACGCGGATCATCGATCGCATTCAAGAGGTGATGGTC
>CAZETM010000820.1:0-4519 GCA_964514885.1 uncultured Polyangium sp. | reverse complement strand
GCATAATGCAATTTACAAGCCATGGAAATGGATCTTCGAATGATTGCGGCCAGTATATTTGTCGGGTTAGTCTTCATGAAATGCTCGTGTGGTGGGGCGATTGGCTATCCGATCACGAAAGCGCAGTTTGCAAGCTGTGCATTGTCGCCGTTGAATGTGGTCGACTTCATGTCAAAGCCGCATGCTGTCGGTTTCGGCGACTGGTGGGCGTTTCACGCCAAGCAAGGGGCAACGATCGAGATCGGTATCATGTGTCGAGAACAAGGGGATGCAGTGAATTAAGATGATTCGTACGATAAAAGAGATATTTGACCGCGCAAGCTCGCACCACTACATTACCGGCCGTTACAATCACTCAGGGGACGTTTTTGTCGCTCGGCGCCAAACCATGGGAGCGATTCGTCGCGAGCAAGAACTTCGAATATGGCGACGCACACAGCTTGACCATTTGCGGGAACTCTTGCGGCGTTCAAACGTTAATGGGGAAAAACGTCAGTGATCTACACTTACCCGATCAAGCCGAACTGCTGCAGTGCATGCGGAAACGTTTCTGACGTGGCCACGATAATCGGAGAGGGTAGGCCAAACCCTGGCGACTATATCATCTGCGCATATTGCGCCACAATTGGGCGCCTCAATTTTGACTGGTCAATATATCCAGTGCTACAGCAGGAGCTGCTCGATATGCCCTCAGAAAGTCGCGAGATGTTGTTGCATTGGCAGAAGCGAGTTCGCGAGTTTCACAAGAAATCATCGGGGAATGCATGAAAGTGCTCGACGTAAAGGGTCTTTGTCCCGCTCATATTCTGCAAACACTGCACGCGCACGCAAAACGGGCAAGCGGTGTTGACTACGGAGATTTAACCCTCGAGGACGCGTTGGAGCATATCCTATTTGTCGCGCTGATAAACGGAAGCGTTGGGATTTTGCAAACGCGTTTCGAGTGGGACTATGTTATGGGAAGGCCCATAAAATGGATCGACAAATAAAGGATGGTTTCGCGTTATGGGTTTGGGCGGCTGCAGGGTTCTTACGCCGTGTGGAACGGTGGCGGCGCTCAAAATTGCTGGCGGTCGAAGGCAGCGCGCGCGCTGACAAGGATCAATCCATGGGAAAACGTCGACGCCGCGGAACTGGCACGATTGAAAAGCAGCGTGATGGACGATGGCGTCCACGGCTTCCGGGCGCGGGGAAGCGCCTCGATCCGTGCGAGACGCCTGAGGAAGCGTGGAGGCTTCTCGACGCCGCGCTCGAAGTACTCGCGAATGATGCCGGGCCCGATCAGAAATCCGCGACGCTGCAGAGCTTCGGCCCGAAGTGGCTGGACCAGCGCGAGCTTTCGGGCGTGCGTTCGATCGCGACGGATCGAAGTCGGTGGCGTTGCTGGGTAGCTACGGCGACCTTCTACACCTGGCAGCTCTCGATGATCCGGCCGCGAGATGTTCGGGCATGGGCGCGACTGATTCACAGCTCGACAGCACGGGCGGGCAGGGGACACAGCGAAGCCCCAGACCGCACCCTCGGCCGACAGACAGCGCAAAACAGCCTGAACCTCCTGCGCTGCGCGCTTGAGGCGGCAGTCGAAGAGGAGCTGATCCCGACGAATCCCGCGCGCGGCGTGCGCTTGCCGAAGGCCTCGGGACGAACGCACGAGTCCTGGACGTACCTTTTACCAGCCGAGCAAACTCGGCTCTTGACAACCGAGACGATCCCGCTCGAGAGCCGTAACCGGCTCCGCGCATTGCTCAATTTTGGTGCCTAAATGCCGCTCGACTTTGGTGCTTGCTTCCGCGCTTGTTTTGAGGACCCGCGACTGTCGACAGAAGCGCGGATGATCCTTCTGGCGTTGTTGAAGTGCGCCGACAACGAGACTGGAACGGCTGCTCCATACGCTGATGAGCTTCTACGCATGACTGGACTTAAACGCTCCAGCTTCTACGAGCAGCGGAAGGTTTTAGTCCTGCTCGGCTACATCGACTCACGCGAACGGGTCAAAAGTGGCGGCCAAACGACGACGGAGTATGTCTTACATTTTGGCCGCCACTCTCGACCTGAGCAGACCGATCGGGCTTTGTCCGCAACGGCCCAAGAGAAGACTCACGGCAAACACGATCGATCTCAGGGTGCTGGATTGTTTGCAACCGCGATAAAACCGCCTGCACGGCTCAGCAAACAGCGCCCACCGCCCAACACTCGACCAGAGATCGCCACGAGTACCACCTCGACCACCGTCCATCCCATGGACACATCTCCTCTTATTCTCTCCCAAGGATCTCCCGAGAGAGAGATCGCGCGCGCGAAATGGTCGGTTGTCGTACAGCAGTATCTGCAAATACGCAAAGACAAGTACGGTGCCGCAGGAACGGCGGGGATTGTGCCGCAGGAATACCGGGACGAGATTCTCACGGCGGTTGACCATGTGGCAGAGGAGATCGGCGTAACGTTCGAGGAAGCCGCGGCGGTGCTGATTCGCGCATGGATGCAGCACTTTCCGGGCACAAAAGACGCGCTGGTCAAGAAAAATCATGCGCTGTGGTATCTGGGCAAAGATGCGGGCGACGCTGCTGTATACGCCTGCAAGGCGCTCCGAATGGCTGCAAAGCAGGCAGCAGCGGAAGCGGCGAAGGCTACAGCGAAACCGCGCGTAGAAGCGGCCCCAGTGTATGATGCGGGATTGAATGCGGGGGCGGCGCGGAACCTCGTAGCAATGCTCGAAGGACCGAGCAAACGCTAGCGGTGGTGGCGCGTGTTCAATCGAGCCACCGCCAAGCGACTTTGACGATGATGGTGCCTGCACCGAGCAGGAACAGCAGAATCAAAACCCAAACGGCATACGCGAGAAACACCGCAATGGCTTCGCGTCGTGCGGCGCGTTTGCGGTCAGCCTCGCGCAAATAATAATACTTCATAGGTCCTCCTCGGTCAAGAATGAAGCCGGCAGGGATAGAGCTTCGAGAGCCTAAACTGCCTTGGCCAAAGCTGCTCGTGATTGACAGCGGCCCCGCCGCCTTGCTGGTGCGCTACGTAATGCCAAGCCGTGAACTGCTCCGGAGAGCATCCTGCGGCCTTCATGTGAAGGCGTATTCCTTTACGTACTTCTCTCAGTCTCTCATACCTAGACTCGAGACATCCGTGCTTTGCGCAGAAAACGCTATATCTGTTGTAGTCTGGCCTCATGTAAAAAATAGCCTTTGTCGTTCATAATGCGACTCCATGCGCTCTCGGCTGCGCAGACGGTCTTGTTTTGGCGAGCATCTCACACCTCAAATCATCAAGGCTCGCGAACAGCTCGCGAGCAAGTGCGGATTGAGTCTCGCCTCGGGCTTCCCTTCGGGCCATGAGCGCCGCGAGTTCTTCAGTGGCGCGCTGGCGTTGCGCCGCAGCTCCGGAAGCGTGAACCACTCGGCGCACCACGTACCAGGGCGCTTGCAGTTCGTCGAGTAGGTCCCCGATTCTCGGATGGATGCGCCCGAGAGCTCGCAAAGTCGACAGCTTGGAAGCCGCCAAACGTCGCCCCCCAAGTGCCTCGGTGAGCTGCCCAAAGCGCTCAGCCGAAAAGCCTTTCATCTCCACCGCCAGCTTGTACCAGTTCACAGCCGCCATGCTGCCTATTATACACGATGCCAATCGGTACCGCGGAAAAGAAAAGTCCTAGCCGTCGATTGTTCTCCAAAGCGCGTTTGTGTTGAACGAGTTGGAGCAAAATAAAAGCACTTCTATGGATTTCAGCGCGTTTTCTGCATAGCCGTTTTCCAATACAGAAAACAGGGTACACGGAAAACGTTGAGCGCTGTTCATTTCGACAGCGTGCCATCTTCTGCGCCGACCGGGCGACAGCCCACAGGACCCTCGGAGCAGAACGAAATGCAAACAGGAATGATGGCGCGTCCCGTCGAGGGCCAGCGCTTTGACTTTCAATCTCTCATTGCTGAGAGCCGCAACAAGCTTGCCGAAAAGGGCAAAATGGTGCGCGATTTGACGCAGGAGCTGCACGCAAACAGTGACATGCTCGATCGCGTTTACAAGTCGTTGCCCCGCGTCGTTGGGCGCAATGCCTCTACGGGGCTCACGTTCGGCGTAGCGTACGCGGCAGGATATGCGGACGAGTACCTGGTAGAAAAGAAGAGCAACAAGATCGGGCCGCTCAATGCGGTAGCGACCATTGGAACATTGGTTGCCATCGGCTCGGCCACCTTCATCGAAAATCCGGACCTCGCAGAAGCGGGCCTTGCGTTTGGTCGTGGAGCTGCCGCGCCGGAATTCGCCAAATTTGGTCGAGCAACGCGCATGAAACACCGCGAGGCCGCGGCGCAAGCAAAAGCGAAGGCTGCCTGATTCGCTGCTGAAGCTCCGAGGAAAGAATGAGCCGCAAACCCCCCGAGTCGAAGCCGGTGATGGTGCCGCTCACCACGCCGGTAATCGCCCAGGCGTTGGCGTTGTTGTCAGGGTCGGTGGTCAGCGCTGCCAGGCTGAACAGGAGGCTCGGGAAGTCTTCGTTCTCGGTGACAGTGAGGTCGTT
>CAZETM010000819.1:0-4522 GCA_964514885.1 uncultured Polyangium sp. | reverse complement strand
CAAACCCGCGCGAGGTCGATACTTGGCCCGAGCCTTCGCAGGTTCCGCAGGGTTTTCTCTTGGAGCCAGCTTTGGCGCCGCTTCCTTGGCACTCGTCGCAAGCAACGGGCGTGCGTAGCGTGACCTCGCGTTTGGCGCCGGTCATCGCTTCGCGCAGCGTCAAACGTTGCTCGACACGCAAGTCCTGTCCGCGCGATGGACCGTTGCGGCGGCGCTGTCCTTGGCCCTGTGCCTGTCCGCCAAACCCTCCGAACAACTCGGAGAAAATGTCCTGGAAGTGCGTGAAAATGTCGCCTTGATTCGTGTCAGGCAAACCTTCGACGCCTGCATGACCAAAGCGATCGTACCTGGCTCGCTTCTGTTCGTCGGAAAGAACCTGGTACGCTTCGGTCGCTTCCTTGAAGCGCGCCTCAGCTTCCTTGTCGCCGGCATTTCGGTCCGGATGGTTCTTGAGAGCAGAGGCTCTGTATGCCTTGCGAAGCTCGTCGTTCGAGGCTTCTTTGGACACACTGAGGACTTCGTAATAATCCCGTTTTTGGCTCATGATCGCGCGACAAATTACCCGGCAGGGGCCGCAAGGCCGGGAGACGATAAGTCGCTTCGCTATGCTGTCAACAATAGCGAGACAAAAGCCTGAGGATCGGCGCTCGAGGCTGCCGATCCTCCGTGGTTTTCAGGTGTGCGGAGATTACTGACCGCGGCGTTGGAAGGCCGGCGTGTCCCAATCCGCATCGAGCGGCGGGACGAACGTGGAACGTTCACGAGGCGGCGAACCGGAGGTCATCGAGGCAGGAGCGGCTTGCGGAGGCGACGTGCGTCGCACGGTGTAGGCCGGCTCTTCACGCGGCGCAGGCTCACGCGGAGCCATACGTTGCGTCGGAGCTTGCGACGGCACCGGGCGGCCCGTTGCGCCCGTGAGCGCGCTCGAAAGCGGGCTCGCCATCGACGGCGCCGTAGAGACGACCGTGGCGTGATGCCCACGATTGCCCGAGGTCATCGTCGACGCTGCAAGCTGTGCCGGATCAGCGGCTGCAAGCTCGAATCCTGTTGCGATGACCGTGACCTTGATCATGTCGCCCATCGTCTCGTCGATCGTCGCGCCGAAGATGATGTTCGCGTCTTCATGCGCTTGCTCTTGCACGAGCGTCGCGGCCTCTTCGATTTCTCTCATGCGCATGTCGGGGCCACCAACGATGTTGATGAGCACGCCCATCGCGCCTTCGACAGAGATGTTGTCGAGCAACGGCGAAGTGATCGCCATCTCGGCTGCGAGACGCGCACGACCTTGGCCCTTGGCGCATCCAGTGCCCATGAGCGCGCGGCCCATGTTGCTCATGACCGTTTTCACGTCCGCAAAGTCGACGTTGACGATGCCGTTCTGCGTGATGAGATCGCTGATGCCCTTGATGGCTTGATAGAGAACTTCGTCCGCCTTGCGGAACGCATCGACGAACGAAAGCTCTTCATCACCAAGCGTGAGTAGCTTTTGGTTCGGGATCGTGATGAGCGTGTCGACGTGCTCGGCGAGCATCGCGAGACCAGCTTCGGCACGACGCGACCGTTGTTTGCCCTCGAAGAAGAACGGCTTGGTCACGACGCCGACGGTCAAACAGCCTTCTTCACGCGCGAGTTGCGCGATGACGGGAGCCGCGCCGGTACCGGTGCCACCACCCATGCCGGCCGTGACAAACACCATGTCGGCGCCTTGGATGAGCTCCTTGAGCCGTTGCACGTCTTCGAGCGCTGCTTTGCGGCCCTTCTCTGGATCCGCACCGGCTCCGAGGCCGCGTGTCACGTTCGAGCCGATGTGCACCTTCATCGGCGCGATGCTCGCACTCAAGGCCTGCGCGTCCGTGTTCACGACGATGAACTCGACCCCTTCAAGGCCGAAGTTGATCATCGTGTTGACTGCGTTGCCACCCGATCCGCCGCATCCGATGACCTTGATCCGAGCGTCGTAGCCCGCGTTCTCATCGGCAAACTCAATGGAAAAACTCATGAAACGCCTCCCGAGATGTTTGGTTGGCCAGTCGGGCCAAGGGAGCCTCACCCGCTCCCAGGGTGATTCCGAAGGGCGCCTCTTCCCTGCGAAATCGCTTCCACTTACGAACCTGTTTGTCCTACGAAACCCTATCGCTGTCCTGCCTTAGAAGGCTGCACGCAGCCAATTCCAAAACCGTCCACTGCTGCGTCGATCGACGCTCGACTCCTCCACCGGCTCACGTCGCTCGGCTCGCGCCGTCGCTTGCACACGCACAGGCGCCGGACGTGAAGCCTCGCCCTGTTGTGCGTCGCGCGCAGTGCGCAGAGCATTTGCGCCGTACTGAACCAGGCCTACGCCAGTGGCGTATTGCGGACCGGCCACGAGCTGCGTGATGCCACGCATGCCGAGGGGTACGCCAAGACGAACCGGCATGCCGAGAATCTCCTCGGCAAACTCGCTCATCCCCTCCATCAAAACTCCACCACCGGTAAGCACTGCACCAGCGGCAAGTTGATCGAGGACGCCAGCGTCTTCTAGACGCTTGCGAATGACTGCAAAGATCTCTTCGATGCGCGGCTCGATGATGTCCGAGAGCACGCGACGCGGAACTTTCCGCGGCATGTGCCCACCAACTCCAGGTACCTCGACCTCTTCGTCGTCCGCGACCATTCGGCCCAAGGCACAACCGAAGTTGCGTTTGAGTCGTTCAGCTTCGGCCATCGGAGTGCGCAAACCTGCAGCAAGATCAGCGGTGACGTTGTTGCCACCAGCAGGGATGACACTGACGTGAGCGATGCCGCCGTCAGCGTACACCAGCAGATCCGTCGTGCCACCACCCATGTCGATTACGACGACGCCAATTTCTTTCTCGTCCTCGGACAAGACGGCTTCGGCGCTCGCGAGCGGCTCGAGCACGACATCCGCCACAGTCAAATTGCATCGCTCCGCGCAACGCACGACGTTTTGCACGCACGACGTTGCCGCAGTGATGAGATTGACGCGCGTGCCGAGGCGAACGCCGCTCATGCCGACCGGATCACGAATGCCATCCTGATTGTCGACAGTGAACTCGCGCGGCAAAGCGTGAAGGATTTGCCGATCGGAATCGATCGGAATGGCACGCGCTCCCTCGAGCACGCGCTCGACGTCCGCTGCCGTTACTTCACCACCACCAATCGCCACGACGCCATCCGATCCCTGACAACGAATGTGGTTGCCGGCGACGCCGGCATACACCGTTCGGATCTCGACGCCAGCCATCGTTTGTGCAGCTTCGATCGCATCCGCGATCGATCGCGATGTCCAATCGATGTTCGACACGATGCCTTTACGAAGACCACGACACGGGACGTTTCCCACGCCGAGAATGGTGATTCCGTCAGCATCGACCTCGCCGACGACGGCAATGACTTTCGTCGTACCGATGTCGAGGCCCACGACAATTTCGCTCGTCTCCATCCTGCTCTTCATTCCCGTGCACCCGAAGTGTTCGACCAGGGACTCAGCCCTTCGCGGAGGTGGAGCGACGCTGTCACGAGTGAAAGCAAAGGGCCAAATTTCGGGATGGTTCTGACAACGGTCATCGCATCCTCACGACGACGCGCTCGGGATGAGCCTCGTTGTCCAAAAAAATCACAGAAGGTTGCGCTTTGCGACGAGACAACTCCGACAGCACTTTCGATGCCTGTTCGATCTTCTCGCGGAAGCGCGTTTGGCCGAGATGCAAGGCGATCGCATCCTTGCCGATTGTCATGACGATCGTGCTGTCGCGCTCGAGATGCACCTCTTGGATGGGATAACGCTTGCTGATGCCTGCGCGGTCCATGTCTTCGACGACATCGAGCGCACGGCGAAACGCATTCACCACGCCCGTACGGTCAAGTGAAACCTTCTCCGGAGCGACTCCCGTAATTACTGGGAGGTCAAACGGATCGCCTTCGCTGATGCGCTTGAAGGGATCACCATCGCGCGTGACCAGATACAGCTCGCCACCGATGCTCGCGACAGCCCACGCTTCACGCTCGACGACGCTGATGTTCACCGTCGAAGGAAGTTTGCGCGTGACGATCGCTCTTTCGACCCACGGCTCGTTCGAGATCGTCGAGCCCGCCGTTTCGAGATCGACTTCGAAGATGTTGCGCCCGATGTTGACGCCACCTTTGGCGGCAATCTCTTCCGCAGACAAACGCCGGTTGCCATCGACGAGCACCGTGCGAATTCCAAACCGCGGGCTGGTCGTGATGTAACGACGTGCGCCCCACGCGACGGCGACAGACGCGGAAAGCACCACGCACACGCCGAGAAACATCGCGAGCGCACGTGGCAACTTCCGCTCTTTTGTCGGACCAGGCGGAGGTTTGACCGTGGTCGTAGCAGCAGGCGGTGGCGGTGACTCGTGCTCGATCTCGGGACTCGGATCGGGCGGAGCAGCGATGACCGGGACCTTCGGCGCACGCATGCGACGGTTTGGACGCAAAGCATCGCTCATGGCGTGCCCTCCCGCGGCGCGGGTTGGTCCTCGGGCCAGGCCCCGAGAAC
>CAZETM010000818.1:0-4528 GCA_964514885.1 uncultured Polyangium sp. | reverse complement strand
GAGACGCGGCCATTGCGGCGTTCCAGGACCGCGCGCGAATTGAAGACGATTCCGTGGGAGAGCGTGTCGTCATGGCTTCTGTTGGCTCCAGGGTTTTCAAGCTAGACAGTTACCAGGAGACGCTCGGTCAGTCCAGGGCGTGTGTCCGCGGCTGGGGAAAATGCACGGGGAGCGGAGCGAATGCAATCTGCGCGAGGGGAACGTGCACGGGGAGCGAAGCGAATGCGTTTTCCCTCCGAGCGGAGCGCGCGGGGAGCGGAGGGGATCGTCGTCGCGGTGGGGGAACGCACGGGGGGAGCGAAGCGAATGTGTTTTCCCCGCGAGCGGAGGGCGCAGGGAGCGGAGCGGATCGTCGTTGCGGTTGGGGAATGCGCATGGGGAGCGAAGCGAATGTGTTTTCCCCGCGAGCGGAGGGCGCAGGCAGCGGAGTGGATCCTCATGGCGCGCTTGGCAAATCTTTCTGGCGCCCCGACGCATTCATGCGTTCATTTCACTCCGACGTCACATCCTATTGTTTTTGCACGTTGTAAAACCTCTTTGACGGTCACCGATTCTTTCGACGTTCCCCAGAACGAAAGCACTTTCCCGTAAGCTTGACAAGCCTTGGCCGAGTCTCCTGTGGCTTCACGCGCAATGCCCAACGCGGCCAGCGATTGCATGTACACGATCGGCAACGTGACTTGGGTGCACAGTCGTATGGCATTCTCCAAATGAGGAATCGCTTCCCGATGTTTTCCCATGGTCACCAGCAGTTTCCCCTGCAAGGCCGACAAAGGAATCAGCAGCGGCGACTTCTCGAGAGTTTGGGGGGTGAAAAGTTTTTCAGCTTCGGCCAATGCATCCTCGGCCAAGTCTTTGGAGAATGCGGGAAGCCCGTATGCGACAAACCATCGAAGAGTCTGATCCCAAAACGTCGTCGCTGGATGTTTGCCAAGCCAATCGGCGCGCCTCGCCACGTATTGCGTGCGCGAAATCTTTCCTGCCTGCAAAAGCAAAGAATGCTGCACCATCGATGGATCCAAGGCTTGGGTGAGCGACGTCAAATGATCGTACGAGGATTTTTGAAGACCATCGAGTGCCATCGCGGCGCCTTCTTCCCATCGGCCCATTTCCGCGTACAACAATGCCCGTGTTAACCACAGGTCGGTCTCCCTTTTCGGTGATGATGCGACCGCGAGTTGACCAAGCGCTTCCAATTTGCGTTGTGCGGTGTCGAGGTGCCCGAAACCAATGTCCGCGAACGTGTCCATTTCGCCCGCGTCGTATTCCTGCTTCTCATTGCGAAACAGCCGTACGGCTTCCGCCGTCGCGGTGCGCACTGCGGATTCCCCGGCACCACTGAAATACAGTACTTCGGCGTGCAGTCGTCGTGGAATTGGCGCCAGGGAATCCCTCGCGATCAATTGTCGCGACGACTCGACCGCGGCGTTGCAACGTCCAAGATTTGCCTCCAGGCTTAGCTTCTGCTGCCAGCAATCAATGGCATTCTCGGAATGAGCAATGCACGCATCAATGGTCACGAGCGCTTCGTCGATGCGGTTCAGGACCAGCAATGCATCGGCTTTGAACTGCCAACAGTCGGCATATTGCGGATCAAGGGCTACGCACCTATTCATGATTTCAATCGAACGAGTTTGAAGGTCGGGGTCCGTTCCACTGCGATTGACGGACCGGCCATACCAAAACCAAAGCTCCGCATCGAGCGGATATCGCGCAATGAGGGCTTCAAAGCGCTGGACCGCCAGCGCGTAGTCGTTCGGTTCGCGTTGGATGATGGGCTCGAAAGCATGAAGAAACCCTGCATCACGCTCGGACAACGTACCTCGAAGCCCAAAGGCCGTGCGAAATGCTTCTCGAGCAGAGCTGCGCTCGAAGGAAAATTGAATCAACGCATATCGAAAATGCGCGGCCGCCATTTCCGGATCGGCCGTGCGCGCACGCTGAAATGCAGACGATGCTGCCGCCCAGCGAGCATCACGAATGCATTGCAATCCTTCACGATAAGCTGCTCGCGCCTCGGGACGACTCGACGGTGGTTCGGGTAACGCGGTAATCGCTGTCGGCACCGCCGACGCTGATGCCGATGCCGATGCCGATGCCGACGAGTCCACCGCGGATATCTGTCGAGAAAACCAGGCCATGGTCACGATCGCCGTCATAGCCACGGCGGCTGCGACGAGCAAAAAGCGGCGTGGTGGTTTCCGTTGCGGCACGGGTGGATTGGGTTGGGTTTGGCTTTCTGCAACGACTTGCAATTGTGACGGCCCTGTGGGCATTTTGCGCGTATCATCCACGGAAACAATCGATTCCCACGACGATACGATCTCCTGCATCGATGCACAGCGGTCCGTAGGCTCTTTTTCGAGCGCTCGAAACACGATACTCGCAATGCTTTCAGGCACGTCTTTCAGCGGCGAAGGCGTGTCGCTCAAGATGGAGGCCATGACAATCATCGCACCTCTGTCCGCTTGAAATGGGTGATTTCCCGTGATGACCTCGTAGGCAACCACGCCCCAGGCGAATTGATCGGCACGAGCATCCATCGTTTCGCCTCGAAGCTGCTCGGGCGCCATGTATGCGGGTGTTCCAAGCAGTGCGCCATCCGCCGTCATTCGAACGACCGATGCATCGGCGGTGACGCCGAGAGCGTCGATTTTCCCCGCTGCTGACTCGATTCCGTGCGACGTTCGTCGAGCAATGCCAAAATCCAGCACTTTCGGCGATCCATCGGGGCGGACGAGAATATTTTCGGGTTTGATGTCTCGGTGCACGAAGCCTGCTTCGTGAGCAGCCGCCAGCGCTCGGGCCACGTCGAGCAAAATGCGCAATCGGCTCGACATGGCCAGATCCGTGCCGATGAGGTCGCGCAACGGTTTGCCAGCAACCAGCTCCATGGCGATGAATGGAGCGCCTTCGTGTTCGCCAATGTCATAGATCGCGACAATGCCCGGATGCGACAACGCTGCAACGGCTTGCGCTTCGCGTTGCATGCGCATGACTCCATGCTCCCACGCTTCACTGGTGTCGTCGCCATCTTGGTTTCGCAACACTTTCAGCGCTACGTCGCGTTCGAGCCGCGAATCACGAGCTCGATAGACCTCGCCCATGCCTCCTTCACCCAACAGGGACTCGATGACGTATCGGCCGATGATTTTTCCTGGCGAAAGGGGCATGATGCGGCCCATCTTAGCAGTTCGTTGAAAGATTTGAAACGCAAAATGTTCCAGACGTGACTGCCGTCAGGCGCGAGCTTGACGTCCTTCCGCAAAATAATTGTGCTCGGGGCCGTCAGAGTGGGATCGTCATCGCGATGCGGGAGGTCCGATTCACGAGGGCCTGACGAGTCGTTCGCCCTCTGGGCCGGTCATGGCCCTCGTTGCCCCCAAAAACCCCTACCGTTTCGTCGTTTTGGTCGTCTTCGTTTTCACTTTGTTCACCTTGGCGACCACTTTCTTCGCAGCTTTCCGAATTGATTCGCCCACCGTCTTCACGGCCTTCACGGCGCTCTTCTTTTTCGGGGGCTTGGCTCCTTTCGCCAATACCATCACCCGCTTGCCATCGAAGCCCACCACCATTTGCGATATCTTCTCGACACCCGCTGCGCGTAATTCTGCTGCGTAATCGTTTTCCTCGAGTTGCCGCAAGCCTTCGGCCATCGCTTTTTCGATTGTCGTTTCGCCTTTACGCGCCGACTTCAATTCCAGTACCGCACCCGGTTTGCCCTCGCGGCGCGGCTTGATCCACACGTCCGGTCGCCCGTTACCCGATTCTCGATTCGACCGTACTTCGTAATCGGGTTCCAAGCCGGCCAAGAGCCCGATCATCATTCCGTGGTAAAACTTCTCCGGTTCGGTCCCTTCGACGTCGTGATACGAAGGCAAACTCGCTGCAAACTTTTGCAATTGCCGCTCGAATCCAAGGACATCGCCTTTCAGCAGCGTTTCGAGCAACGAGCGAAGCGCTCCACCCTGGCCCACCAGCGCCTTGTTCATCCAACTCTGAAAGCTCGTCCGGTACACTCCGGCCACTTCGCGATTGGGAATCGATAGCCGAAAAGGCGGAAGATCTTCACCACGCATCGGCGACCGTGGCCGCGCGGCTTTGAGATACCCTGAAAACACCAAGAGATTCCACAAGGCTTCCGTGCTCTCATAGAGCTCCGGAAACACGACGTTCTCATCGATGTTTTTCTCGATGTACTCGCCCGCCAGCAATGCGCGCACATCTTCCTGCACAGCAAAGGCATGATGTTGCAATAATTCTTTGATCAACGTATTGGAACTCGTATTGACCCAATGAGGAACGACGTTACCCTCGTTGCTTTCCAAAAAACTCAAGATGGACCAGGGATTGTAGATTTCCACCATGCCGAATTCATAGCCGTCATAGTAGGACCGAATGGCGGGCATGAGGTCCGAGAAACCAGCTTTCTCCATGAGATTCTGCACTTCGGCTTCGGTAAAACCAAAACAAGTATTGAAGTCACGCCGAATCAGCGAATACACGCCAATGTTGTTCAAATCCGAGA
>CAZETM010000817.1:0-4535 GCA_964514885.1 uncultured Polyangium sp. | reverse complement strand
TGCGCGCGTTTCGAGGTGATGTGCGCATCTTGCTCGTCAATGTTAGATTGGGCGTTCAAGCCGTCCTTGGCTCGGTTCAGCAAGTCGCATTCGTGCAAACGCATTTGCCCAAGCTGCCTGTCGCAGAGCTGGTCGAATTGCCAAACTTGGCCCGCGCGCTCGTATTTGCTTGTGGCAAAGTGGTGGCGCGGCGCAAGAGCGACGGAAGCATCGAAGCGGCATTGAATCGGGTCGCTGATTTGCGCACACCAATGCTGGATCAGGCGGAGGTTTTGGCCCGGCTGGGTAAGCTCGACAAAGACGTCGTGGCACAGATTCGAAAAGGACACGGCAAATACGATCGGGCTCGGGATGGATTGGATCTGGCTCGGGTCTACACGGAGAATGCCGCGGCGATTGCGGGTCTGCATCCCTTTTCATCGAGCGACATTGAATCGTTGCAACAGGACAGCGAATGGTTGCTCGAACATTTGCTGCCCAGCGGAGCGCGCAAAGAACTGACAACCAAGAGCGACGAGGCTGCCGTACGAGATCGATTGTGGACGCTGATTTCCGAGCGGTACGGGGATTTGCGCAAGATTGGGCATTACGTGTACGGTGACGAGCTGGAGCTGTACACGCCAAAGCTGCAATCGCGCGTGTCGCCGAAAGCGCTCGAAGAAGTCGAAAAGGAAACGCCGACGATGCCTGTCGTCGTGAATTGAGTCTCACCCCTGCCCCTCTCTCCACGAGGCTTCGCCTCACCCACCAGAGATGAAAACGCGATGCAGGCGCGCGATTCATCGCGCCCCTACGTTTTGCACATAGACATGGACAGGAACGAGCTGGTTCGTTGTTGTTGCAGACCCGTTGCCGAGTTGGCCGACTCGTCGTTGGTCGAGAACAACGAGAACGAGACCCCAGGAGCGCGCGGAGTCTGCTTGATGAGAAAAGCGCCATGTTTACTCGCCCAACCTCGGGTTGCTTGTGCTAGCCTTGGTCGCGATGAAGCTCTGCCGTGTTGTCCTCGACAACTTTCGCTGTTTCGATACAGCGCAGTTCGACCTCACTGACCCGGACGAAAAGGACTTTGAGGTTCCTTTGGACGTGGCAGTGCTGGTTGGGGGCAACGGTTCGGGCAAGAGTTCCGTGCTTCAGGCGATTTCGGGGGAATTCACGGCTCTTTGGAGCAAGTTTGGCGGGGAGTCATTGGGGGCGAAGGACATTCGTCAAGGTGCCTCGCAGGCACGTATCGAAATCGCGTGGCTCGATAATTTGAAGGCTGCACGTGGTCGATTTGCCGCTCGAACCATCGTGGATGATGTGGACGTCACTCCTGACGACGAATTCGACCAAACCTACAAGCCCTGGATCCGTTCAGTTTCCTCGCCTCTTCGCTCATCGACGGGGCTGATTGTCGCTTTTGATGTTCATCGACTCATTGTTCCTCCGAACCGCGTGGCCGGTCCCAACATCGAGGATGTCGTATTGCACCGTGCAGACAACGCGCTCGCACCAACGATTTTATCCGACGGCAAGATTCGTCCACGCGCCCACGGGCTCAAGCAGTGGATCGTGAATCTTGATAATTGGAGAATGAAGGCAAAAGTTGATCACGGTCGTGATCTTCCAACGTGGGATATTCTGAGAAACGCATTGAATACCCTGCTGGCTCCCTATACGTTCGAAGGGGTGGACGACCAATTTCAAGTTCTTTTTCGTACGCCTACCGGACGTGTTCCACTCGAAGCGATGAGTGACGGTTTTCGTAGCGTCTTCGTCATCGTAACGGATTTGATTTTTCGCATGAGTCTAGCGACGAACAACCTCGAAAACGTGCTGGAACAAGAAGGCACATGCCTCGTGGACGAGATCGATGCGCACTTGCATCCTCGTTGGCAGGAAACGGTCATTCCGGGGCTGAGGGCCATGTTTCCGAATGTGCAATTCATCGTCACGACGCACTCTGAAATCGTGGTTTCGACGGTCGAGCCAAAGAACGTATTTCGATTGAAAGAAGCGAATATGTTCACCGCCGATCGACAGGACCAATGGTTTCATCGGCCGACACGTTCGACGGTTTCGATTGCCGAGGAGATATTCGAAGCACCGCAAGGCACGAAAGGTCGTCAGTGGATTTTGGACCCGACGCGTGCAACCCAGCGCCGATTCTGGCAGCTCTTTGGATCTCGTGTACAGGCCCCACATCGTGTTTTCGTTGCGGAAGGTCCCATTCTCCTCGAGGGGCTTCGAGACGTACACGGCCAATTGTTGCCTGGACTCGAAGGGGTAATCGGCTCCGCCTCACTGTTCTTCGTCGACGAGCAACCCGATGCCAACTGGTCGCATGCGTGCACCTATTTCCTATTACCGGATGCAGGCGAACCTCTCGAGCTAAAACATCGCTGGCCACCATCGGACGATGTGCGCCTCATTCCCGCTCCACCCATACATTAAAGTGAAAAAGCGCGCACTACTTCTTTCTGGAGGGGTCAACCACGACCTCGACCATCCCCGCTATCGAAATGATATCGCGGCCTATTTTTATCTTCTTACCGAAACGCATGGATATCAGGAAAGCGATATTCGAATGTGCGTGGGATCGGGAGCACCTCTTCGTTTGACCGGGGTCACCGGTGACCGCGTCGTACCAGTATTGGCAGCGCGTTGGCAACACGTAAAAGAAGCGCTTGAATGGATCGCTGAACTTGGACCAGACGATCGTGCATTCTTGATGGTCACGGATCACGGCACCGAAGACGGTATAAGTTTGTGGGGCAAAAATAGTTATCTCACGCCGACGACGATAAAAACCATCCTCGACAAGTCATTCGCTCTGAAGATCCTCGTTTACGGACAATGCCATAGCGGAGTTTTTGGTCAGCACGTACCCGCGAACTCGATCGTATGTTGCGCCTGCGACCCCCACGAACAGTCGTGGCCTCTTCGCCGCCCTGCGCCGGGAGTCCAACCAGCGTACGACGAATTCCTGTACCACCTTGCAGGCGCTCTTCGGGGAGCTTATCCAGATGGTCTTGCTCTCGACCCATACGATCCGATTCCGCCACCCGCTCAGTTGACGATTGGTAGGGCATTCGAGTACGCGCGCGACATCGATTTTTGGTTCATTCAGGAAAAAGAATTCCCTCGACTGCTCGACCCTTACAATCTCGCGCACACCGTCGGATTGTAGCGTTACCGGTTCCTCGAGAATCTCTCGCGTTTGCCCTGAAGTGACATCATCGCGGGCGCGAAGGCCTGCATTACGACTCAGGGGCGAGCGTAAACGAGCCGGGAACGAGCTGGTTCGTTGTTGTCGCATACCCGTTGCCGAGTTGGCCGACTTGTCGTTCGTCAAAAACAACAAGAAGGCGTTGCCGGCCGCGAAGATCAAGGCGTCGTTCGTGCGCGCCGCAAGGTTTGCGCCAACGACTCCGCGCGTCCCCACCTCCTGCAATCGACCCGGGGCCCTCTGCAGCTCAAACGCTACGTGCTGCGGACGACCTGGAACCGTCGGCTGGAAGCTTGCGACAGAAACTCCGTGTATTGTCGTCAGCTCGATGATAGTTGCTGCGAAAGCAACCGAGCGGACTTCTACAATCCATCCAGGAGATGACGATGCCCACGCACATCAGCGGTATTTTTGACGTAAAACTCAGCCCGCAACAATCCACGTTGAACGAAGAAGCCAGCATCGGCCGCATGCTGATCGATAAGATATTTCATGGTGACCTCGATGCCGGCAGCAAGGGCCAAATGCTCGCGTTCATGACATCGGTCAAAGGCTCTGCCGGTTATGTGGCAATGGAAAAAGTCACTGGCAGTCTGCAAGGCCGTAAAGGTAGTTTCGTGCTGCAACACAGCGGTACGATGAATCGCGGCGAGGCTCATTTGATTTTGGGCGTCGTACCAGATTCCGGCACCGAAGAATTGGAAGGGCTGTCCGGCAACATGACCATCACGATCACCGACGGCAAACATTACTATGGCTTCGATTTCGAGTTGCCTGAGAAATAAACGGCTGAGCCAAGTACAGATCTGAATCGCATTTCACCAACAAGCGCCTTGCCAGCAATGGCAGCGACGCACGAACGAAACGCGCCACACCCGGCCGACGTCGATGGGTGGATCGGGTCAGTCCGAGGGGTTCGTCTTTCCCCCTTCCACTTTGGATCGTGCTACGGTGCGCCCCATGCGTCGGTTCACTTCGTACGGTCCGGTCGAATCCGCGGCGAATTTCGGTGTCGAGCGTCGGCAGCTCGTGAATCAGTGCGTCGAACAGCTCGTGGGGACACCTGAAGAACCGGGCGGCCACTACTTTACGATTTGGGGTCCGCGACAGACGGGCAAGACGTGGACCATGCGTCAGGCCATCAAGGCGATTCGGGAGCGGTACGGGGACCGGTTTCTCGTCGGCAAAATGTCGATGCAGGGCGCCATCATCGACGACCACGAGCCTCCTGAGGCGTTGTTCAAGTATCTACCGCGCGAATTTGACATCGCCTTCAAGCGCACCATCACGAGACCCACGGAATGGGGCGAATTTACCGCGTTGT
>CAZETM010000816.1:0-4545 GCA_964514885.1 uncultured Polyangium sp. | reverse complement strand
CCGACCGGGTCATCGGAGTTTGGCGTGTCGAGCACGAGCTGGAATCGAACGCCGTGCAGTTCAAACTCGAATACTCGCGTTCCCGTGTCCCGATATTTCTGGAGGAGGAGGCGGATTCCGGACGTGTGGTGTTCCGGCCGGTCAGGCCCGGCGGTCGTGATGTAGAGACCGGCGCCGGAGGGCCAGTTGGCGCGTCCGTAAAGAATGTCCGTCCAGACTGTTTCGTATTTCCAGGAGCGAAAGCTCTTTGAGGCGGTGAAGCCGATCAGGGTCTTGAGGAGTGCACGTTCGAGATCTTCACCGCATAGGAGAGTCTCTTGGGTATGCCAGTCGTTTGGAGGTCCCAGTATTTCATCGTGGTAGCGCGTGATCGTCCTGCTGAGTTTGCCGATTTCGGTGTCCAATGGCGAGAGCGCGCTGTTGTGTCGCGCGCAGAGGATTTTCTTTTTGAAGTCGTTTCGCCCGAGAATTTCCATCGTCTCCTTCGGTTGCCTTGCAAGGCCGCCGGTTCGAACGAGTCCCTTCGTGGCGAGTTGGCGAAGCAAGGTGTCCGAAAGAATATGCTCACCGGAGAGTTTGCGGGAGCAGTTGCGATCCTGGTGGGCCACGCACCGTGAGTGTTCGTAGTTACTATTCGGCCCGGTCGGCGTGATCGAGCCGGCGGGTTTATCCCAATAGCCGCTCGAGTTCCAGCAACACTTTCTCGCTTTCTTCGTGCTGTCACATGGGCACTTTGCGGCGTTGCTTGGATTCGGCATTGTCTCTCTGTGGAAGGCAGTTGCGAGGTCAGCGAATGACTCGGCGTCGCCAGGAGGCGGGATAATCTTTGCCCACCACGCGGAGTCTGATAACGACGGTTCAGCCCTTCGCCGCTTTTGTGGCGTTCTCGGCGATGGCGATGATTGGGCTCACGTTGAAGTCGGGCGCCGCCCGATCGTCGATGAGGCCTGTCTGGGGATCAGTGAAAAGATACTTCGCGAGCGCGAGGCGTAGTTGTCCGCGCGCTTCTTTATCGTCCAGGAGTGCTGTGTCGATTTCGCCATATTGTTGCAGGACGGTGTCTCGGTGTTCGTAGACGAGCCGAAGGTGCCGTTCCGTGTTGTAGCGCACGAGGGCGAGCCGGGCAATGATGCCGTAGAAGGAAAGTTGGAGCAGGTGCCGAATCAGGATCGCCACTGCTTCTGCCACCTTATTGGGGTCGATTCTTTCAGCCATGAGCTTGAAGAGGACGTATGCGATGCCGCCGATTCCGCCTACCATCACGATGAGCCAGATGCCTTCTGACCATCGCAGTTTCTTGGCTCGATTCGCATAGCTACTTTGAGCTTTCAAGGTTGTAATTTCGACGAGCGCCTTTCGCAAGCGATCGAGAATTTGGATGGCTTCCTTGCTGCTGCTGGCGATGTTGTTGGCGTCGCGTCGGGCGGCATCGGCCGCTTGTCGCACCTCTTCGGTTGCCTCTGAGCGTCGTTCGACGAGAGAAAGCCTGGCGATCATTTCGAGCCGTTCGAGGAGTGGGTCAATGTCGATGCTCTCGCGTTGATTCGAGATTTCGGTGATGTGCTGTTCGCATTGCCGAGGGAATTGTTCGGAGTGGAGCGAGGTGCCCTGAGAGAGCTTCTTGAGTTGTTCGCACGCGTCTGTCAGCCGTCGAATGCGGTCGGTGATGCCGCTCAGCATCCGGCGGCGGACTGCTTCATCGTGGCCGAGCCCTGCGTCCGAAGCCTGCTGAAGAACCGCGCGAATACCTTGGCAAACGTAGGCCTTTTGTTGCTCCGCAGCGCGAAGATCAACCTTGCCTACCGGGAGCGTCGTGAGGTCGACACTGAGGATCTTCTCGATATTTCCGATTGGTGCTGCGAGAAATCCGAGATCCTTTTCGGTAGTCATGGCGTTTTGAGATCCTTCCTTCTGGGCGGCGTTCGACGATTCTTGCTGGTTACGGGTGTGCTTTCCGGCGTGCTCCCGGTGCGTAGATCGTGTTGATGAGGTCCGCACAGAGGGTGAGGGTGATGGTGGCGCGATTGTTTAGGGATGCGCCTCCGTGGGCGAGTTCGTTCCGGTGGTCCGTCATGTAGTCGGGGAGGCCTTTGACTCGGTGCTGGCGGTCCCGGTGCGGTGGCTGGAGTCCGTCTTGGGCGCGTTCTTTGGCTTGCCGTCTGAAATGCTGGATGTCGTTGTCCCTGAGGAGGCCGTGGCCAAGGGCGCGCTTGATGAGTGTTCTGAGGGTGGCTCGCGTTTCCTGCTGTTTGCCGAGTCGTTCTCGCAGCGCGTATTCGAGCGTGGCGTACGCGTGGGTTTCCGCGACGGTCTGGAACCGATACACGTGCCAGGAGTACAGGGCGAGGTTCTTCGTGGTTTCGAATTGCGTGCGCACGAGGTCGGGCACCGCCCCGACGAGGGTGATCTGGTCAATGCTGTGGTGAAACTCGGCAAGGGTGCGGGGCCGAAAGTCCGCTATCTTCTCGTCCCAAATGGCGAAGCTTCTCCATCGCGGGTCAGACTCCCCGATAGTGCTCGGGTCCCGGAGGGCGTCGGCTTGCGCGACAGGATTTGCTTTGGTCATCAATTTTTGCTTCGTATCGCGACTACCCGCCTGATGTTGGAGACGATGCCGCGCCGATTCCCGCGTCTACTTCTTCTTCTGTTTCGCGCGTGTCGTGGACTTCTTTGGTTCGGTGTCTTTGAGGGCGTCAATTGCTCCTGGAGTCGTCGTCCATGCGGTGCGTGCTTCGGTGGCGTAGATGACGGCTTCGTTCTCGTCTCCCCACGAGTAGACTTCGGGAAGATGTTTGGGCAGCGCGCGCATCCCGGTGAGATAGCCGCTCACGTGGGGGTTGGCCTTGCGTGCTGCTGCAACGGCGCGAGGTGCGGTCGCGCTTGCTTCGCGGATCGCGAGGAGGGCGTGACTCCAGGCGAAGAACGTGGAGTCCTCGTCGTACTCGGCCATGAGTGTGGCGGCGGGTCCGTTCTCGCCGAGTTCGAGCAGGAGGGTGACGAGGAGGTACCGAATGCCGAGGTTGTCGTTGGTGCAGAGGCGTAAGAGTTCGGTGTAGTGCGTTGCGGCTTCTTTTCGCCGGCTCATGTCCCAGCAGGTCTTTGCGTACGCGGCGCGCGCTCGCATGTAGGGGCGCGTTTCGAGGATGCTCCAGAAGTGTCCTGCTTGTTTGAAGATGGCCTTGGGGAGTGCTCGCTCGCCTGCGGCGACCGCTTCACCAAGGACGCGCAGTTTTTGCTGTGGCGTGGGTGCGAAGTCGGCAAGAAGGGCGTGGGCGTCAGCGCAGTCCCACGAGAGCGTGAGGGCTTGCGTGGCGAGCCGAAAGGTTTCCTCGATCGTTCTCGCGTGGAGCGCTGCATTCGCGAGTTCTTGGGCTTGCTCAAGGGGCGTTCGCGGCCGGACCTCGGGCACGCGTCCGCCGACGAGGGATTGGGCGAGAAAAGCCGTGAGGTCCGCGGCCGACCCAAAGACCTTGCCCTCGATCAAACGGTGGAGATCGCCGATGACCGAATCGGCGGAGACGCTCTTCGGTGCGGGCGGCTTCGCTTTCGTCGGACGTTTCTTCGGGGTGCTCGCTTTTCGTTTCATGTAAGGGAGCGTATCGCGGGTCATGATGTGCGGAAAGCCGTCTTCGATCGGCGCCTGACTCGACCGGAGCCGCACGCGGCGTTCGTTTCCTTGACGCCTACCAAACGAGGGATATCCGTGCGCCGAACAGGGATCTCTGCTTAGGGCACGCTCGGCTCGGTTGTTCCTCTTGCTGTCGTCCAACGTGTTTGGTACTCCCATTGCACGGCAGTCTTCGCGGCGAGGCAGGTCATAATTTTCTCGGCGCGTCGTCGATAGGCGCTCGTCGGGTAGTCAGCGGCGAACGTCGCGAGGATCTTTGTTGCTGTTTCGTGTTGTCCGATTGTCCGGAGCGCTTCCGCTCGTAGGTATGCTGCTTCGTCGGCGAGTGGGTGGCGTTTGTATCGGTCCAGGAAGGTTCCTGTCCATCGTGCGACGCTTTGCCAATCTGGGAGGAGTCGGCGGCCGTTGGCGGGGTCGTTCTTGATTTCGTTCGCGGTTTGTCCTTCGCGTGCCATTCGGATGAGGTGCAGGAGGACGTATGGGGTAAAGACGGCGTTTGGGAATTTCGTAACGAATGTTGCTTGCGCGTCAACGAAGGAAGCGAGCGGTCTCTTGGGGTTCACCGGATCGCTGGAGTGGTACCACTTCTGTCGTCCTCCTTGGACGTCGAGGCCGAAGCCCATGAGGTCGGCTAAGGGTCCCGGTCCTCCTGCCCAATCGAGTGCGGCTTTGTTTTCGCCGGTTGGCTCGCTCGCGGTGAAGCTGATGATGTTGGATGATGGATGGGCGCTCTTGCTGGTATCTCCCTCCCACGTCTTCTCGCATCCTTGCATGACGGTATAGACGCCGGGTTGGTAGAAGAAGTGGCGCCCACTGCTCTTTCCGTCTGGGAGTGATTTGATGCTTGCCGTGATGAGGTAGTCGCCTTCTCGTCGGTCGCCCTTTATTGGTCGGTAGGTTGCGTCATCGATTCTGCC
>CAZETM010000815.1:0-4550 GCA_964514885.1 uncultured Polyangium sp. | reverse complement strand
AGCCATTGCCTGACAACTCCAGATTCCGATCGTGAAGCAGGAGCGATTCGCCACCGCCGTCGCCGGTCACGTCCGCGGTGAGGCTCAGTCGCGGTTTGCCCGTGACGCCGCGGTCTTTCTTGTATTGCGCGTAGATCCGGTCGAGCAGCTCGCTCGTGCTCGGCCCTGCAGATCGTTGGGGCTGCAACGATTCTTTCGCGGGTGATGTCGAGGCAACCGTTGGCGCGGCGGTCGCTTCTTGTTTTTCCTCGCCCGACTTGGCAAACCCTTTGCCGTTCCATTTGTACGTGCGTGAAGCAATCGTCTCCCAGGGCAAGATCACGGGATCCATGTTCATCTCACGCGCTTCGGCGTAGTTGCTCGCATCGAAGCTCTTCGCTTTGCCCGGCTTGATCGTGATGGCCATCTTCGAGCCATCCGCATCGAAACGAACTTCGTTCTCGACCGAGCCTTTGTCCGTCGTGATCCCGATCTCGGTCTGGAAGATCTGCGTCGGCGTGTCGGACTTTCCGAACTGCAAAACCTGTAAATACTCGCGGTAATTCTTCGGTTTTCCGATGCGTTTGCGCAGGATGATCTCGGCTTGTCCATCGCCCGTCAGATCGCGCGTCTCGCACGAAGGAAGCATGCCCGCAGAGGCATCGACGCCGAGGTCTGTCCAGAAAAACTCGGTCCCTTTGCGGAAGGTCGGACCGAGGACCACGAGCACCTGATCGAAAACGATGACGCGTTCTTTCAACGCATCGCCGGCCACGTCGGCAATCAGGTTGAACTTGGGTGTGCTGCGGATGCCCTTGGCTTTGAGGCTTTCGCCGAGAGCTTGTTCGCTTTCGATCGAGATGGGAGGAAGCGAATCGTACGCGGCTGAAGGAGCTGTGCCGACGATCCCTTCGACCTTCGTCGAGGCATCGGCATCGTTCACGAACATCGCGCCACGTAGGCCAACGCGTGTGCTTGCAGCAGGCGGAAACGCTGACCAAGGAATGCTTGCTTCGAGCGTCCAGCCACCACTCCGAGGCGCTTCGATCACCTTTGCGCCCGCGATGGTTTTGCCTTCTTTGGTCTTCGCAGCGGCCGCCGACTTGCCTGGCTCGCCCGGAAAAAGCTGCACTTCGTGAACGGCGCCGCCGGGAAAGCCGATCACGATCGAGAGGTAATCGCCGCCTCCGCGAAGCACGTCGTCGGTGACATCGGCTCCGATGTAGATGTTCGATGCGTCGTACGAGATGGCGGCTTGTGCCTGCAAATCCGCTTTGGATGGTGCGCCTTTCGACGTGTGACCGAGGGCCATGAGCGCCGGCCACTCTTTGGGAATTCCGTCGATCTTGATCGACGACGTTTCGACCAAAGCAGCTTTGATGGGCGACCCTGCCGCAACAGCAGGATCAGTGGAGAAAAACGCTCCCGCGGCAGCGGCAAGAGCAACGATGGAGCTGGTGCGGAAGGTGCGGATCATAGGCGCGCGATGGACGAAACCATGCGGCATATGTTCACGAATTTCTAGGTGGTAAGCGGAGAGCTCAGGCCGACGCGCGAGCCTTGCGTAGGGATCGATCGATGGCTTTGGCAATTTCCACCGCGGGTACCACGAGCGCCGAAAGGCCCAGCAGAATCATCCACTCGTTGGCGTCCATCATGTAGGTGCGGAACACCGGGCGCAGGCTGGGAACCAGGATCGCCACGAAGTGAATGGCAGCGCTCGTTGCACAGGCCAGTACGAGCGGCCAGCTCACGAGCGGACGCGAGGAGAAGAGCGATTGGCTCGGGCTGCGACAACTCCACGCGTGGAACAACGGCGAGAGCGCGAGCACCGAGAAGGCCAGGGCGCGCGTTTGCAAGAGGCCATCTTCGGTTTGTGGCGAGATGGCGTAGAGCATCACGGCCGCAGCACCCATGATGCCGCCGACGTAGAGAATGCCGAGATAGTCGCGACGGCCGAGCAATCCTTCCGTCGTGCTGCGCGGTTGGTCGCGCATCAGACCCGGATCCGGTGGATCGATACCAAGTGCCAACGCGGGTAATCCGTTCGTGACCAGGTTGATCCACAAGATCATGAGCGGCGTGAGTGGCGGCCATTTACCCACGAACGAAACGACAAACACTGCCACGAGCAAACCCATGTTCGACGACAGCAAGAAGAAGATGAATTTCTTGATGTTGGCGTAGATCGCACGGCCTTCGCTCACGGCATCGACGATCGTGGCGAAGTTGTCATCGGCGAGGATCAGATCGCCCGCTTGGCGAGCCACGTCGGTTCCTGCTTTGCCCATCGCCACACCGATGTGCGCTTCACGCAGCGCCGGCGCGTCGTTCACGCCGTCGCCCGTCATCGCTACGACGTGTCCCTTCGTCTTGAAAGCACGCACGATCCGCAGCTTTTGCTCAGCGGTTGTCCGGGCAAACACTCGCAACTTGTCGACTCGTCGCACCAGCTCTGCGTCGTCGATCTTCGTCAGCTCGCTGCCCGTGATCACTTCGTCACCTTCTTCCCACAGGCCGATCTCCTGCGCGATCGCAGTGGCCGTGAGCTTGTGATCGCCAGTGATCATGACCGCGCGAATGCCAGCGAGTTTGCACGTCGCGACGGCTTCTTTTACGCCCGCGCGAGGCGGGTCCATCATGCCGACCAAACCGAGGAACGTCAGCTCTCGCTCGACATCGTCCTCGTTGGTTTGTCCGCCCTTGCGTACGCGACGACAGATCGCGAGCACCCGGAGCGCTTGCGAACTCATGCGATCGGCTTCCGCCGTGATCGCTTCGCGATCCTCATCAGTCAATCCGCGCACGCCGTCGTCGTCGGAGAACTTCACACACAGCGGTAGCAGCACATCTGCGCTGCCCTTCACGTGTGCGATCTCGCGCCCGTCCTTGTCACGCGTGATGACCGTCATGCGCTTGCGATCACTGTCGAATGGCAGCTCGTGAACGAACTGATGCGACGGAGCGATCGACTCGCGAGGCAAGTTGCCTTTGGCCGCCACGGCGAGCAGTGCGCCTTCCGTTGGATCTCCAACGATGTGCCACTGCTTCGTATCGAGGTTCTGTTCGAGGTGCGCGTTGTTGCAGAGCGCTGCCGTTGCCAGTGTGTACGAAAGCGGAGCCGGGAGTTTGTCGATCTCAACCGTCTCGTTTGCTTCAGTCACGAACGAACCGCTCGGGTCGTATCCTTCGCCAGTGACCTTGTATCGTTTTCCGCCTGTGTAGACGGCACGTACGGTCATCTCGTTCTGCGTCAGCGTGCCGGTCTTGTCGGAAGCAATAACCGTTGCAGCACCAAGCGTTTCGACCGCCGGGAGCTTGCGCACGATGGCTCCGCGACGCGCCATGCGTTGCATCCCGAGCGCCAGCGTGATCGTCGTGATCGCGGGCAAACCTTCCGGAATGGCAGCGACAGCAAGACTGACCGCTTCGAGCAGAAGCTCGTGCCACGGCCGCCCTCCGCGCAAGAAACCCCAACCAAGCAGCACGGCTGAGAGCAGCAAACACACGCGAAGGATTGTCGATCCAAACGCATCGAGACGTTCTTCGAGCGGCGTCTTCTGATCGCCGACCGAATTGATCATCTCGCCGATCTTGCCCAGCTCGGTCTTCGAGCCCGTGCTCGTGATGACTGCACGCGCTTTGCCGCGCACGATGGTCGTTCCAGTGAAGACCATGTTCCCGCGATCGCCGAGCGGTGCGTCACTCGCTACCGGAGCGAGCGCATCCTTCGTACACGCCGTGCTTTCGCCCGTCAGCGCGGCTTCTTCAGTCGCCAGATCGATCGTCTGTACGAGCCGCGCATCAGCGGCGATCGCATCGCCCGCCTCCAGCTCGAGCAAATCACCCGGCACGACCTCTTCGGCCGCGATGATTCTGACTTTGCCTCCGCGACGCACGCGCGCCGACGGAGCACTCAGCTTTTGGAGCGCTTCGAGCGCGGCTTCGGCTCGTCGTTCTTGGTAATACCCAAGGAACGCGTTCAAAACAACGATGAGCAGAATCGCGATCGCATCGCCGAAACGGCCCAAGAAACCGTGTTCACCCGACGTGTCCATCAGTCCTACGACGACGGCGATCGCTGCGGCTGCAAGCAGCGTCAGGACGAGCGGATTGGCGAACTGTTCGAGCAGTCGCCGAAGGGTGCTTTTTCGCGCAGGTTCCGGAAGCTTGTTCTTGCCGTACTTCTCGATACGCGCAGTCGCTTCGCTTTCGTCGAGACCTGCGCTCGAGCTTGCACCGAGACGTGCAAGAAGTGCATCGAGCTCTTCGGCGTAGACTGGTTTGTCTTGTCCGTCCGGCGTGAGCGCCGTTGAAGGGGCAGACGCCCCGCGCTCGGATGACCGTTTCGGTCCTGTGCTCGTCGTGCCCGCTTCGCTCATGTTTTACCGCCTGGCCTAACGCTTCATCCGCGCCTGTTCGCGTTGCTCTTCTGCTTCGAGCTCGGCGAGTGCTGCGGCAAGTTCATCTTGTTCGGCTTGCATGGAAACCGGCTGTACAGTGCCTGCCACGCGCACCTGTTGTTGCGGCGGTGGCGCGACTTCCTTCGGTGCCTCGGGTGGCGCCACGCC
>CAZETM010000814.1:0-4551 GCA_964514885.1 uncultured Polyangium sp. | reverse complement strand
GCTGCGGGTTTTGGAGCAGTTCTCTGCAGCATGAGCTCGCGGGCTTCGCCGGCGGTGCGGCGTTCTGCGCTTGCTGAGCTTGCTGAGCAGCTTGCTTGGCGCGCCACACGGCGAGGCGGCGGGTTTGACGGGCTTTTTGATGCAAACGGACAATCGGCTTTTGCGGCATGGGCTCCGTATACCCTACGGATCCACCAGATGCCAACCACCTTGGGACGAACGAAAGAAGTCTCTACGATGCTCTCCGAGACCCGCCCATGAAAACCCTCGTTTGTCGTTGTGAAGACGTCACGCTGCACGAGCTAGATGCCGCGATGGAGCGTGGTTATCGCGACATCGAATCTGTCAAGCGATACACCGGTTTTGGCACCGGCTTCTGTCAGGGCAAGTGGTGCTTGGCCCTCTGCGCGCGCCTCGTTCAGGAGCGAGGTGGTGACGTGGACAAACCCATCACGCCCCGTCCGCCGTATCATCCCGTGCAGCTCTCCGTGCTCGCGGGCCTCGATGATCTCGACCTTTGTGGCGGTGGTCCCCACGAAGACGGTCATCACGACAAACCTTGATCGCGAGTTTGTCCGGGCGCATCACGCACCAACGACCGCTCGAGGCTCCGTGTCTCCATGTAGCGCCACGTAGTCAGCACGTAGGCCCGGACAAACCTCAAAAAACTTGCAGCTCAAACAATTCGTCGGCTTGATCCCGCCGGACAGTCGCGAGTTTTTCAAGTCAAACACATCGTCCGGCGTCACCACGGTCACTAGATCTGCCCCGGGGTGAAACACGTGATTTTCGTACCCTGGCAAAAAGCAGCGCGGGATGTGCAGCGACCGCACGTCCAGTCCTTCGCTTCGTCCCACGTCCAGCGCTTCACGCACCTTCTCGGCGACGAGCGAAATCTTCGGCAACTGATGCGTATTTTGCGCGTTCGCATCCGTCAGCGACACGAGCCACAACCGAAACTGCTTCACGCCTTGTGCCGCGAGCGCGAGCACCCAAACGCGTACGTCTCGGTACGTGTCTTCTTTCAGAATCAGATCGGCCACTGGATTTAGGTGTCGCTCGACCAGATTTGCGATCGCTTGTCGCCGTAGAACTGAGCTTCCTTCGCGTTGCACGGTCTGATCGTAGTTGGCGTCTTCGAACGCGTGCATCGACACGTGAAACTGATTCACGCCCGCGCTTGCGAGCATCTCCAGGTACGGCGCATGCGCGTAACGCAAACCGTTCGACGCGATTTTCACGTCGACGAACCCGCGTTTTTTTGCGTATTTCACCAGTGTTCCCAGATCATTTCGGATCGTCGGCTCGCCGCCGGTGAACGCCACTTCGCGAAAGCCTCGAGTCGCGGCGCGATCGATTTCTCGCGCCACTCGTTCCGTCGACAGCGCTCGTAGTCGCATCTCTGGCGTGATCGTGCAGTACGTGCACGCTAGGTTGCAGTCGTATCCGAGCACCACGTCGAGCAGCGCCATGCACGCATCGTACTTCGTGCATGTGTCGCGAGCAGCGTCGATCCTCGGGTTTTACTTGCGTGATGAGCGGCCTTGGTCCACTTTCCCGCGCATGGCAAAGACGCCGCTCGTGTTTCTCCTGGCCATTGCCTGTTCGGCGTGCACCACCTTGGCTACGGGGCCCGAGTGGGTTGGGGGAGGTTTGGCCACGATCGGCCCTATGCGCGCAGCGGAACGTGAAGAGGCCGAGGAACGCGAGCGTGTGCGACTGGCCAGGATGCCGACGAGAATTGGCGCCCGCCACATCCTCGTCATGCATGCGAAGTCGATGTCGAAGCCGGAGACTGTCACGCGCACGCGAGAGGAAGCGCGCAAGCGAGCTGAAGAGTGCCTCGGGGCATTACGTTCTGGAGCGGCGTGGGAAGCGGTCGTGGGCGAGTGCTCGGACGAGCCCGGAGCGGCGGAACGATCCGGAGATCTTGGCGTTTTCGAGCGTGGCGCGATGGTCAAGACATTCTCCGACGGGGCATTTCAGCTCGAAGTGCGCGCCATCAGTGATCTCGTCGAAACGCCCTACGGGTTTCACATCATTCAGCGCACTGAGTAAACGAGTAACTGAGTAAACGACACTGAACCTAGTCGATTCATCGCCAATTTTTTGGTCCCCCAAACAATCGATGCATGACGGCTGCCGATAAGGTGTGCTAATGCCTATCGAACGGTCATGCAGAGATTACGCTTTCTTCATGGCTGGGGGTTGTTGCTCGGGGCGACCATCACGACCATCACGACCATCACTACGATTGGGTGTGGCGGTGTCGAGCCTCCGCGTCGTGAATGCACTACGGTCATTTGGGCCGAAGCGGGTAGCGGCAGCGACATTCGGGTCGAAGGAAGCTGGAACGGCTGGGGCGAAGCCGAAGCGCTCGAAAAGCGTGATGACGGCTGGTTTATTCGTCCGTTGACGCTAGCGCCTGGCGAGTATGGATATCGCATCATTCGCGATGGCAAGCGTGAAATCGATCCGCTGAATGCGTTGACGACATTTCATGGCGAAGAAGAAGTATCGCTGGCCATTGTCGAGGATTGCTCGGTGCCGGCGTTGCGTATTGATCGTGTCGACGCTCGAGACGGCGAAGTCACGATCGAGGGCGTATTCTTAGCCTCGACGGAAGGGCCGCCATTCGATTCGCGCTCATTACGCGCCGATCTTTCGGGGGGCATTTCGGTGATCCCGCGGAACGCGTTCGCGACCGATGGCTCGTTTACCGTCGTTGCATCGGGCCTTTCGCGTGGCAAGCATTCTTTTACGCTTCGAGCTGAAGATGAAAGCGGCAAAGCAGCATTGCCTGCGATTGCGGTCGCTTGGGTTGATCCGGCGCAAGAAGCGTGGGGCGATGGAATTTTGTATCACCTCATGATTGATCGATTTCGCGGCGATGGAGGTAAAACGTTGTCACCTCCGTCCACGCCTGGCTCGCGTGCGGGCGGGACGCTCGACGGTGTCCGAGCAGAAATCGAAAAAGGCACCTTCGACGCGCTCGGGGTTGGCGCGATATGGATTTCGCCTGTTTACACGAATCCGACGGAACTTCGCGAAGGCCGAGACGGGCGGCTGTATGAATCGTACCACGGGTATTGGCCGCTCGAGTCACGCGGCGTAGAACCACGTATTGGTGGCGAAGCGGCCCTTCGAGACTTGATGGCCGAAGCTCATCGACACGGGATTCGCATCATTTTAGATCTCGTTCCGAATCACGTATACGATCGCAATGAGCGGTACAAAGCTCATCGCAATGCTGGCTGGTTCAATGATGGCCCCGACGGATGCATATGTGGCAATTCTGGTTGTGGTTGGGGCGAAAAACTAGGCACCTGCTGGTTTAGCCCTTATATGCCCGATGTGCGATTTCAGCATCCGGATGCGATGCGCGCGCAAATCGACGATTCGTTGTATTGGATGAATGAATTCGATGCCGATGGCGTGCGTATCGATGCCGTGCCGATGATGCCGCGAGCAGCTACGCGCCGAATCACGAATGCATTGCGCAGGAACGTCGCGGGAAAAGAAGCCACGTTTTCGCTTGGCGAAGTGTATACCGGAGCGGGTACGGGCGGGATCGAATCGATTCGGTATTATTTGGGTGAACATGGTTTGTCGTCGGCATTCGACTTTCCGCTCATGTGGACGATTCGAGATGTTTTCGCGGCCGACCGTCAAGGTTTCTCTGCGCTCGAAGAAACGTTGATTACCAATGACGCCGCTCTGGCTGGCTCGGGATCGATGTTGGGCCGGATGATCGATAATCACGACACGTCACGATTCATTTCCGAAGCCGTTGGTAATGCAGGAAATGATCCTTGGAACGCGCCGCCTGTGCAGCCGATTGATCCCGCAGTGTATGCGCGGGCGAAAATGGCGCTGACGTTCATTCTTACGCTTCCTGGATTGCCCGTTCTTTATCAAGGTGATGAATTGGCCATGGCCGGTGCTGGCGATCCGGATTCACGCCGAGTGATGCCGGACGAGTCGGCCATTACGCCATTGCAAGACAGTGTGCGAGCGGTCGTGCAGCGTTTGGGACGATTGCGTCGTTGTTCTGCTGCATTACGCAAAGGCGAACGGTTGCCTGTCGTGGTCGGACCCGATGTGTATGCATATGCGCGCGACGCAGGTGATGGCGATCCAGTCCTCGTCTTTTTTGCTCGAAAGAATACTGCCGTGCCCATACCCGCTGGCGCTGCGCCGGCTGGTCAATACGTCGATGTCTTCTCCGGCGAGACATTCGATATCGGCCCGAATGGTGGCTCCGTAGCGCTGGGCGATTTGTCGTTTCGCGTGCTTCTCCCATCGGGAAGCGCTTGCCATAACCCTTCACCCTGACGTGCGTGCGATGAGCTTCTCCAAAACTACGACCATTCTTTCCCTATCGGCCCTTTTGGCCTTGCCCGTATTAGGTGCAGCGTCGTGCTCGGGCGACGATTTGAACCAATACCCACCGCCCGATGGCATTGGTGGATATGACCCCGGCGAAGGTCCTCCGCCCGGGGGGACGACCGGTGCCGGCACTGGCTCGACGGGCGCGGGCGGTGGAGGTCC
>CAZETM010000813.1:0-4566 GCA_964514885.1 uncultured Polyangium sp. | reverse complement strand
AAGCCGCGTGAGCCGATAGACGTTGCCTACGACGTCGCCGACTTGAGGCAGCGGAACATTGACCGCGGCATCGGTGGCGGACGCGACTGCTTCCGATGGCGGCGGGGCTGGCGTCGTTTCGACGAAGCGCTGCGGATCGTCATCGGGACGATCAATGGTTACCGAGCGAGCTTGTACCGTCGTGGTTGTGCGCAGCTTCGAGTTCGGTTTCACGGCGAAACGGATAGTAGCTCGAATGGCTCGGCGACTGCGAGAAAGCGGCGCATTTGCGGGGCGCTCTAAGATGCGGATGCGTCAGGCGCTTGGCGTGAGCGATCCACGATCCAAAGGATGAGCGCACCGACCACGAGGCCCGGGACGACGAAGTACAAGACGAGGCGCACTGCGTAAAAGAAGATCGCGAGTGGCAGCAAGAGCAAGAGCCTTCCGCCGTTCGGGGAGAGAAGTCCTTCGACCAGGCCCAAAGCATCGAGCAGATACGCCGCGCATAAATGCACGATGGTGAGTGCCACGGCAAAAAGGATGGTTCGTCGGGGGAAGCTCGAGGTTTTTCTGGATAAACGGATGGGTGGAGATGAATTGCTCACGGAGCCTGCCGTTTTTTGCAAAGGTTTTCCCATTTCCAAGTGGCGGTCGTCATTGCCAACAAAATGGAATTGCCGATCGGTCCTCCGCTCATGTAACGAGCGCCCTGGTTGTGTTTTACGGGAACACCCCAGAAATCCGCCGTGCGATGAAGCTGTAAAAAGAGCTGTCGATCGCCGTGTAGTTTGGCCGAAGCGAGCGTAAAACCCGTCGCGGATACACTGAGGCCAAGAACGACGGGGCCGGAATCGATATCGCCCTGGCCATCGTAATCACGAGGGTATTCGTTAATCCCGCCAAACCCGAGGAAGTGTTCTCGGGCGCGGGACAAACCGCCAAACAGTTTTTTGGAAAGTGGTTTGTCCACAAAGGACAGAGCAAACGCTGCCAGTGCCGTTCCGGAAGAACGGGGAGGCGCCATGGGCTGGCCACTATTTGCATTGCCCGCTTGATAAAGCAAACCCGAAGCGGGATCGATCCAAGTCGATAATGCTTTTTTCCACGCCGGCCACCAAGGTCGTTCGGGAGCGCCGGTGGCACAATCGTGCAGCGCAATCGATCCTGCGACCATGGATACGTCGGCGGGATACGCTTCGCTTGGATAAGTTTCGAAAAGGGCGTGCGGAGATTTCGACAATCGTAGGGCAAGGGCTTCGGTCAAGTCGTCGTGAAGTTTGGCAAAACGCGTATTGGGGTGCAGCAGTCGAAGCATCGACAAGGCAAGGTTCGAATAGCCGAGGTACGCATGACCTTCACCTGCCGGCAAACCATCGAAGCCAAAGTTGCCCCACGCGGACGAGCCAAACGCGTTTGTCTCGGCGGATGTGAGCGCTTCGGCGCATTTTTCCATGGTGGGAATGTATTCGGGCGCGCGGGCAGGGTATTCGAGCGCCACGTGACCCAATCCAATGGCGGCCATGGTAAACGTGCCGAAAGCCCATTCGCCGTCGAATCGTGGACTCCCTGTAAAAAAGGCCGAAGCCGCGACGCCTGATTGCACATAGGCTTGCACTTCAGGCGCCAGTGCCGAGTAGGCCCAGCCATGGCCCTCGTAGCTTCCAACCGCACTCCCATGACTTATGCAACGAGGCACGGTCGCGGCGCACGCAATGAGCGCGACGCCGCGAACCGCCAATCGAACGACTGGATGCCCAAACCAGGTGCGCATTGCTTGGATTTAGTTGGAGAGTTGCCCCACGAAGGAGTCGAAGCCGCCGGTGCTCGTGGGGCCATTGTTGAACCCAGTCAACTGGCCCTGATATGCTCCGCCGAAAAAGACGTGACCCGTGGTGGATCCAATGCCGACGGCCATGGAGATTTGTGGAGTTGGAGTGTCTCCGAACTGTTTGCCCCATAAGGCTTTCAGATCGGGACTAAGCTTGACTGCGAATGCATCGTTATCGGATGGGCCGCTCGTGCTAATGGTTTGTCCATTGTTCAGCGCAATGGCATTCGAGAATCCGCCCGTAATGACGAGATCTCCGTACGCGTCGTACGCGACCGCGTGAGGTGCCTGGGTGCCCAAGCCATTGATGGTCAGGTGATTGGCGTACGCGCCATTGAGATCGTATTGGGCTACGAACCCGTCCCACGCAAGAGACTGTTCTGGATTCGGTTGCAGAAATCCATTGATATTCAAGTCACCTCGGAAGCCTCCGACGATGGCGACATTCTTCGAAGAGGCTGCAAGACCTCCGATGTATAGGTCGCCTGCGCCGCCGAAGTGTTGGGTCCACAAGACATGACCGAATTCTGGACTGAGCTTGGCGAGCAAGCCGTCCGCAGCGCCGTCGGAAGTGACCACCACATCGTTTCCCGCGCCACTGCTAGGAACATTCATGGTGCCCGCGAATCGCACGGCCACGAAGACGTCTCCGCCGGTGGTGGTTGCGACGTCGATGACGCTTTGATCGCTGGATCCGTCGAAGTTGATCGCCCAAAGCCTGGACCCGACGCTCGAGAATGCCGCCACGAATCCGTCTCGGCCGTCGCTGGTGCCGAGCGGAATGTTATCGAAGCTCGGCGTGCCCGAATAATCCCCGACCACGTAAATGTTGCCGGCTGGATCGGTTGCCACCGAGCGAACTTCAATGGTGCCGCCCGATCCGAATTGCTTGGCGAAAGTCACGCTGCCATTCGGTGCAAATTTGGCCAAGAATCCGCGTTTGCTGGTCACATTCTCGAGCATTTGGCCGCCAATCTCGAGCGTCCCATTGGCATAGACACCGCCTACGACGACGTGTTGCGCCGAGGTAACGGCTACCCCGCTGCCATAGGCGAATGCTGCTGCGCCGCTCAGGACGAACTTGGTCGCCCAATCATCTACGTTTCCACCTGGTTTTCGCAACGAGAAGAGCACCTTACCGTTGATTGGCGGATCCGTCGTCCAGCCTGTGGAAGATTGAACGCCGACCGCGTAGACGATCCCATCGAATTCGTTGGCGCCAGCTCCCGTGGCAAGCGCTAAAACCGCATCGTCCATTGATGTTCCCATGGACACGGCTTTGATGGGTGAACCCGTACATCCGGTAAAACCATCGCAATTGTTATCGGCACCTGACGAACATGCTTCTGCGCTCGGCCAAACCGACCCTTTGCATTCGTCCCAAGCACCACCCACGCACACTTGATTGCCAGGCTCGCATTCGCCAATGCCTTCGACTCCGGGGGGGCCAAGGTAACAAGCTCGCGCGTTGTTTTCGTTGCACGTCGGACTCCCGCCCTGACCACCTTGTCCGCCAGCGCCAGCGGGTCCACTTCCACCTCCACCTCCACCGCCATTGCCCATACCTCCGGCACCGGCGGTTCCACCTCCACCGCCATTGCCCATACCTCCGCCGCCTTGTCCAGCGCCGCCTTGTCCGCCGGTATTATTGGTGGCTTCCGGAGGCGTGTAGGCGCAGCCAGACGCAACAACGAATGTGCCGGCGAAGGAAAACGCAAGCCAAGAAGAGTAACGATATTTCATGTGTTTGCTCCGTTGGGTGTCGGAAAGCCCCAATGATTAGTTCGATAGCTCGATGATGAAGGCGTCGGACGTCATTGTGTTCGTACTGGTCAGCTCGGGCATGATCCCGGTGAGCTTGCCTTGGAACCCGCCTCCTGCGAATACGTGCCCGGTGCTTGTTCCAATGGTGACGGCAAGTCCGGATTGAACCGCGGGATCGCCGAACCTCCTGCCCCAGCGACCATTGAGGTTGCTGTCGAGTTTCACGACGAATACGTCCCGATTGATCAGGTTGCCATTGGTTGGTGCAGCCACTTGCGTGATGGGGAGCATATTCGAGAACTCGCCGGTGATGACGATATCGCCGAACGAGTCAATCGCTACGCCATGAGGTTCTTGGACGCCTCCTGCGGAAAAGTCGGTACTCTTCTGGAATCCACCGTCATTGGTCGAATATGTCGCGACAAACCCATTCGAAGGATCGAGCGTGTCCGCGTTCTGGTAGGTTGGTCCCCCGGGTTGCAATGTGCCTTTGAAATAGCCCGTGAGCGCAACTTTGGTCGAATCGGCAGCAATGCCTCCGATCGCGACCTCGTTGTCGCAAGGTATTTGGTGGCTCCACTTGATGCTCCCGGTTGCAGCATCGAGGCGCGCGAGCAATACATCCGGAGTCGTGTTGGCGTCGTACGATTTCTCTCCACTAGGCGTTTTGACGATAGTGGTGCCAGTGAACGTCATCGCAATGATGGGATCACCCGCTCCCATTGCCATGGCTCGAACCGATTGAGAGCCCGGTCCTTGGATAGCGGTTACCCAGCGAGTTGTACCCGTGCTCGTGTACGATGCAACGAAGCCCTCCCATTGGTTTTGCGCGACGGGGGGCGGCTTGACTCCGCCGCCGAGATCAGGGCCGCCCCAATACCTTCCGGCGACATAAGAATTGCTGTCAGTATCGGCGGTGACTGCAAATACTTCGACAGCTCCTCCCACGCCCAGATTGAGGGTGAACTTTTGAGTGCCCGATGCCGAGAATG
>CAZETM010000812.1:0-4579 GCA_964514885.1 uncultured Polyangium sp. | reverse complement strand
CGCTCCACCAAGTCTGCATCCCCCATGAAAGCCCCCTGGAGCTTGCTCCAGCCGGGCCGTCCGATGCAGCGGCTCAAACAAGATACTCCTGGAATTCAAAGAGGCAACTGCCTAGGACGCAGCCCTTGACAGTTTCAACAAGCGCTACTAGGAATGGGCCTCGCGGTTGGCGACATCGTCTCTGACCGCAGCAAGGTCTTCGTAAGGATTGTCCTGACGTACTCAGGGCAAACCTGACCAAAGTCCTCGCGGGAGTAACTCAGTGGTAGAGTGCAACCTTGCCAAGGTTGACGTCGCGGGTTCAAATCCCGTCTCCCGCTCCGCGCCTCACCCCAGCTCCTCTCCATAATGTGGAGAGGAGAAAAAGACCCCTGGAGAGGGGAAAAGACCCGGCCCCAACAAGGTCGGGTTTTTTCATTTGACGTCCAAACTTTTGCTTGCCTAGGCCACGTCCCGCACAAACGCGGCCGGTAAACTTCGCGTTGTGATACGCATCCGTCTGCGATGTCCGCGCCCCTTCACGAGCGACTCAAGCAGCTCGCAAGCACTCTCGAACGACAATTTCTGGGCAAAGACGAAATCATTCGTCTGCTGTTGATCTCTGTCGTTGCAGGCGAGCACTGCGTGCTGCTCGGCCCGCCAGGCACCGCGAAGAGTGCCCTCATCCGCTCGCTCGCCGAGCTCATGCAGGCTCAGTACTTCGAGTACCTGCTCACGCGCTTCACCGAGCCAAACGAGATCTTCGGACCCGTCGACATCGTCGCGTTTCGCGAAGGCACGTACCGGCGCAACACGCAAGGCATGTTGCCGGAAGCCGAAGTGGTCTTCCTCGACGAAGTGTTCAAGGCCAACAGCGCCATCCTCAACGCGCTGCTCACGCTGCTCAACGAACGCAGGTTCACGAGCGGTGGCAAGGTCATGCGCTGCCCGCTCATCAGCGTCTTCGCGGCATCGAACGAAGTGCCCGGCGACGAGACGCTCAACGCAATCTTCGATCGCTTCCTCCTGCGCGTGCACTCGGACAACCTCGACGCGTATCACTTCAGCGAACTGCTTCAGCGCGGCATCCAGCACGAGATTCGGCAGATGTCTGGTGAAGCTGTACGGCCAGTGGTTGCTGCTCGCGAACTCGCTGATTTGGGCAAAAGCTTCGGCGGAAGGATGAACTTCTCCGACAGCTTCTTGTCGGCCTACAAAGGCATCGTTTTTCAGATCCGCGCCGAAGGCGTCTCGCTGTCCGATCGTCGCGTCGTGAAGATGCTCAAGCTCTTCGCTGCGAGTGCCTATCTCGATGGGCGCTCACAGACGGATGCGAGCGATTTCTTTGTGCTCAAACATATTTGGAACAACCAAGATCAAGCAGCCATCTTGGAAGGCGTTGTGCAGCCGGTTCTCGAGGCGTTTTTCCGGGAACATCCCGACCGTCGGCGAGTGGGAGCTCTGGGCGTCGGTGTCGATGCACTTGCGGCAGAGATCGATCGCATCAGGCAACTGCTCACGGGCGGTGCAGCTCTTGGCGACGTGCAGCTCTTCAGCCAGCTCAAGGCGCTCGGCGAGATCAAAACCGCGCTCGCTGCGGTCACCGATCCGCGAGCACGCGAGCTTGAAAAACGCGTCGCGCAATTGCTCGAAGCGTCGTTCCGCACGGGGCGTTTTTCGCAGCTCTGAGTGCACGCCCAGCCTCTCTCTACGACGCGAAGTTGGAGAGAGGCGGGGAGGTGTTTAGGGGCGGTCTTTGCGTGTGCGAGGGCCGCTTGGACGCTGTGCCTGACCAGGTGCAGGCGCTCGTCGCGGTCGTTGCTCATCACTCGACGTGCGTGTTGCTCCCGCGTGAGGCGCTCGTCGCGGTCGTTGCTCATCACTCGATGCGCGTGTTGCTCCCGCGTGAGGCGCTCGTCGTGGTCGTTGCTCATCACTCGATGCGCGTGTTGCTCCCGCGTGAGGCGCTCGTCGCGGTCGTTGCTCATCACTCGATGTGCGTGTTGCTCCCGCGTGAGGCGCTCGTCGCGGTCGTTGCTCATCACTCGATGCGCGTGTTGCTCCCGCGTGAGGCGCTCGTCGTGGTCGTTGCTCATCACTCGATGCGCGTGTTGCTCCCGCGTGAGGCGCTCGTCGCGGTCGTTGCTCATCACTCGATGTGCGTGTTGCTCCCGCGTGAGGCGCTCGTCGCGGTCGTTGCTCATCACTCGAAGTGCGAGGTGCTCCCGCGTGAGGCGCTCGTCGCGGTCGTTGCTCATCACTCGAAGTGCGAGGTGCTCCCGCGTGAGGCGCTCGTCGCGGTTCCTCTGATGCCTCTGTTCGCGGACGCGCGGGTGCACGCGGGCGCTTGGGCGGACGCGGGGTGTCACCTTGAGTCGCACGTCGCGGTCGCGGTTCCTCTGATGCCTCTGCTCGCGGACGCGCGGGCGGACGCGGACGCTTTGGCGAACGCGCGGAGTCACCTTGCGCCGATGCAGATCGAACTCGCTTCGGCACGCCGAACTGTTTGCGAATCTCCATCAGCTCGTCGACGCTCAGAAACCGCCACTTGCCCGGCAAGAGATCTTCGGACGTGACACCAGCGAACGTCGTGCGGGCCAAACGCATGACCGGAAATCGAGTCGCTTCGCCCATGCGACGAATCTGCTGATTGCGTCCCTCGCGCAAGGTGATTTCGAGCCACGTCTTGTCGCCTTCGTGGCGAAGGATGCGCACTCCGGCAGGCAGCGTCTTGCCATCGTCCAGCTCGACGCCTTGGCGCCACACCATCGCGTCGTCTTCATCCATGACGCCGTGAACTTTCACGATGTACGTCTTGGGCACGCCACCTTTTGGATGAAGCAGGCCGTTCGAAAAGTCGCCATCGTTGGTGAACAAAAGAACGCCGCTGGTGGCAAAGTCGAGCCTTCCAATCGGGTAAACTCGTGCACCGATTCCGCGCACGTACTCGCCGACCGTAGGTCGTCCTTCGGGATCGCTGAGCGTCGAGACGACGTTCTTCGGTTTGTGCAGGACGAGGTACACGAGGTTCTCGGCGACGATCCGCGTCCCGTCCACCTCGATGCGATCGTTGCGAGGATCCGCCTTCGCGCCCAGCTCGGTCATGACGCGTCCGTTGACACGCACACGACCAGCCGTGATCAAGTCCTCTGCTGCGCGCCGAGACGTAAGCCCCGATCGGGCGATGATTTTCTGCAGCCGCTCTTCCATTCGCGACTTTTCTCCTTCCGCTGCTTCAGTCGCCCGCTCGTGATAATCACGCAGCATGCGCCGAGTCGACAAGCCGTGGGGACACGAACTCATCTGGGCCGAGACACCCCGCTACGTGGGCAAACTGCTGCACATTCAGGCAGGACATCGATTGTCTCGTCAGTACCACCGCGTCAAGGAAGAGACACTCCTCATTCAGTCCGGCGAGATGGAACTCGAACTCGGACCGACCGAAGCAGTCGAGCGACGTCGCATGATCAAGGGCGACGTTTTTCACGTTCAGCCAGGCACCATCCACCGCATGATCGCCGTGACCGATGTCGACGTCATCGAAGTGTCGACTCCCGAGCTCGACGATGTCGTGCGTCTCGAAGATGTGTATGGTCGCGAAGGAACGAGCGCGGCGTAGCGAATCAGGGAGCCTGGCGGGGCGGGGGCGGGTCTTTCGGTGAACGCGGCTTCGGTGGTGCTTCTTCTTTGGGGCGCGCTTTCGCTGCAGCTCCTTTGACGCCACTGGACTCACGCGGCGAACGGGGCTTGTCGCCAGGTTTGGGTTTGTCCCCGTCCTTGTCGTCTTCTTCCTTCTTTTTGGCCGCCTTCTTGGCTTCCTCGGCCTTGGCCGCCTCTTCCTTCTTGCGCTCCTCTTCCTCGGCTTTGCGGCGCACGTCGGTGTCGTGATCCCAACGGTCGACTCGTTCGTCGCCGTCGACATCGACGCCCATCCGTTCGAGGCGACCGTCGCGGTAGATCTCCCACACGTCGGGCTTTCCATCGCGATTGCTGTCGCGCTTGATACGCGCCAACCGCCCATCCGCGTACGTCTTCAATTCATCGGGACGCCCGTCGTAGTCGTTGTCGATGAGCGCTTCGGCAAGTTGTCCCTTGGAGAAGGTGAGCCACGTGTCGATGCGACCGTCGAAGTTCGAGTCGCTTTCTTCGGCAACGCTCTCGCCCTTTTCATTGTAGCGACGCATGACGTCTTTCACGCCGTCGAAGTTCGTGTCCATCTCGCGGCATATGAGCACGCGCTTGGTCGAGTCAGTCCCGAGCTTCTGATACACGCGCCGCACGTTGGGCACGGCGGACCCCGGGCCTTTGACCTCTTTGATCTCGCGGTCAGGGCGCTGCTTCCAGTCGCACATCGATCGATCGTCGACGACCTGCGTCGGTCCTCGATAACGCTTCTTGCGTAGCTGATCAGCGGACAGCCCCGTTTCGTCCGTCGACTGCGTGGTGCTCGAACACGCACAGAGCGCGAGGCATGCAGGGAGCAGCAACAAGAACGAGCGAACCTTCATTTGGGGCTCGCTTGGCTAGCGCTGGGAGCTGGTGTTGGTGCGGCTGACGCGGAAGCTAGCGCGGTTTGAACATTATGGAATTCTGCAAGGGC
>CAZETM010000811.1:0-4579 GCA_964514885.1 uncultured Polyangium sp. | reverse complement strand
CCACCCCCGCGCCTTCTCAGGCTCACCCACCACCCCGAGCACCATGGCCGCAAGCGTCGGCTTACCACTCGCCAAAAGCTCACGCACCGCGGCCATTCGCGAAGCGCGCTGCGCATCCTCCTGCGCCACGCGCGCCGCATCGCGCTGTTTCGTCGCCTCGACGGTCTGTTTGCTGGCCTCCTGCTGCGCCGTTTGCGCCGCATCCCGCTGCATCCACGCCACAATGCCCAGCGTTGCCACAATGCCCGCGATCACCAACGCAATCACTGCGACCGCCGTCAGCGTCCGTCGCGCCGCCCGCTCCTTCGCCAACCGCGCCGTTTCCTCCTCCTGCTTCCGCTTCTCCGCTTCCGCCTGCTTCCGCTCCGACCGCCTTTCAAATACTTTTTTCGCCAGCCAATCGTGCCCCAATTCAAAATACCGCGACCCTTGATGCTCCTCCGCGTGTAATACCGCCGCCCCTTCGAGTTGCTCCAGCACATCGGTCGCCGCATTTCCCCCCAGCACGACCCGCGCTTCTTCCTCCTTCAGCAGCCGCCGATTCCCGGCGCCATCAATGAGGTGCTCTTCCAACAATTGCTGCGCCAATTCACGAAGCCCGCCCAACCCCGATAACGTCGTATCCAAATACCGATGCAAAATCGCTTCCGCGTTTGCCCCTCGAGCCTCCACCGCGTGGCCCCCCACGCGCTCGTCCCACAATGCGCGACAAACGATTTGCCCAAATGCCGTCTGCACCTCCGCCGCGTCGTTCTTCTTTTGCCCCGGTACACGCACATCGAGCATCAGCGACCGAATCTCGGCCCGATCCCATTCACACGGCGGATCCCCCTCCGCCGCCGTTCGGCACATCGCTTTGACCATTTCACCGACCGACAGCGGCGCCACTCGAAACCCCGACGCCGATAGTTCCGGTCGCTCACGCGTCCAATCGCGCAATCGCCCAAAGTAATCCTCGCGCAAGGACAACACCAACTGCACGTGGTAACGCCGCGCCGGCTCGATAAGCCAGGCCAAACCCAACAGCAGCGCATTCATATCGGCCGCCGAGTGTTCCGATATAAAAAGTTGCTCGATTTGATCCAGGTAAACGAGAATCGGCCGCTCACTTCGACGAGCCGCCAACAAGATCGCTTTCTTCAGCCCTATCGGGCTTTTTTTATCGGGCGCTACCCCCACATCCAACGCCCGGAACATCTCGTTCACGAGCCACCGCAAGGGTTTCTCGTCCGATGGCCACCTATCCACCCGCACCACGCGCACGCCTTCGGATAACTCGAGCGCGGGAATGACGCCCGCTTGCATCAATGACGATTTCCCCGCGCCCGACGGCCCGAACACCGTCGTTGCGGGATTCGCCAAGATTCGATTGGCGAGTGTTTTCACCGCTTGCTCGCGCGCGAAAAACCGTGCCTGATCAGCAGCTCGATACGGCTGCGGACCAGGGAAAGGATTCTTGCTCATTGTCCCGCCTCCCGGCCAATCGCTGCCAATGCTGCTTGGAGTTCGCCCGAAATGGTCTCGAAAACCTTCATGCCGGGGTTCTGGCCTCGTAGACCCGTGCCCGTTGTCCAGATCTCGCGCTCATGGTCGTCCCGTTCGATCACCGCCAAACTCTGCGGGGGCACGCCGCGATCGCCATAAAGCGCGTGGAGGAGCATCCGGTGGTTGGCCGTAAGCATCGACAAACCCAGAATCAACACGGGACGCGCACCAAGCGCACTCCAGAGGGTATCTGCAAGTTCCTCCGGCCTGACGTTCAACCGCGGCAGTTGCAGCAATCCCAACGAATAATCGTCTTCGGTCAGCAAAGGCCGCGCGAAACTCTTGTTCCATGTGTATCCCCGGTACGCCCGCAGAATGAGAATGTCTTGGTCGACATTCGGACGATCCTGGGCGGTTTCTTTTATCCGTACCCATTTTGTCGCGCCTGCTTCGCGTTTTACGACAAATGTCCCCGAGTCGCTGGGCTGCACGACGTAAATCGTTCGCTGCGGCTGCTGTTTGGCCAGGCTCAGCTCGAGCCACGGGTTTCGCAAAAGCGTCGTATGGACGCCCGGACCGAGAAGCCGCGCGATCGCCTCGACAATGGGCGGTTCGTCCACGTGCGTACCGAACGTCTCTTGGAATTCCTGCTCCAGGACATCGCTGCCACGATGAAGGGCAAACCATTGTGCAAGCGTGCCCATCGGTAAACCCGTCGGCGGCCGATGATGCACGAGGGGCAGATCGTTGCGGAGTTTGTTGCGAAAGGTGTCGAGCGTTGGCCGGTCGTCTTTCCATCGATCGCCCAGCACGAGCGAAAAACGTGCACCAACGATACGCGCCAGTGCGGGATCAACGATAATACCGCGGACGATACGACAGCCTTTCGTGGAGGGGCCACCGTGCGGCTCTGGAAGTCGAAAATGTTGCCGTCAGGTCCTCGCAAATACACCACGGGGGACATTGCTTCGGCACTCGATTCGTGCGTGCCAAGCGTCGCGCGCCGCGCTTCATTCAGCGCCCGTGCAACATCACCCGCGCCACGATCCGCGACCAAAACGAGGTAAAACTCGGTCGAGCACGTGCGCGCCAGGTCCGCCCGAACGGGCCAAAGAAAAGCGACGACCGCATCCGCGCCGGCTCGGGCCAGAATCTCGGCGGCCGAAGCAAACGCTGAAGGCTTCGCGAGTTCACACGCTTCCAAAACAATCAACCGCAACACGCCTCGGAAACTCGAAGCCAATTGTTGGGCGAGCACTTCGGCCGGCAGCCATTTCTCTTCGTCGTCCTCGTCGCCCATGCGTAATGCGGGACGGCCTTGGTCATCGATTCCGCCGTGCCCAAGAAAGTGAATGACGTGTGGAATCGGCTCACAACGAAGTCGCTCCAAGATGCCTGGAACCTTGGCCGCTCGGCCTTCGACCGGATCGAGCCATTCGACCTCACCCGTGGCGATTCGCGCCGCGAGCGCTTGTTTCAAATTCGCCAAGCCCGCGCTACCCGTCGGCGCAATCGCGAGCACTTTCACCGCACCGCGCACTTCCCGAGGTTGCCACGGTTCACTGCTCGCGACGGATCGCACAGGCAGCACATTCGGCGACGTACCCCAAAACCCGAGCGCCTCGCCCGCGTTGCACAACGCTTCCCACGGCACCGCTTGCAACTCGACGTCGTGCACCAAAAGCCGCACGAGCAGCGGTCCTGCCGAAGCTTCGCGCAGCCGCGCAAAGAGCGCACTGACCTCGCCACCAAGCACCGCGCGCTGGATCGCTTGCGATTCATCGATGACCGCGGCACTCAGGGATTGGCCGCGTGATGCGGCGCGCGCGACCGCCGCAGAAAATTCGAGAAGCGTGTCGCGATCCAAGCCCAACGGTCGAGCCGGAACAAACTCGCCACGACTACCACGAGCGCTGACGCGAATTTCGTTTCCGCTGCGATCGATGCTGAGTTCGATCCACACCGGAGTGACTGCAGGCTTGCTCATGAAGGGTGTTCGCAACGGTAGTCCAAGATGTACGGGACGAACAAGTAAAATCGAGCACGCCAAACGCTTTGGAGGGAGATGCTCGCTCCCTCTTCAAAGGCGCCGTGGGGTTTTCCCGAAGGGCGAGGGACTCCGCAGTGAGCGATGCCATTTCACTACAGGCTCGTCACTTGCCCATCGCTCACGATTTCGACCAGCCATGTTTCGAGCCGTGCGATATATCGAATCGCCCAACCAGTCGGAATCCGGAGCGGAACGAGCGACCAATTCGGGCCCATGGACGAATCAAAACGTGAGCCGCTTGCGGGCTGAAAAATGGGCTCCTTGATACTCATGACACCTCCTGTGCCAATTTCTATCCCAATCCCGTGCGCGCGACGTGGATCACGCCTCCGCACCGCGAACATCGACCGAATAACGACGCTCGAGCTCCGCGAGCCGCGCACGATCGCCCTCGTCCCAGTCTTCGCAGACGCTCCTTGCCGCGGCAAAAATCCGGCGAGGCATATCCGCAGGCAGTTCACCTCCCCCAGCGAGCACGCAAAACGTCTCGGCGTCGTCGAAGAAATCGGTCGTTTCCGAACGAATACTCTCGGCATAAGCCGACCACGCTTCGTCCGAGCCTGGATTCGCCCGCACCGCGCGTTTCGAATACGCATAAGGCAGATCCGCTGTCTGCCCGGTGATCAGCGCCGACCAGGAAGCTTGGGTCCACAGCCCCGCTTGCAATTTCAGGTCTGTACACTTCTCCGCGGCATCGTCGAGCACGTAGCACAGGCGCTCAGCGTCGATGAAGGCGACCTGCGCGTTATCGGCGTTCGAGCCCTCCGCCTGATATGGCTCGTTGGCCATTGCCGCGAGCGATTCCGCGAGCACACGCGGCCCTTCCTCTCCCTCGGGTTGCCCCGACAACCACGTTTCAAGCACCTCGGCACGGCTCGCCGAAGGAATACCCAGAAGTTCTCGAATGGTCTTCATCTCGATTTCGTTTCTCGTTGGTTCGCGCATTATGGTATGCCGAGACCGAAAGCAAAGCCAAATGTTCGTGACGGACCGTCTTCAGACCCCCTCCAAAGCCACCGTAACGCGTGACGGAGCGCATTCGGA
>CAZETM010000810.1:0-4579 GCA_964514885.1 uncultured Polyangium sp. | reverse complement strand
GGCATTGGGGACATTGGGGACGTTGGGTACGCCCGGTGCTCCTCGCAACGCCGATTGTCGTCTTCGCAGCGTCGCTGATTGCAGCGTGCACTGACGAGAACGCCACGCAATCTCGACGTGGTCTCGTTGGCGATAGTTGCTCACGAACCGACGACTGTAACGACCCGCTACGCTGCAAAGAGAACGTTTGCACCGAGCCGCCTTCGAGCCTTCCCGATGCCGGAGGACTGCCGGATGGGTTTGGCCCAGGACCTGGTCCTTCCGCGAACGAGGGACCGTGGAGTCAGTGCGACGAGTGTTTACAGAATGAGTGCAAATCGGTCGAGACGCTTTGCGGCACGGACTGCGTCGCCATCGAAGCGTGCATCGAAACGACCTGCACCAATTTGACGGCCGACGAGAGCCCATGCTTCGTGCATTGCCAGAACCGTTTTCCGAACGGCAAAGCTCAGCATCTTGCGCTGGTCAACTGTTCGCAAGCGAAGACCGCATCGTGCCAGCCACCCTGCACGTTCTACCCGCAGGACTACGACCTGTGTCGCACGTTCATGAACAACGGTGATTGCTTCGGCTATCAGGCCGCGTGTGAAGCGAGCTTGAACTGCAAGAACTTCCGCGACTGCATTTCGCTCTGCGGCACGCTCACCGAGTGCCTTGCTTGCGACGACACGCCGGAGGGATCTGAAGGTCGTGTGCTGCTCGAAGGTTACGAGGCGTGCGTCGCGTCGGAGTGTTTGACGGAAAGTTGGATGCCGTAACATCGAGAGGGGCGAGTTTGGCAAAACAAACCCGCCCCGTCGTGACTCACGGACACATCGTCACGCCGTTGAGCGAGTCGCAATAGGCCTTCGCGCTCAAGGGATCGCCCTCGCACAAAGACGTGCAAGTCGTGCAATAGACGCACTTGTCGAGCGCAAAAAACAAGTCTTGCGCCGCTTGGGGTTTGCCGTTGGCACAAGCGAGCGTGCAGCAGCCTCCGTCTTTGGTGGTCGAACATGTCTGTAGCGAGCACTCGAAGATCGCAACGCAGTCAGCATTCGCCGAACAAGCATCGCTCTGCGCCTTGCATTCCTTCGAGTACGCCCCCGTCGTGTTGCTCGTGCATTCGCTGCAAGTCGTATACATCCCGTTGCCGCTGCTGCTCGATGAACTCGATGACGAAGCCGAGCCGCCACCTCCGCCCGTGCCGGAGCTGCCCGTGCTGCTCGACGAACCAGTCGTTTCACCGGACGAACTGCTCGACGAACTCGAGCTCGTGGTCGTGCTCGTGCCCGTAGGGTCAACACAACCGAATCCCATGAGTGCGCACGAGGTGGCCAAAACCCCCAGCACCAAAAGTCCAAGCTTCATGTTCAAATTTCCTTTCCACGCTCGTGTCGCGGGCGCGAATGATTCACTTACGGACATTCTACGCAGAACAGCGGACAAACACGAAGATTTGACACCCAAGCGACCTACGCAGCGCGCCGCTCGCGACGCCTGTTCGACGCACTGCTAAACATGCCCTTGCGTCTTTTTGCGAAAGGCACTTAGCCAAATGAGCAACATCACCCTGAGCGGTTTGTTCGTGTATCCCATCAAGGGTGCTCGTGGCATCGAAGTCGATCACGCTCGCGTAACGCCGCTCGGCTTCGAACACGATCGAAGATTTTTGCTCGTGGATCCCGAAGGCGAGTTCATCACGCAGCGTGAACATCCCGCCCTTGCACTCATCGAAACCGCCATCGACCAAGACACGCTGACCGTTCGAGCACCGGGGCTCGATCCGCTACGGATCCCACTTCGTCCGCAAGGACCAACCGATCGCACGGTGCGCGTGTGGGGTGACACGTGTCGTGCAATCTCCGTTGGTGCCGACGTCGTCAGCTACTTCAGCGACTATCTGAAAGTTCGCGCCGAGCTTGTTTACATGCCCGATGGCGAAGGTCGCCACGTCGATCCGCAGTTCGCCAAGTACGGTGAAACCGTGAGTTTTGCGGATGGTTATCCGTTCCTGCTCGCGACCGAAGAATCGTTGTCCGACCTGAATGCGCGGCTCATCGACTCCGTGCCGATGGATCGCTTTCGACCGAACATCGTCGTGCACGGAGCACCGCCGTGGGCAGAAGACACGTGGACGAGCATGTCGATCGGACGCGTCGTTTTTCACTCGTGCAAACCTTGTCAGCGTTGCCAAGTGATCACGATCGATCAGGCCACGGGCATACGCGGAAAGGATCCTCTCGCCACTCTCGCCACCTTCAGAGCGCGCTCGAACAAGGTGTATTTCGGGTGGAATCTCGTCGCCGAGGGAGATGGCGAGTTGCGAGTTGGCGATCGCGTGAGTTTGCTGGGGGCTCTGTACGACGCGCGAAAGTCGAACATCGAACGATCGGTGTAAATCAAGTGCGACCGAGGTGCTGGCCATCGCGCACGGCATATTTGTTCTTGGATTTTGCATCAGCATCCAGCGTGCACATCACGGCTCGTTGATGCAGACCTGGACACATGGCGACCAATTGCAAACAAGAGGCGATGCGGTGGGTCCATCTGTATGCATTCGGCGGTGCGGCCTTCGCAGCTTTGCCGTTACCGATCTCGACGACCGATGGTCTCGCGACACTCGAAGCTCACATGTTCGGCATGATTGGCGGCATCTACGGTGATCCTCCAGGCAGTGGCGGAATCGCTGCGGCGGGCACGACATTCGTGGTGATGGGGCGTGCGCTCAAGTTTCTTTCTGGACGTGCAGTTGCTCTCATTCCCGGGTACGGCGCGCTCATTCGCGCGGGCATTGCCGCGATCGTGATCGAGTCGATCGGGCGCGGGATCGTCGGGCATTTCGAGCGTAAGTACCCTGGAAAGCGGTTCGAAGCATCGAACTAAGCCGCATGGCTCACTGCTGTTCAGCGTAAAATGAGCGCCTCTTGAAAGGCCTCATCAAAGTCGGCTACGCGTGCAACGAGAACTGCACGTTCTGCCACACGGCCGACATTCGCCACATCGACGACACCGCCGAGCGGATCGACTGGAAGATCGATCGCGCCAAACGTCTTGGCTACTCGATGGTCGTGCTCAGTGGCGGTGAGCCGACGATGCGTCCCGAGCTGCTGCGCTGGGCACGTCGCATCGCTTCACGCGGGCTCGACTTGGGCCTCGTCACCAACGGCTTGATGCTCGCCTACCCTCACGTCACCGACGAACTCATCGCCGATTGCCGTCTGCGCTACGTGTACATGTCGCTGCATGGCGGAGACGCGAAGGTGCATGGATCCGTCGTCCGAGCCGACACGTTCAGCAAGGCCGTACATGCGATCCAAAACCTGCATGGCCGCATCGATGATCTGACCGTCAACTGTGTTGTTACGACCGCGAACCTTCGTCATCTGCGCGGCGTCGTGGACAAACTCATCGGTTTTCCCAAGCTGTGCATCAAGTTCTCCATGACGCAGCCCAAAGGCGGCGGCAGCAGGGCCTTCGACATCATCGTCCCAGACGTCGAGGAATGCGCCGATCGTGTACGAGATGCGATCGAATATGGTTTGTCCAAAGCAACTCAGGAGGGACCTCGGTTTGCCCACGATGGCCTTCCCTTCTGCTTGCTCCCGGGCCTCGAGCATCTCTACGACGACCTGAAAACACACGACTACGCGACGATGATCGAAGCGGATGAAAACGACTTCGTTCCCGTCGACGAGGTCGCCAAGATCCAACCCGAAGACAGTTGTGGCGACTGCGCCCTCGCGGGTGCTTGTCCAGGTCTCTACCGCGGCTACTTCGAAGCTCGTGGGGCTGCTGCACTGCGTCCGGTCTTGGGCAAACCTCGCGCCAATTCTTACAACTTCGTCCCCGAGCGCGATATCGCCCGACCAGCAGGATCACCCTGCCCCGTCCGCGAAGATGGTACGAGTCCGTATGATCGAGGAAGAACGCTCTTCGTTCGCCTCAAGGATCGCATGCGGCTCTTCCGCACCGAAACACGAGATTTCTCCGACGCCGAACTACTCGCAAGCAAAGAACAGGCAGGCCAGCTCTACATCGACATCTCGTCGAAGTTGGCTCCGGACGACTTCTCCAAGGATCTGCGCAAGCTGAAGCTGTCGGCTGAATGCGGTCCGTGCCCCGAGCGCCCCAAGTGCACGGGTTGCTTTGAAGCCGTAAACGCCGACGTTTTTTCGCGCGACGACGCGCTCGTGCTCGACTTGCTCCGTGGTTTGTCCGGACGAGTGCTCGATCTTGGATGCGGCGAAGGTCGCTACTTCGATGTGCTCTCCGAAGCAGCCAAGTCAGGCCGCATCGAATACATCGGAGTCGATCCGGATCCTGCGAGTTTGTCCGTGCTCGGATCGCGTTACCCGTTCGTGAAGTTTGTCGTGGCACGTGCGGAAGATCTGCCCGACGACCTGGGCACGTTCGACCACATTCTCGCCTTGCGCAGCGTGAACCACTTCGAAGATCCTGCGCGCGTGTTCGATGCCGCGATCACGCGTTTGCGCCCGCACGGCACGCTCGTCCTGGTCGACAACGTCGCGTTTGGCCTCGTGCGCAGTCGCAAACATGCATCACGCGCCGAGTCCTCCGAGGCCAACCGCCTCGAACA
>CAZETM010000809.1:0-4590 GCA_964514885.1 uncultured Polyangium sp. | reverse complement strand
TGAGAGCTTTCCGCACGTTTTCAGGGGTCAAGCTCAGGCGTAATTTGTAGAACGGAACACACGGCCGGCGCTCTTGACCACCGCCACAAGCACATGTTAGGCTCGGCGATGCTATGCGCCCTTCCTTCGCGTTTCTTGTCATCACCGCCGCGTTGCTCCCCGCGTGCGGGAACATAACCCCTCCAACTCCTGTTCAGCAGTGTCACCCTCTCGACCCAGACAGTCCTGATCAAGAAGAGAATCCATCCGCTCCGATGATACCGTCGCAGAATCCAGGATTCGAATCGCAGTTTTGCCAGATCAGCACATGCGGGAACATTAGCTGGCAGGGGAATTTTAAATTGCCGATACCCGCTGCTACGTCTGGGTGGATTGTTCAAGAGCTCTCGTATGATCTCAACGTCACCGGCGGCGACCATCGGCAGGGGCACTACTGGGAGGGGTTTTTCGTAAAAAAAGGCGACACCAGGGGTATCTATCAGCCAGGTTCTGACGACACGTTCCAAACGACGGGTGAAACGCTTCACCCTTCAAACTCAAAAGGCATGTCCACTTTCATCGGAAAGGCGAAATTTTATGAAGGCACGCTGCCCGCTGATTTCTTCTGCCCCAACGAGGCTGCCAAGTCCGCTGGTAGCCTACGAGCGACCACGACCCAGCCGCCGTTCTGGGACGGGACGGGCACGGATCATAACCTTACGGTTACTTGGGATTGCAGTGCTGGTAATGACATCGTCACAGTGCTCGCCACGCCAGACCCCGATGGCTTCTGTCCCAAAAACTGACTTGGATTGCTCCGCGAAAACATCGGCTTGGGCTCCTCTCCCGAGCGAGCTCCGCGCCCTCGCGAGCGAGCTCGCTGATCAGCTACCCGACTGGTCGAGCACCGAAAACTCGTCCGTGAATCTCGATTACAAGGGCCTCAAGACGGCAGCGGTCAAATTTGCGAGCCTTCCGTATTGCGTGCAGTTGGCAATAATGGAGACGTACAGCAAGGAATACTGCGAGCCAGCCCGGACCGACCTCCCCAAGGCGTCAGGGATGTACCTTCTCTTGCGGGTGCTCTTTGTGCTGCCCACGGATTACCCCAAAAACAATGCCGAAATATTCAGCACGTGGTCTTACCCCTTGCGGGACGAGGCGCAGAGGACGTCGAAATGGAATTTGTCATGGCCGGTCCACGCGAAGCTGGGCGAGAACGTGCTTGAGATCGAGCGTTGCCAAGGTTTTCCTGGTGGAGGTGAGCCCTATACGCCATATCGGGCGTTCGACGAGTTCCGCTACTTCAGACTCCCAAAGATTTCTCGCATGCGCACTCCGACCGAGATCGAAGCGCTGGAGATCAGAGGCCGCCCCTGATGCTGCACGGCGAAGCATGCTCGCCCTTCGTTCGTTGCGTTTCGTGCATCGCACGCAGTGGCGTACTCGCGCGCCACGATGCCACGCGTGCATGTGCCGAACGTCCGCGACGATGCACGTTTACCATTGCTTCGTCGCGTTCCGTGCAGCGCTCATAGAACCGAACTTGCTCGCACTTATGGACGCGAAGGTGAGGCGCACGGGATCGCGTGGCAAGCACATGTACGGGAACGATTAAAATGTACGTGTTTGTCCGAGGCGCAGACGAACGCGATCACAAAGTTGCGCGCCAACTGTTGACCGTGTTGACGGTTCGTGTACCGTGCTCAACCATGCTGAACGCGCAACTGGAAATCGCCGAAGAAATGAAGCAACGCTACGACCAAATCGCGGACAAACTGAACGCTGCTAGGTCGAAAAGCGGTCAAGAGCCGATCACCGGTAGCACCGTGATGCAGGTTGTCCTGGCACGTTTCGCGGGTTTGCCCATGGGCGAGGACGTTGATCTGTCGTCTGTGTCGAGTCCGCCGCAAGGTGGAGCGCAAGCGGATTTGATGATCTCGACTCGTCCAAATCCAGGGGCCAGCGAGCATGCGGATTTTATGGCATCGACTCGTCCGCATGGCGGCTGAACGTGCAGCTTTCATTTGCAGTTCTCGTCTTGCATGGTCTGGCGTGCGTCGCAGCGCTGGCGTTTGCGTTTGTCCGTCGACGGGCAGAGGCTTCTGCCCTGACGTTGTTTTTGTGTAGCGCCCTTGTCGTCGACAGGATGCGCATTGCCGTGGATGCCCTGCTGCCGCCGCCGAGTGCGCTTCCGCTTGCCACTGTGCGGGATCGATTTCTACTCGCATGCAGTTGGATGCTCTACTTTGCCGTGCCGATGGGGCGCGTTGCTTGGGTGCGCTGGACGTTTGTCCGTGCTCGTGTGTGGCCGTGTGTCGCGGCATGGATTTTTGCGTTTGGCGTTCCAACGGTTCTCTATCCTTTGATGCGTGGACAATCAGCGTTCCGCTTCGCTGGCATTGTTGAATTCTTGGCGTTTGTCGGTGAAGTAGTGGCAATCGCGCAATGGATACCGCGCCGAGAACGCCCGCAACCGTGGCACATTCTCGCATTTGCTGCGACACTATTTTGCTTGGCACCGATCTTCGCCTATTTCGTATGGCCCGAAGTTCAGTCCGCTTATGACGTTTGGGTACAATACTCGCTTGTCGTGCTTCACTTGGGGGTAATTGCCATTCTCGGAGGTGACCTATGGAGACCATCACAGTCGTCCTGATAGTATTTGCCGTAGTGAATCTCGTATGCATTACGGCGTTCCTGTTCATCATGGAGCGGCGAAGCGTCGCGCGTCTTGCCGCGGCTCATGAACGCGAGCGAGAATTGACCGCGACGCTCGCGCTTGAGCGGATTGTGCGAGCGGAGGAAAACGCAATGTATGCCGAACGCCTTGCGGCAGCAAACGCGCGCGAACGTCTTATCGCGGAACAATTTGAACCCAACAATGCCGAGGACGCCCCTGTCGCGCTTGCCGGGGTTGCCGAACGTGCTGCGACGCTCATCCTGGCGGAACTGCCAATTGGTGCACGTGAGCGCGAGCAGATGGCAGCATGCGCGGCGCTCGGGGGTCTCATAACCGCGCACAATTTCATTGGAGCGGCGCTAAATGTAATGCTCAAAAAAGCAGACCTTAGCGGCGATATCTTTCATTTGCGATACGACGACAGCGCGAGCGACGAAATTGTCGATGATGAAGACGAACGCGACAGCGATCCCGGCAACGTGCAATAATCGCTAGACTTGCTGGCGCACTACGAACCTGCAAACAACACGCACAGCACGACAGACGTCCTCGCATCGCTCGCGCCCCCTACACGCCCGCTTCCCGTACGACGCGACGAACGTCACCGCATTGCTCGGATCCGTTACGAGCACGCGCGGAACGCAATTCGTCAATATGCACTGCACGTTCGTCAGTTTGCGCCGTACGCAACGACGTCTATGCAAGGCATTTGTCATATTTTTTGGTTGTCGAGCACGCGTCTACCATTTTCGCAAGGGTAAGGCTGGGCGCGCTGCGTGTGCTTTTGTCGACAAAATGCATCACGCGCAAAGGGTGTTCTCTGCGCAGAGAACACCCTACCCGCAGAGAACATTTTTCGAGAGAACTTCGCGTCCTGCACGGGAAATGACGCCCCTCGCGAAACGACGTGCGGGAAAAATCGTTCTCTGCGTAGAGTCCCGCTCTGGCCTCTCGTGCACGTTCGCCGCCATGACGCGTCCCCCTACGACAACCGCGCCGCCGTTCATCGTTCATCGCGAGGTCTGCGCCCTGTCGAACACGTGCGCCCAGCGTCATAAGCGCCCCGAGAATCGCGCCGTTCGTCGCGTCGAGTATCGCGACCGCGGCGTCGTCAAGGGGCGCCCTTCGAATACGCTTGCGCTTGCGGGCGCAAGCGACTTGCGAAGCAAGCATGACGCGCACAAGCACAAGCGTGCGTGATCGCCCTTGTGCGCTTCGCGTCGAGCGCACGTCGAGCATGATCGCCCCGCGCGTCTCGCCTTCGCGTTTTGTCATGTCTCGCATGTCTCGTCCCCCTGTGTCTCGTGAGACAAGCTCTCGGCGAAACATGAGACAAGAATCTTCACGCGCCGAGCATGAAGACCCTTGACAATCGAGTTCAGCGTGATCGTGCGTGGATTTGGAAAGCTTACCGAAGAAGGGCACCGTGCGCCATGAAGGCGACTCGCATGCGAGTAGCGGATCGTCACGCTTTGCGAGCGGGGCGCGGGCATTCGTCGGTGTGTCGATCGCATCGAGTGTGTCGCGACACAGGGGGCCATACAGCACACCGAAGAGAGTTGCTTGGCCTAAGCAGGGGCGCAGTAGTTCCGGGACACATAGAACAACTGTGCTGGACGAAGCAGCTTCGTCCACCCACACGACGAGATCGTGTAAGGTAGTATTAGAAATCCTGTAAGGCAGTATTAGGCGCTTCCGGCTCGCTCGTACTGGTTCGCGGCTGCCTGGGCGCGAGGGAGGGTCAGATGCACTTCACGATTCGATGTACATCACTCGGTTTGGCGGCGTTCGTTCCCATGGCTACCTTATGGATCTGTGGCTGTTCCGGCGATAGTCCCACCACAAGCACAGGAAAAGCGAGCAGCACAGGACAGTCGAGCAGTGGCGACGTAGGTGGCGCTGCTGGCAGCGGTGGCGCTGCTGGCAGG
>CAZETM010000808.1:0-4591 GCA_964514885.1 uncultured Polyangium sp. | reverse complement strand
GGACTACGGGACGAACTTCGGGAAGGCGCTCAACCGCTTCGCGTACACGACGCCGAAGATGTTCCGCATCAGCTTCGGCGTGCGGTTCTAAGGGCAGGGCCGGGAGGGCGGGAGGGTCGCGCCATAGTCCGGAGTCTACACGATCACCCGATCTGTTCTTGGGTCGGCACGTGAAGATGTTGCTCGTCGCGGTGGTGTCAGTGCGGGACTACTGGCACTCGGACGCTTTCATCGGATTTGCGCGGAAGAATTCGAGACACCAAGGGCTCAAGGTCGACGTGAAGTCGGAGCAGGGGATTTGATCGGCGGCGGTGCCTGAACGATCGGCGGCCATGCCGTCTTTGCACGAAGCGCAGCACTTGGAGCGCAAGTCTTCGTTTGCGGCGGGTTTGTCCGCGCCTTCGACTGGTTTGACCGCGGCTTCGTCATCACCGGCCATGTCCGCCGAGCCCGTTTCTTTGTCCGCATCGGGCACTTCCGCTTGCTTGGGTTTGCCGCAAGCGAAGGCGAACAGGGCGAGCGCGACCAAAGTTACAGCGAGCGAGCGCGACAGATTTTTCATGGGCCGACATTTCATCGGAAGCCGCCACTGGAAGCAACGACGGTTTTTCGAGCAAACCGTTCGGATGTGCCAGACTCGGCCCCCATGCACGTGCACTTCGTAGGTGTTGCCGGAACAGGAATGGGCGCTCTCGCGGGGCTTTTCAAGGCTAGCGGGCATGTCGTGTCCGGCTCGGACGTCGCGTTTTACCCTCCCATGGGGCCGGCTTTGCAGCGTTGGGGAATCCGCCTCATGGACGGTTTTGACGCGCAGCATCTCGTTCCGCGTCCAGACCTCGTGGTGGTCGGAAACGTTTGTCGTCCAACGAATCCCGAGGCTCGTGCGGCGATCGATGGAGGCATCGCGACGAAGAGCATGCCGCAGGCGCTGGCGGATCATTTGCTGGTGCACCGGTCGCCTTTGGTCGTGGCGGGTACGCACGGAAAAACCACGACGAGCGCGCTGGTTGCGTGGCTTTTGCATGAAGCAGGACGCGACCCGGGGTTTCTCATCGGTGGTTTGCCCAAGAACTTCGAGCATAGTTTTCGTGTGTCGGGCGAGCCTGCGCGGGCAGGCAAGTTGCCGCTGGTCACGAGCGATGGTTTGTCCAAGCGCAACACGCCGTTCGTGGTCGAAGGCGACGAATACGACACGGCGTTCTTCGAGAAGACGCCCAAGTTTTGGCATTACCGGCCCGAGGTCGGGATCGTGACGTCGATCGAGCACGATCACGTGGACGTTTACCCGGACGAGGCTTCGTACGTTGCGGCGTTCAAAGGGTTTGTCGAGCGAATCCCAGAGAGCGGACTGGTCGTCGCATCGGCAGCGGACAAGCGAGTCGTGGACGTGGTGCAGAGTTCGGCGCGTGCGGAAGTTGCGTACTTTGCGCTGGAGGGTGACGACACGAACGGGGTGCCTCCGCATTGGCTTGCGGCTCCGGCGGAAGTGAGTTCGGGAGGACAAACGTTCGATTTGTATGCGGGTGGTGTGTACGCGGGTCGGGTAGGGATCACGATTCCCGGTCGACACAACATTCGCAACGCGCTCGCGGCGGTGGCTGCAGCGGCGCAAGGATATGGAGCGAAGTTGTCGACGCTGATTTCGGCGCTGGGGACTTTCCAAGGCGTTCGGCGTCGGCAGGATTTGCTCTACGAAGTGCGAGGCGTACGCGTGTACGACGACTTTGCGCATCATCCGACGGCGGTGGATGAAACGCTTCGTGCGATGCGAGCCAAGCATCCGGAGGGCACGTTGTGGGCCGTGTTCGAGCCGCGAAGCGCGACGGCGTGTCGAGCGTTGCATCAGGACGAATACGCGCGAGCGTTTGGCGCGGCAAACCGAGTGGTGTTTGCGCCGCTCGGGCGTTCGGAGATCGCGGTGTCCGAAAGGTTGGACCTCAAAGCACTCGTGACGACGCTCTCGGCTGCGGGAACACAGGCGACGGCGGCGTCTTCGGTCGAAGCGATCGTGGATTTGATAACGAGTGAAGCGAAAGCCGGTGACACGGTTCTGCTCATGTCGAACGGCGCGTTTGACGGCATCTACGACAAGCTTCGCGGGGCGCTTGCACGATGATTACTCTGGCGACTGAGCGTCGAGACTTTGCGTCGTTCGCCTTCACGGTGGCGCAAGAGGCCGGTGTCTATTTGCAAACCGGCTATCGCACGCGGCCTGTGGCTCACGCGAAAGGCAGGTCGGACCTCGTCACGGAATTCGATCGCGGCAGTGAAGACATGCTTCGAGCGCGTTTGAAGTCGCTCACGCCGGACATTCCGTTTGTCGGGGAGGAACAGGACGGCCGTTCGCCGGACGATCGTCGTGGGCTTGTTTGGTACGTCGATCCGCTGGATGGCACGACGAACTTCGTGCATGGCCATCCGTTTTGGTGTGTGTCGGTGGGGCTGTTCGATGGTGACGAGCCTGCGGCGGGAGCTGTCGTAGCGCCTGCATTGGGACTTTGGTGGGTTGGCTGGGTCGGTGACGCGGGCGAAGCTTTGCGTTGCGGAATGCCGTGTGCACCGAGTGCGACGGATCGAATCGAGGATGCGCTGGTGGCGACGGGGTTTCCTCCGGTGCGTAACGAGGCTCCGGCGAACAACTTCGATTCGTTCATGTCGGTCAAGCGCGCGGCGAGGGCGGTGCGTCGATGTGGCAGTGCGGCGATGGATTTGTGCATGGTCGCGGACGGCACGTACGACGGATATTGGGAGCGGCGGTTAATGATTTGGGATGTGGCAGCAGCGAGTGCGATCGTATTGGCGGCGAAGGGTCGGATCACATCGCTGGACGGTGGCAAGCCCGATTATCATCGCGGCAACATCGTGGCGTCGAACGGGCTCGTGCACGACGAGCTGATGGGTGCGATCGACTTAACGCGGGCTTCTGCGGATTGACGAGTGAGCCGATTCCGTTAGACTCGGTCGGTTCCCTCTGCTGGTCTCTGTGAGGTGATCGAATATTGAATCCCGAGTAAGCATTGAACCCGGGGCCCACCCGTTGTCGCGGTGTGCAAGCCCGGCATTATGACCGGGAAGCCTAAAGCGGCACATAGGGCACCCACCTAGCGCAAGCTAGGGGTTCAGTTCGAAGACCCACGTTTCTTGGCGGTACGGAACGCTAATTTTGAGAGCCCGGCACGACCGGGCTCTTTTTTTGGTTTTGCGGCCAGGAGGGTTTTGCGGCCAGGACAGGATTTGGACCCTCGCTTCGCGTGCGTAAACGCGCACCTGAACCAAAATGGGGCGAAATGGCGTCGATTCCCAGCGTTATATTTTGCAGTGACGGGCGGCGAGCGCCGCTATCGCAAGGGCGATTTCGGTTGATCCGCTTCGCCGTCAAACCGAGGCGCTTCGCCTTCAATCCAGATGGGGATGAAATCGCAACCTTGGTATTTTAGTTCTTTTTTGGTTTTTCCGCGCAGCAGGTTCATTACCTTGGGGGTGACGAGGATCCGGGGGTGCGGCCGACGTTCTCCTCCTAGAATCCCATCGACTATGGTCCTTCCAAACTCACCAAACGACTCCCACGTCAAGTTGAAGTCCTGGATTTGGGCCAAGTTCTCGGCGCGATAAACGATACGCTCCGGTTGACGCAAGATGATTGCAAAGCCGCCCCGGTGGCAGGCGGTGCAGATACCTGTTCGATCTAGCGAAGAGCTGGCGGCCATCGGCGGCAGGACACTTTCAATCAGGGCTTGTTGCCAACGAAGCTCGGTGACATTGCCGCTTTTTTCTTTGAAGTATGCGGGCCAAAAGTTTGCGCCGGTGACCTTGGCGGCGATGAGCCGCTCAACGTCCGTATCGCGCACCAAGAGATCATTGTCATAAGTACCAGCTATGCGATGTTTGTCCACCTTGCGCATATCATCACCACCACTGATGAGCGGCGAGGTTTGTCGCACCCCAGTGCCGCAAGTGAGGCATGCTTGGGACCTGTCGTACGTCGTGCCAAACTCGAGCCCGCGCGACATGGTAGATGCCCACCACTCGCTGACTTGGAGCAAACGCGCAGCTTGTAGGTCGTCTTCAGTGTAGATGTCGCGGCGATCGACCCAGGCCGTAGCGCTTGCGTCGGCAAGCAAGGCCAGGACTTTGGGCACGCGTGCATCGTGGTCATCAAATCGAAGCGTCACATCGATTCGGCCGAGGACCTCGTAACGTGCGATTTTCACAACTTCTTTCTCGCATTGACCACGGCTCAAAATCGCGTCTGCCCCACCGGGTACGTCGGCCGCATCAAATTCAATCTCAACAACGGTCTTCATGTTTTTTCCTGACTCACAGGCGAGCCTAGCGGAGGTAGGATTCGATGGCGTCCAACCATTCGGGACGACTTTTGTACACCTCTTTGTAAATCTTGCGTAACTCGGGCAGCGTCATATTGTCGCGCCCTATCGTCCTCCATTTCGCGTCGAGCGCCACGCTGATCGCTTGGTGCTCCTCCTTTGTGAGAATGACCGAGGGGAGTTTTTCGAAATCTTTTCGGTTGAGCAATTGCTCGAGCGCCCGTTTCTCGAAGATCTTATGCGCCTGAAACTTTCCTCCAAGTTCC
>CAZETM010000807.1:0-4592 GCA_964514885.1 uncultured Polyangium sp. | reverse complement strand
GAGCGCGGCTCCATCGCCTACGGGCAACCAACCCACCCCGCCGTACTCGGTTTGCGCGAAGTCCCGCAACGAGTCCATTTCGCAAGCGCGATCGTAATCGCAAACGATATCGCCTTGACCCCAGGTCCACCCATTGGGAACCTCGAGACCTATCGGAGGACATGTCCCGCGCCAGCTTGCCGAAAGCTCCGCTGGCACCACGAGAACTGGCCCTCCACCGCTACACGTCGCCGCAAGGTTCATGAGTTACCGATGTCACTGGACGTGTGGAAAGTCAATGCTTTCGTGTCAACTGTCTCGCACATTGTCGCCGGATGCGCTAAAGGTTGTGCGGAGGAGAAGACGATGAAATCGTGGATGTCGAAGCGATGGTTTGTTCTGGCATTCTCAGTGCCAATGTTATTCGCGGCTGGTTGTGACGACCCGGCGCAAACATCTGGTTCGGGAGATTCGAGTTCGAGCGGGGGAATGACTCCTCCACCGAAGAGCCTCGAGCCGGCGGGAGCGGTTGGGGATTCGTGTGCACCGAATGATGGGTCGGCGATCGATTTCACGATCGGTGTGCCGACGGTATGCGATGCGGTTCCGAACGGGCCGCAATTTCGTTTCTATGCGTATCCTGCGGATACAACTGAATTGGCGGCGGGACAGAGCTGGTCGTTCGACATGGCAACGATGGGGCAAATGGGAAATGGGCAATATTACCCGGATGGGATTGGCGGCAATTCGGTGCAGGCGACGAATGGTTTGGTGGAAGTGACTGCGGTGGGGGCAGGCACGGTGGATGTGCATTACGAATTCGCGTTATCGACGGGCGAAAACTACGCAGGCGATGCAACGCTGACGATTTGTCCGTCGACGCCGTTGTGCGGATAGGCGTCGCGGAGGTTCCTCAAAGCTCCCAATTCCTCGTGTACCAATCTGACGACGGCGTCATCAAAATAGACGTCCGCTTCGAGAACGAGACAGTCTGGCTCACGCAGTCACGCATGGCCGAGTTGTTTCAAACCACGCAGCAGAACATCAGCCAGCATTTGCAAAATATCTACGAGGAAGGCGAGCTGGAGCACGGGGCAACTCACAAGAAAATCTTGTGGGTTCGACCTGAGGGCGAGCGCGACGTGAGCCGGACTGTCGATGCTTACAACCTGGACGCGATCATCTCCGTTGGTTATCGCGTGAAATCGCGCACGGCCACGTATTTTCGCATTTGGGCCACGCAAAGGTTGCGGGAATATATCGTAAAGGGGTTCGTGATTGACGACGAACGGCTCAAGAACCCTAATCGACCATTTGATTACTTCGAAGAGCTCCTACGCCGTATTCAGGACATCCGGACGTCGGAGCGCCGATTTTATCAAAAGATCACGGACATCTACGCCACGAGATGCCGTTGTTCAAGTAACCTGTCACTCGCACCCCGCCACGCCTCCATGACGCGAGCAACATCCTCGCCGATTCGCTCTATTGCACAGACACGACGGAGACCGAGTTCCATCATTGCAGAGCAGGTGCTTACTCGCCTCGCGAGCCTCTTCTGCCGCTTCAACCTGCTTCTTGGCCGCATCTTCCGCCGCGGCTTTGCGCGCGCGTGCCGATTCTTCGGCTTTGCGCAGCTGCTCGAGCGGCACCGCAATGCGCTTGCGTAATGCGTCGACCTGCTTTGTCGCGTCGACCCATCGTTTCTCCTCGACAAACTCAGGCCATGCTACGTCCTGAAGCGACTTGCTTGCACGGTCCGTGTGCGCATTCGCATCGATCCATTTGCCCCGAGCCGCCGTATCGGAAGCATCCTTCAGTGCTTTTGCCGCATCTTGCAATGCCCCTTCGAATGCGCGCAGTCGCGCTTCGGCCACTTCGCGCTCTGCCTTCGCTCGACGCTCGGCAGCCTCTTTTTCAATACGCGCGTTGTAGGCGGTTTCCTTCGTATCGAAATCGGCGCGAGCCTGCTTGAGCTTCTCGATTTGCGCACCCAAGCACGACGCTCGCGACGTCTCGAGATTGCTTTTCGCTTGCGCAAACGTATTCGCTGCAATGGCCAGCTCCGCGTCCCGCAGCAGCGCATCGCATTGCGCTATCGCTTCGAGCCGCGCGGTTTCCTCGGCTTGTCGTCCCTTGACAAACCCACCGACAGAAGCAGCAATCACGCCACCGAGCGCCATTGCCCCGACTCCTTGGCGCAATCGCTGTCCCAATGCGGCAAGAGGTCGGTCATGGCTCGCATCGCGCGTTGCTAATGCAATAGCGGCACCGGTTATGGCAATTCCAATGCCTGCGACGATAGCAACGGGCCACCAATACGACAGGACGAACAGCGCTACCATGCCCGTCAAGTACGTGCCTACGGTGCCAAGCTGTTCGCCCCGCTGTGCGAGTTCGCCGCCATGATAGCGGCCATCCGATTCCGCAATTTCGCGCAGCACGAGCCGCGCGAGCATAATCGCTGGAATCCCCGCAAGCGCCCCGAACATGACGGACACCCAGCCAAGATTCAGCGCGAGTTGTGCAGACGGATGCCGCCTTGGGAAAATCTCATCGAAATTGACAATGAAGTTATTGTCATCGATATCGTGCTCGCCAGGCTTTCGATACACCATTTACTTCGCCCTCCCTTCAAGCTCGGCGAGGGCAGCTTCGAGCCATTGAATTTGTTTTGCTTGAAGCGCGTCCGGAACGTCATCATTGCGAAGAGTCTCAAGCGCAGTGAGCAAATTGCGCTTCTTGGCCGCGGCGGCTTTCAACCCATCGACCTTTTCGAGCACCGCTTCGACTTCTATTCGAGATGCTTCCGCCATGAGCTGGTCGCGTCTCTTTGCGTCCGTGAATTCACGCAGACCCGCTTCGAGTGCTGAGCGTCGTCCTGCCGCACCACGAGCCGCCTCCATTTTTGCAACGGCAACATCGAACAATGCAATCTCACGAGCTTCGGCCTCAGCTTTCCACCGTGCATGCGCTTCTTCGATTTTCTTTTGGGCCGCCGCTTCAAATTGCGCACGCCGCGATGGCGAAGTAATGAGCCGCAACGCCATGTCCCGTGCACGATGCAATGCCTCGGGCGTCAACGCAATCTGCATTTCTTCAATGCCCATGACAACGGCGCGCTCTTCGCGTTCTTCCGCCCTCGCCCGCATCTGCGTCAGCGCTTCTTCCTCAATTCGCGCAGCCTCTTGCTGCATGCGCTGCTTGCGGCTCACATCGGTGAGCCTCGAAAGCGCCCCCAGCAATATGGTTTCGCGCACGGCAGGCGCCTCCGTTCGTGCAAGCTGCTCGATTGCGTCGCGAACCGTTTGCTCCTCGAATGCGTCAAGCTCGGTGCGCTTGCGTGCCGACAAATCCGCCTCGATTCGCGATGCTTCGCCTCGCAAACGTTCACGAGTATCCGCCTGCATAACCTTGGGCAGAGCAGCATCAAGCGTTGTCCGTATCTCTTGCACCGTGCGAGCAGCTTTCATTTTCTGCACCAATGGCACGTAAAGTTCGCCATCGTGTGCATTCTTGAGCGCATTCGCTCGAGCTTCGGCATCCCCATATCCGCCAGCATTCATGATGCTCGAATACTCCGCAATCGCCCGGTCTCGTGCCCCTGCAGCTTCGAGCACATTGGCGAACTTGTATTGGAGCGCCTTTTTGAGCGATGCGGGCACGTCCAATGACAATGCCTCTTCGAGAATCTTCACGGCTTCGTTTGATTGGCCCAGCGCCATGCTCGCATCCGCCGCGGTGGCAAGTTGTAGCCCACGCAGTGACGGATCCATTCCCGGTGCCATTGGTGGCAATGCACCGACGTCGTGCGCGCGTCCGAGATGCACTAAGAGATAATTGCGCACTACATACAACGCATTCGTCCCACCATTATGCAGGGCGAACGATAATGGCGCGACGATTCCAGGAAAACGTAACGTCAAACCGCCGGACAGACTTCCAAGAGTTTCGACACGAACGAGCGCCATGTCGACCGCTGCAAGCGCCGCTGCCGAATCTCCGACGGATGCACTACGCGCCGCCAAGAGGAGGGGTATATCAGCCTCATCTGGCATTTCGACCGCTAGTTTTGACAGTAATGGCTGCGCATCTGCCCCTGGATCCGACAGCGAAATCAATGCATCAAAGAATAGTTTTTCGTGACGTTGGCGCTGATACGCGAGAAATATCCTACCAGCAACATATCCAAGCCCGACCAAAGCAACGATCACCCAGAACCAAATCGACGACAAAGCAGCCCAGAGCAACGAAAGCAATTTGACGAGGATCGCCACTGCGACGATGGCGAAACAGCCAATGCCGGTCGCCTTGGTGCAACCCGTGCCGCCATTGCTGTCCTCTGTAGTGCTTGCAGCAACAGGAATGTCAGAATTCGAGCGGCTTCCAAGCGACGTCGTGCTTCGAATTCCCGTCCCCGGGATGCTCGTGTGGAGTTTCGTTCCGGAAGGGCCGGTGCTTATTCGCAAGCCTTTCACGCCGGCCGATACGCCAACGCCCCGCTTGCTCAAGTTTACCCGAACGCCCCCTGGCAGCTTGATGCTCTTGCGAATCTTGAAGCCCATGTCAAATCGAGCGGAAAATGGTCCCCTAGGGAAAGGTAGTTCCCGCAC
>CAZETM010000806.1:0-4595 GCA_964514885.1 uncultured Polyangium sp. | reverse complement strand
CCACGCGTTTTCGTCATGAACGGCGCCGCGCACGAGCCCTCCGCGAAATGGAACGAACTCGGTGGGTGCCACGCGCTCGTCGAACGTTGCATCGCGACGACGAAGCATTCGTGCCGAACCGATCCCGCAACCGATGGGCTCCAAGACCTCGCGAAACATCAGGCTATCGAGATCGACCCGAGCGCGCTGTTCGAGAGCCGCACCGAGCAAGAGATATCCGAGGTCGCTATAGACCGGGACAAACCCTTCGACAGGTGGATCGACGTGGCCAGGAGCGTGACGCATTTCGGCTGCGCAACGCAGGGCTTCGCGACGATCGATCGACTCTGCACCGCGTACGAGAGGCGCGTAGAGCGAGCCGTGCGCATCGAGACCTCCGCGATGGGCTGCGAGCAGATCGAGCGAGATGCGTGCGGATGCAGTCGTGGACAATTCGGACAAGAGGTCGGCGAGCTTTTCGTTTCGCGAAAGAAGGCCGTTGCGCGCAAGTCTCGCCATCGTCAACGCGGTGACTGGTTTGGTCACGGACGCGAGGTCGAAAGGGGTGTCGATCGAAGCCGACGGGGCATCCTTGTCGTTGGAAAGTGATCCCGAGGCGCCAATGCCGAACACGTAATCGTTTCCGACACGCAGAGCGGCGGCGACGACAGCGCAAGGAGCAGCAGCGTAGTCGCTGACGACGAGCGACGCGGCACGGGACAGATCGACGCGCGTTGTTGAGGAGAAGAAGCTCACGGCAGGCGCGATGGTGCAGAAGCGGGCACGCGAGTCAACGGAACTGGACATTTAGGGCGTAGAGTGGCGGCGGTGAGAGTTCGAATCGGGAACACGTCACGACTTTGACCCGCGGTCGAAGACGCTCGTATTCTGCGAGATCAGGAGAACTGGGACACGACCATGGCCGAATTTGCGTATGAGGCCCGAACGCGAACGGGAGAGATTCGCAAAGGCTTGAAGGAAGCGGAGAACGACGCGGCGGTGCAGCAGTGGCTCCGTGGTCAGCAGCTCACGCCGATCAAAGTCACGCCGAAGAAGAAGGGGTTCAGCGTCAACCTCCAATTCGGAAGCGGCGTCAGCACCCAGGATCTCGTCAAGTTCACGCGTCAATTCGCCACGATGATCGATGCGGGTTTGCCCTTGGTGCAGTGCCTCGACATCCTCGCGGGCCAAGAGCCGAATCCGATCTTCAAGGTCGCATTGCGGGACATCAAGAACACGGTCGAGCAAGGCTCTACGTTCAGCGATGCGCTCCGACGTCACCCGTTGATCTTCGACGACCTGTTCACCAACCTCGTTCAAGCAGGAGAAGCAGGCGGCATCCTCGACACGATCATGAACCGCCTTGCGGTCACGATCGAAAAGCGCGCGAAGTTGGCGCGACAAGTCAGAGGCGCGATGACGTATCCGACGGCCGTCATGGTCATCTTGGGGATCGTCATCTTCGTGTTGATGACGTTCGTCATTCCGGCCTTCGAAGGCATGTTTGCGGAGTTCGGTGCGAAGGACGCGTTGCCTGCTTTGACCAAGGTGGTCATCGCGATCTCGCGGGGGTTCGTCAGCACGTTGCCGTTCACGATCTCGGGCGGCGTGGGCATCGGCTACGGGCTGGTGCGCATCTACAAGACGCCGAAAGGGCGCCGTGCATTTCACCGGATTTTCTTGAAGCTTCCGATCATGGGTCCGGTGCTGCAGAAGATCGCCGTGGCTCGTTTCACACGCACGCTCGGCACGCTGCTCAGCTCTGGCGTGCCCATCCTCGATGCGCTCGACATCGTGTCGAAGACCGCGGGCAACGTGATCATCGAGGAAGGTCTCATCTATACGAGGATGAAGATTTCCGAAGGTAAGAACATGGCCGAGCCGCTGACGGAGGCGAACATTTTCCCGCCGATCGTCGTGCAGATGGTGGCCGTTGGTGAACAAACGGGTGCGCTCGACGCCATGCTCAACAAGGTCGCCGACTTTTACGAAGAAGAAGTCGACGTCGCGATCGGTGCCCTTACCTCACTGCTCGAGCCGATCATGATGGTTGTCGTCGGTGCCGTCGTCGGCGTCGTGCTGATGGCCATGTACCTGCCCATCTTCAGTCTCGCGGGCAACATCAAGGGCGAATGACATGCAACTCGGGCTCCGCGTAGGTGCCGACAGCACATTCGCGGTCCGTTTCGCCTGGCTCACGGGATTACGCCTTTTCGTCCTGACGCTCGTGCTGATCGTCACGACGACGGTGTATCTCGGCGACTTCGCCACGCATGCGTACTCGAGCAAATTCGCGTTGCTGACCGTGGCAACGGCTTACGGCATCACGGGCATCTACGCCGCGCTGCTGCGCATTGGACGAGGTCTCGAAGTCATCGCGTACGGGCAGATGGTCGTCGATCACATCGTGTGGTCGGCCATCGTCTACATCTCGGGCGGCGTATCGAGCGGAGCGACATCGCTTTACGGTCTCACGTGTCTCACGGCTGCCGTGTTGCTCGGTATGCGTGGCGCGCTGCTCGCCTTGATCTCGGGCGCATCGGCATACGCGCTGCTGAGCTGCGCTTTCATTTATGGGTACGTCAATCCGCCACCTGATCAACCGGTCGGCGTGTACGCGACGCGATGGCCCGAAGCCGCGTTCCCGCTCGTGCTCAATTTGCTCGCGATGACCGCGGTTACGTTGCTCGCGAGCTACTTGGCCGAGCGACTACGTGTGGCCGACGTGCGTCTCATGGCTGCCACGGCACGCGCAGAACAAGCGGAACGTCTAGCGGCTCTCGGTCGACTTGCCGCAGGTCTCGCCCACGAAATCCGCAATCCACTCGGTTCGATCGTCGCGTCGATCGAGCTGCTTCGGACAGGCCAAAGCCTTGCGGCGGACGATCGAGCGCTCTGCGGGATCATCGAGCGAGAAACTTCACGATTGAACGATCTCATCACCGACATGCTCGATCTGTCGCGTCCGCGAGCGCCGGCAAAGCAACCAATGGATCTCGCCGCGATGACTCGTGATGTCGCCACACTCGCTGCAACGTCGGGTCGAGGGGGCGACGTGCTCGTGCGCGCCGAAGGGCCGGTCGAAGTGCAGATCGTCGCGGACCTGGGGCAGATGCGACAAGTGGTTTGGAACTTGGTACGCAACGCGATCCAAGCAAGCTCAGCAGGCTCCGAGGTGCTGATTCGTTTGTCGAAGAGCAACACCACCGGCGTGAAGCTCGAAGTGAACGATCACGGCAAAGGGATCGATTCCGATGCACGCGAGCGGCTCTTCGACGCCTTTTTCACCACGCGCTCACAGGGCATGGGCATCGGTTTGGCCTTGGTGAAACGAATCCTCGACGACCACGGATTTCGCGTGGCTGCCGAAAGCACGCAAGGCGAAGGCACGACGTTCACCGTGCACATTCCGGTCACGAGCATGCTTCCCGATACGAACAAACGCAAAGTCGACAGCTCGCGCATCGCCTAGACGGAATAGGCAGGTCACTTGTCCGGACGAACCTTGGTTTGTCCTGGCAAAACTGGAGGCCGAGGCAGATCGATTTCCAGCGATGCGTCGGGCAGCAGCACGACTTTTGACGGATCGATCAGAAGGATCGGGTCCGGGCTTGCATAGATGGGATCGACCGACGCGGGTTTACTCGATGGCGTGGCCAACGGTTCACGTTTGGGTGCTTCCGTGGCGCGCGAGACGAACCAACCGAGGCTGAAACACAGGGCGGCACCGAGGATGCCTGCCGCTACGAGGGCACGTCTCTGCATGGCGACCATCTTGCTATAGCCATCTTGCTACAGAAGGCGTCGATGTTGAATAAGGCGCTAAATCAAGCGTCTTGCTCGCCGTTCTTGCTTGTCCCGCGCTGGCGTTGTTTTTCGGGCTTAGTTAGCTAGCTCAAGTGACGCGAGCGCTGAACGTTCCGTGTGCACCATAGGAGTCGATCGTGAAACGAACCCATTTTGTTGCAGCGATGATGCTCTCTCTCGGCTTGGCCATCGCGGGAGCCGCGTATGCAGGACCTGCAACGGACACGGTGAAAGCGAAGCAGACGACTCTCTACGATCTGATCAAAAGCCCTGGAAACCAGGCAAAAATTACCGCCACGTTCGATGAAGTCCTCGACTACCAAGCCCTTTCCGAAGGGTCGCTCGGTTCGGAATGGGCAACGCGCACAGACGCAGAAAAGGCTCAATTCGGCGACCTTTTGAAGCAACTCGTGAGGCGGTCGTACGAGCGGAACATCAAGAAGACCATCTCGTACAACATCGAATACATCGGAGAAACCGAGAAAAATTCGCAGGTCGTGGTGAAGACGAAGGCGGTGTCGAAAACGGACAAACGCGCCGACCCCGTCGAGATCGACTACACGCTCGCGCAAAAAGACGGCAAATGGCGCATCGTGGACATCAGAACGGACGGGGTGAGCTTGGTGTCGAGCTACCGTTCGCAGTTCACGAAGATCGTCAAGAAAGACGGTTTTCCCGCACTCATCACGAAGATGAAGGACAAGATCGCCAAGGGTGATGTTTGAGAGCGTGCTGATCAGGCTGCTGCGCGAACCGGCGCGTCGGTCAGCCTCACTCAGCGTACTGAAGTACGCTTCGTATCGGCTTCC
>CAZETM010000805.1:0-4606 GCA_964514885.1 uncultured Polyangium sp. | reverse complement strand
CGACGGCCTCGAGCGAGTCGGTTTGCCTAGAGTTGGCCTCCCGGCCATGGGCATTTTCGGCTCCGGTTTGGCGTCGACGCTCGCTTCGATTGCCACGGTCGTCATCATTCACCGCGCGGTCGTACGCCATGGTGGTGGCGGTCTGCCGCAGGATCGGCGCAATGACATGCCCACCATTCGCGCGATTTTACGTTTAGGATGGCCCATTTCGATGCAATTGTTTGCCGAGGTCGGAGGGTTTGCCCTTGCTGGCATCTTTGCCGGGTGGCTTGGCCATCTGCCGGCAGCGGGACATCAAGTCGCGCTTGGTTTGGCGAGTATGTCCTTCATTCTTGCGTTGGGAATGGCACAAGCGACGAGCGTTCGAGTCGGATTGGCCGTCGGTCGTAAAGACACGTTGGGGGCTCGCCGAGCCGGCTTTGCGGGGATGTTTGCCGGTGCGTTGATGATCAGCGTGTCCATGCTTCTTTTCGCGTTTGCACCTCAATTTTGTGCACGTGTTTTATCCAACAAACCCGACATCATCGCCGCCGCCGTTCCGTTGATTCGTATTGCGGCCGTGTTTCAACTCGCTGATGCGATACAAGTCATTGCGGCGGGAGCCCTGCGTGGCGCGGGTGATACGCGCATCACTCAAGTGACGAACATGATTGGTTATTACGTTGTGGGTCTGCCTTTGGCGTATTTTCTGGGATTCACCTTGCGCCTCGGAGCCATTGGCATCTGGTGGGGCCTCACCACGGCGCTTTTCGGAGTTGCTATCACGCTCTTCATTAGGTTCATCCGCCTCAGCAAACGTGAGATTCGCCCGTTGTGAAGATCAGTTGACGAACGGCAACAATTGCGCGAAGATGCGCAGCCATGCGGGTCCTCATCGCCGACGCCTTCCCCGAACGATACCTCGAAGATCTCCGCGCCCTTGGGCTCGAGGTCGTCTACGAACCTAGTGCAACCACCGAATCTCTTCCGGACAAGGTCGCACACACACACATTCTCATCGTGCGCAGCACCAAAGTCGATCGAGCCACCATCACGGCGGCCAAAGACTTGGGGCTGGTGCTTCGAGCTGGCGCTGGGTACGACACGATCGACGTCACCGCGGCCAGCGAGCGAGGCATTTACGTCGCGAATTGCCCTGGAAAGAACGCCGTTGCCGTTGCCGAGCTGGCGTTTGGGTTGATGTTGGCCCTCGATCGACGCATTGCCGATGGCGCATCCGATTTACGCCGCGGCGTGTGGAACAAAAAAGAATACTCCAAGGCCGATGGCCTCAAAGGGCGCACCCTCGGCGTCGTAGGTCTCGGATCGATTGGATTGGCCGTCATTTCGCGCGCTCAGGCGTTCGAGATCAACGTCGTGGCTTTTTCTCGGTCACTTACTCCAGCGCGCGCCGAAGAGCTTGGGGTGGGTTTTTGCAAGACCCTGTACGAGCTGGCCGAGCAATCGGACATCGTCTCGGTTCATCTAGCGCAAACCAAAGAAACGAAAGGCTTGTTCGCTGCCGATTTCTTTGCCCACATGAAGCCTCGGGCGATGTTCATCAATACCAGCCGCGGAGGGCTGCATGACGAAACAGCGCTCGTGACGGCGATGAAAGAAAATGGCATTCGTGCGGGCCTAGATGTATTCGCGAATGAGCCTACTGGCGGCACGGCAAGTGGCTTGACGAATGAAATCTTTTCCTTGCCGGGGCTCGTCGGGACGCACCATATTGGAGCGAGCACCGAGCAGGCTCAAGATGCCATTGCTGCCGAAGCCATTCGTATTTGTCGCGAATACGTGGCCACGGGTCGTGCGCCCAATGTCGTCAACATCGAAGCGCACGCTCCGGCCAAGTGTGAATTGGTGGTGCGTCATTTCGACAGAGTTGGCGTGCTGGCCCAGGTGCTCGGCATCATTCGGAAATACGGCATCAATGTCGCTGACATGACGAATACGATTTTCCAGGGCTCGAAGGCGGCGGTGGCGGCCATTCGAATTGCAGAATTGCCGCCGAACGAGCTGCTTGCCGAGATCGCTGCTCTCGAGGATTTCGTCATCCAAGTCGAGGCGAAAAAGATCCACGGCTGATGGGTGGGTTGATCATTTGATCAACGCAAACTTTCGACCCCCGCGAAAGCGTTTGCTCTCTCGACTCAGCCGCGGGGACCGTGATATCGTCTCCCGTCCGTCGTGAAGCAATACGTCCTCCTTGCCTTGGCTCTCTTCGCACTGTCTATCGGTGCGGTTTCGGTGCGTTTGCTCGGGCTTGCATGGCGGACACGCAAGGCGCCCGAGTTGCTGCTCGGGTTGTCCACGGCATTTCCACTCGTCGGCTACTCCTTGGCTGTCTTCGGGACCGCGCTTGGCCAAGGAGTGACCGCCAAATGGATCACCGAAGTAACCGGCGCATTTTGTGATATAGGATTCATTGCGACCATCGGATTCGTGTGGCTGGTATTTCGTCGTGAAGAACGCTGGGCGAAAGCGCTTTCGTTCGCAATTGTGCTGTCGTTTGCGGCGATGCCGTTCATTAATCATTTCGTCGCTTGGCAGGATCGAGTGCCGTCGGCTTTGGTGCCGCGGGGTGCATTGCGGAGTATTTGTTATGCGTGGGCGGCATTCGAATCACTACAGTATGCGCAAATCATGCGCCGCCGGGTCCGGTATGGGCTTGCCGAGCCGCTCGTGGCGGATCGTTTCACGTTGTGGGGACTTGCGCATCTATGTCTCGTCTTCATGTTGCTCTTACTCATGGCGGGCGTGAAATTGCATTTGAGCGGTGCTGACTTTGCTCGAGCGTGCACGGTTTCTGGTTTTGTTTTCGGCGTGCTTGGTGCCGTGCCGCTCATGTTGAGCTTCTTTCCGCCGAATGCTTATGCGCGTTACGTCGAAAAGCGCTTTCGGGCGGAGCAATCGGCATGAGCGACGAGTCGCCGGTTTTCGAACGAGCGGCTGACGAGCTTGAGCGCCTCTCGCGTTTGAGTCGTCTCGAAGCGCGTGGAACGCTGCGCTTGGCGCTCAAGGAAGCTGGGCTTCTGCCAAAAACGGTGAATACCAGGGCGATCTTGATCGTGCTCGATCGTATTCTCAGTCCGCTCTTGACTCGTCGCGGAGTTCAAGGTGCGCCGGAAATATGTCGCTCCATTGCCACCGTCGTGCGTGGTTTGACCTCTGAAACCAGTTACGATGTGGAGACACCGGAAAAGGTATTCGCGCGGATTGGAAGAGCCTCCCGGCCATCGGGACCCGATATCAAACCCCCGTCTTCTCGCCCGCCGCCTTCTTCGTCGGGGACGAATCCGATGCCCCCGATTCCCAAAAACCCGTCCGGTTCGGGTTGGTCATTCTTTGCAAAATTGCGCGACCCCAAGCTTTCTGGCACAGATGAATGAATGCCGGCTTTCGAGACACGACCGATGGATACCGCACTCCTGGCTTTTGATGTAGACGGACTGAATCGTGGGCTACTGCTCCGTCCATTCGATGCATTGGTGTGGATGGAAGCGCTTGCAGATACCTTGGCCAGACTCGGTTCCGAGGGTGGAGGGGCATCGGCGTGTTTTACCAGCCAAACTACAGACGACCCCCGAGCCGATCGACGTGTGCAGTCGCTTCTGCTGCCGATTTCGCATGATGCCAGCCGTGCTCGCGTCGACCATGTGCTCGTGCACGTGCCGGCGGGATTCGACGACCGCGCTATTTTCGCTTTGGAACGTTTGCGGCACGTCGAGCGAAAGGGGGCAGCGTCCGTGGTCGCCGTGCTCGTCGATTTGGGTAAACAGGCCGATTTTGAAAAGAAAGTTCCCCATTTTGGGACATCGTCGGTTTGGCGCAGCGTGACTCCATTCGTTCCGGCGAAATCACTGCAATCGAATAGCTCGAGAGCATTGGAAAGCCACGTTCAGTCCGAGCTAGTGCAATGGGGATTGCCGGAAGCGGCGAGTATGGAGATCGAAATCGAGGGCGGGAAATTCGCACCCGTGACGGCTATTGCGGTAGCACCGCACGGACCGAAGTCATCGCAAGGGCGAAGTGGTTCGTCGGGCCGTCTGACGCTTACCGCATCTCATTGCTTGCGTTTGCGATTCGAAAGGCCTGTGCGCGGGCCGATCACGCTGGGTTTCGGATCTCGCTTTGGAATGGGGCAATTCGTACCGGGTTGAGCTTCAGGCTGGTATTCCTGGGTCAGCGCCGTCATTGCGCTTTGAATGGAAGTGCGTGCGTACGTGCGTACTGTTTCGACGAGCGCTTTACGGAGCTGGAGGTAATGATGGTTGACGTCCAAGCTCGAAGGCTTCTGATAAGGAATGGCAGTCATGGCGAATAAAAAATGGGCAATGGTTGGCTTTGGCTTGTCGATGATGTCCGGGGTCTCGTGCGGAGGCATTGAGCAACCCACAGGCACGACGAGCGGCAACACGCAAGGCGGAGCCGGAGGAATTGGCGGCGAAGCTGGCGCAATGGCGCAAGGCGGAACTGGAGGAATGGGCCAAGGTGGTTTCGGTGGAATGGGCGGCGAAGCTGGTGCAATGGCGCAAGGCGGTTCTGGTGGAATGGGCGGGGCCGGTGGAATGGGACAAGGCGGAACCGGTGGAATGGGCGGCGCCGGCGGAATGGGCCAAGG
>CAZETM010000804.1:0-4612 GCA_964514885.1 uncultured Polyangium sp. | reverse complement strand
CTCCTCGCCCGCTGGACGCACTTCGAAAACAACAATGCCCACCAGGTCTCGAGCCGTGGTGGGCATTGTTCACGTTATTCATTTACCCAGGTATTTATTTACCCAGGCGCGCTTGGAGGAGCCGCATCGGCATCTGCGCCCGGAGGTGAATCCGCTTGTATTCAATCCATTCGCACCGATTGCGTCAGGCAATTGCTTGAGCGTCGCAGGCACCTTTGCCGTCGGTATGAACGCCCTGACCACACTGCGCGCTTCCCGATACGGTTAGTTCAACCTTTCGAGCGCCAGCGTGTGGATGTGGACGTTGAGCCGCAACGCCGAGTCGAAGCGCTGAATCACCGTCACGGTGCCAGCAAACGCTTCCTCCACACTCGGACCTTACCCACCGTGACATTGACGAGCGCCAGCGGTTTCTTCTCGGGATCCTTCATCTGGCCAGAGCCAATTGTATCAACTTGAATCAAATGTGGTAGGCGAGGAATCTAGCGCGTACCTTCCTTCAGAGTCATGACCGACAACAGCGTCCTCATCGTCGAAGACGATACATCGCTCGCCGCGATGATCGCCGAATTCCTTGAACAGAATGGATTCGTTGCGCGGATCGAAAACCGAGGCGACGTCGCCGTCGCACGAATCCGCACCGAACAACCAAGTATCGTCATCCTCGATCTGATGTTGCCCGGTCGAGATGGCCTGGATGTTTGTCGTGACGTACGCGACGTCTATCACGGTCACATTCTCATGCTCACGGCGAGTGGTAACGAGGTCGACGAAGTGGTCGGATTGGAAATCGGCGCCGACGATTACCTTGCCAAACCCGTTCGCCCTCGTATCCTGCTCGCCCGCATGCGCGCGCTCCTGCGTCGGCCCATTTCCCCTTCGACGGCGAAGGGCGTACGGGTTTGCGTTGGAAACCTCGTGGTTGACACAGCCATTCGCGAAGCGCGAATACGCGATACGGTCCTGTCGCTCACGTCTGGAGAATTCGATATGCTTGTCTTTTTTGCGGCAAACGCGGGGGAAGTGCTGAGTCGTCGACTCATCTACCAGGAACTTCGCGGCACGCAATACGATGAGCTCGATCGATCAATGGATCTTATGGTTTCGCGGCTTCGAAAAAAACTCGAAATATCGTCCGGCCAACAAGAAATCATCAAAACGGTTCGCGGCGTTGGTTACTTGTTTGCGACTTCGTGAGGCCCAATGGACAGGTTATTTTGGCGGTTTTATTTGCAAATTTTCGCGACTCTCTTGGGGGCCGCCGTGCTGTTTGTCGTTCTCATCGTTCCACTCACCCGTGCGGAAACGGACCGGAACGTCGAAACGGCTTTATCGCCTCCGGTAGCGCTTTTGGCCGATGTCCTGGTGGCAGAACGCGCCGCTGGCCGCGACATTCAGCCCACAATCGATCGCGCCGCGCAAAACCACACCATTACGATTACCATTGTCGACCGCGAACATCTACCCCTCGGTCCCCGTGATTTGGCACGGCTCGAACGCCACGAAGTTGTCCGTATAGGCGATGGACCATGGTCGACGCTGTATGTCAAGATGGACGCGACAAACGACTTCCTGCGGTATGGTCCCGTGAGCACGCCACGTCCGCGCGCGAAATGGCGCATTGGATCGGTCGGGATCCTGGTCCTTTCGGCATTACTTGTCGGTGTTTACTTGTTTATGCGCCCTGTTCGCCGACGTCTCGAAGATTTGTCCCGTATCGCTGCGATGCTGGGTCGCGGGGACATGAGCGTACGCGCCGAGATTGGATCGCCCGACACAATAGGGGATCTGGCGGCGGTGTTCAATCGCATGGCGGATGAACTTCAGCGACTCTTGGTTGCCCAGGAAGAGCTCCTGCACATGACGTCGCACGAATTGCGAACGCCCATTCAGCGCCTGCATTTTCTGGTCGAGCGTATTCGCAATGCGCGGGACGCGGAGGAGCGGGACCATGCAATCGAACGAATGGACCGGAACCTCGAAGATATGGACGAATTGATCGAAGAACTGCTGGCTTATGTACGGCTCGGTGAACAACGTCCCCAGATTCACACGTTATTCGATTTGCAGGCCATGGCGGGCGAGCTTTGCGAAACGCTTTCGGATATGGCTTTGGAGATCACGCTCGTCATGACTCCAGTGGACGGACAGCAATGGGTCGTCAAGGCTGCTCCGCGATTGATTCGCCGTGCGTTGTCGAATCTCGTCACAAATGCGGTACGGCATGCTCACGCGCGGATCGAAGTGCGATTGGAGCGCGAAGGGAACATGATTCACGTCAATGTCGACGACGATGGCGCAGGGGTTCCGATGGACGAACGGCAACAGATATTCGAGCCATTTCATCGCCGTGACGATGAGCGAACGAAAAAGAGTCGCGGGGTTGGCTTGGGATTGGCGATTGTGCGACGAATCGCGGTCATGCATGGGGGGAGCGCAATTGCGCTCGATGCGCCGCTCGGTGGGGCGCGCTTTAGGTTTTCATTCCGAAACGAGACGTGAGCGATTTTGGTAAAACGTTGGCGAAGAAGAAAGAAGGAAATTGGGCGATGAAAAGTCAGTTGAAACTCGTGGTGTTCATGGTCGCGATGTTCGTTGCCTCTGCGGGATGCTCGGGCAATGGTGGGGCGACAACCTCAGGCGGGGATACCGCAGCGGGTGGTAGTGGGGGTGCCGGTGGTGATGGCGGTACGGCCGGCAATGCATCGGGAGGCGCTGGCGGAGCTTCGGGAGACTGCACGGTCAATCCAATCGACCCCACCAAATACGTGATCATTGGCTTCTGGAAAACGACGGATTGCAGTGGCGATCCCATTGCGCAAAATGCATTTCCGATCGACGATTCCGGCGGTTGTTATTGCTGGCCCGGGCATTCCGGAGAAAACTCGGCGAAGAATTTCGTATGCGACAAAGCCGCTGGAACGTTCGCGTATGACCAGTCGACAGACCTCGTATGCGGCACGTTTGGTGCGAAAAAGGAATCGTCGCTGACCGAATGCAGGCCCGACGTGCCTCCCACGCTCAATTCGAAGATCATCGACATGAGCGCATGTCCGTGACCACATTCGACTTACGTTGAATGCTTCTTCGTCCGCTCCCTCCCCCACGAAATTCGTAAACCCAATCCAATTCGTTGCTTATCCCAAAGCTACCTGCCAAGGTGCCTTTGGCAAACGGCAATCGGACGTCCATTCTTGTGACTGTGCGAGCGGCGAGAAGATAGGCCTTATCGTATCAATTTGTATCTGCAATTGATAATGAATTTTCGGTGCGCACGAAGCTGACCTTGGGTCAATCGTATCAATTTGAATCAAACCTTGCTCGTAGAATCCGAATTCATAAACTGTTGCCTGGCCATGCCGCACGTCGACTCGACGGCACGGCACCGACACAACCGACCACTTCATAAACGCCTGCATTCAAACGCCGCAATGGAAAGGTGAAAACCATGAGCACAAATATCCCGGGCTTGGGCATTCTCACGAAAGGCTACAACATTTGGGGCGAATACGCGTCAATCAATTCCACGAAGGGAACTCTGTTTGATGACGAAGGAACGATGTCCGAGCAGAAGCTCAAACAATCCTCCGGAAAAACCTACACCTACTTGGTTCCAAGCTGGATCAAATTCGATCCTTCCTACACCGCCGACGCGGTGCAGCGCACCGAGCACTCGCGTGCCAGTTATACCAATACCGTCTCAGTGAGTGCCAGCGTGAGTGGAACGTACGGCCTCTTCAAAGGCGAGGTCGATGCAAAGTATTCGAAAACATCGACATCGACTGAGGAAACCTGGTATTCGAGTTACGAAGAACGAGTGGTCAACTACATCCTCTACCACGACAGTGGTGAAGACATGAAAGGCCATCTCACGAATACAGCGCGCGACGACATCGCGAACATGAAGCCAACCAACCTATTTGCCAAATACGGGACGCATTATGTGACGGGCGTCATGGTGGGCGGAAGGGCGGGGCGATACTCGATGACGCACACGTCGGAATACACCAGTAAAACCGATATCAGCGTGACGGTGAAAGCAGAATACGAAAAGAGCCTGAAGGCCAGTACAAGTACCGAGAACGACACGGCGATTAGCAACTTCACGAGCGCCTCCACGATTGCGACGCACGCACGGGGAGGAAACATCGCGACGCTCGAAAGCATGGCGGCGGGTAGTTTTCAATCGTGGCTGGACTCGGTGGACAAGGCTGGCGACGCTATCGATTTCTACAGCAATGGGTTGAAAGGAATCTGGGAGCTTGCGGCCGACAAGACACGCAAAAAGACCATTGAAGACGCCTACAATGCTCTTTTCAATCTGTACCATGATGCCAGTTCCACGTACCAGTTCGCCTACGGACAAGGTTCGGATGATCGCTCGGGCGGCAAGGAATACAAGATCACCACCGAGACCAATTCAAAAAACCTCGTCATGACGGGCTTCGCGCTGAACATCGACAGCGACCATCACGTCTCCAAGATCGCGGTTCGAGTGACAAAGTTAACCGACTGGACGTTTCAATGGTACGTCGTCGATGGCGAGGGCACCACCCACACCCCGGCCCTCGCCCCGTCCGACTGGGAGATCATCGGCACTGTGCCCGATGGC
>CAZETM010000803.1:0-4617 GCA_964514885.1 uncultured Polyangium sp. | reverse complement strand
CTGTCCAGGCCAAGAAGGCCAGCCGTCGCTGCGGCGGACAAGACAAACGAAGGGTGAAGGAGAGAAGTGCAGAAGAGCTGCCCGATGAATGCGCGATCGAAGCGTGTTTTTCGGTCGTTTGCAGCTTGGGGGAGAGCGACGAAGTGCCGCATCGCTGAGGATGCCAAGAGGCGGCGAGATGATATCGGCAGATCAGAAGTCGCCAGAAAAGAGGCGCTTATTTGTTCAGGTCAACGCAGTCTTCGATGCGTTTCGCCGAATCGTCGATGCAGCGAATATCCTCGGATGTGTTTGGATTGTTGTAGATGCGAAGGACGAAGACTCCCGACGCTTTTATGCCAAGTTTGACTTCGTTGCTGTGCCAGGAGAAACCTGGCCGAGGCGAATGATGATCGCGATTGGCACAGTACGGGCAGTGCTAGCCGATTCGTGAGCGTGTGGGAGCGCTGGCAGTCGTACGCAATCGATCACGGTGCGAGCGCTCTTCCTGCGTCGCCGCTCGTCGTTGCGGCGTACATGGCCCACCTCGACTTCGCCGAGTTCGCTCGCTGTAGCGATGGCGGCGATCGTCGATCGTCATTGATCTGCGCGAGTTGCTTTGCCCTCAAACGATCCCGTTGTGCGCGATGTTCTCGCGGGGCCGATCGTCTCTCAAAAACAAAGGGCGCATGGCAGTTGTTCGCCTTGCGCCCTCTGTTTGGTGGTTGTTCTCGTTAGAACAGCAAGCGGAAATCAAACCACTTTCCGGAAGACCACTATTTCGTCGCTTGCATCTTCTCTCGATACTTCGGACGAACGCGCCTTCTCAACCATATCTTCCGGGCTTTCGCCGTCGATGGCCCTGCACAAGACTCCAATGAGTGCAGCTCCAGCAGCGCGAGGCAGAGGCTCCTTGTCATTCTCCCATTTGGAGATTGTCTCATGCTGGTAATCCAGCAGGAGACCAAGCTCCTTTTGTGTAAACCCTAACGCTTTGCGCGCATAACGCACAACCGCACCTTCGAGTTTATTCGAGCAGAGAACCGTTTTCGCTGCGCGGAGCTGGTACAACTGCCAATCGTTAAGGGACAACTGCGCATCACCGCAGTTTACGCATTGTGGCCTCATTGATGTACCGTCGATAGCGGTCCAGCGGCCGACCTTTTCCTTGTGCTTATACCCCTTCGTTACGAGATCGCCGTTGCATTGGGCGCATTTATCACGAGATGTCATGGACAACTCCTCTTAGCTTTTAGCCGAGGATGGTGATTACGTGAACCGTCGTTCCTACTATTTTGATCACGGGAACGAGATCTTCTTCATCAGAATCTTTACCGCCATAAAGTCTCCAGCTGCCATTGGGTTGTTGTTGCGCGCTGGTTGCTGTTCTAATGGCACGTTTTATATCCGCCGGGCTAGCATTTCGATCATTATACATTCTATCAATACAATGTGTAGTGGGGATGCATCTACCCTCCGAAACAGCTTGTTTCGCAATTGAAAGCACATCTTCCGGTTTCATCGAGTTTTGACCTCATAATTCGAACCCATTCGTTCATAATTTCACCCCCCGGTGCAACAATATAGTTTGAGAAAATCTCAACCGCAAGCACAAAATTTTGTACCTATAAACACGAATTTATAGGATAGGCGGAAGCAGCGCGGTGAGATTTGTCACTGGGTCTGGATTGTCGGTAACTGGCTGGTGCCTTTAGCGGCGGCTCTTTCCATGTTGAACACCTCCCTTGTCATTGCTCCGCGTTCTCTGTTCGTATCGCCAAACCTTGCAGAAGACGTCGCGCGAGCCGCAGCCCACGCAGCGCACGCTCGAGCGCCTAACACGCATCGAGCCTACGCGAGCGCGTGGGAGCGCTGGCAGTCGTACGCAATCGATCATGGTGCGAGCGCTCTTCCTGCGTCGCCACTCGTGGTTGCGGCGTACTTGGCGCACCTCGATGCGGAAGGGCTTTCGCCGAAGCAAAACCGATCAGGCGGGCGAAGGTGCTGATGTGCCGGTGCATGCTGCGCCGGGCACGCTGTGTCCCGTCGCGAGTCTTCGAGCGTGGCTCGATGCTTCGCAGATCCCTGGGCTTGATGTTCCCCTGTATGAATCGCTCCAATCTGCAAATCGCGGAATATTTCGCGACTAATGTAACAAGAATGGAAATTTTCCTGCTAGCGCGGTTGATGCTTGCGGTTTGGGTCAAAATGTATCAAGGTGATACAAGTGAAGTCTGAGCCGCCGAAAACCGCTGCGGAAGCATTGGTTTGGGCGCAGGAGGCAATGATAGCACGACGCTACATTGTCGACGCACATGCCTACCTGCGGAAACATCAACGTAACATAACGGATCGGTCCGTATGGTACGCGATAAAGAATGCTACGGACTGTAAGCCCTACGAACCCGAGAACGGGCCGCTAACTGATGGCACGGCTTGGAGGATCATCGGACCTGACCATGAAGAAGAGAAAACTTCTGTAGGCGTAGAAACGTTCGTAGATCATCTCGGACGTCGCCTGATGATAATTACGGTTTTTTAGGGAGGTCGTCATGATCCGTTGTTCAAACTGTCGCAAAAGTGTTCTGCATCCCGGGCAGATCAAGGAGCATAATATTGGTCCATTGTTTGGGTTCGATCGCGTATTGCTAAGTGAAGCTCCGGCGCTGGTTTGCGACCATTGCGGACATATCGCGCTTGAGGGGGATGTCATCGAGGCTGCGCGTCGCAGGCTAGCGGAACTAATTGTTAGAGGCGACGAACCATTAACAGCAATCGAAGCGCGGTTTCTACGCGAAACGATTGGAATGACTCAGGCTCAGCTAGCCGATCGACTCAAGCTCACACGTGTCACCGTTACGAGGTGGGAGAATGGTGAAGAGCTTGGTCATATTCAATCGTTTGTACTCAGGACTCTTGCTGCGTGGGGCCTCGATGGTGCGCTTGCGCAACTCGTGAGCGCTCCAGAAATTAAACCATCAGCACCCATCCCCAAGCCATATCGCATCGATCAGAGCGCCTACAGTGTACGGACCGAAGCGGCTGGTGTCCATTAAGCCCGATTTTGCACAAAAGTCGGTTTAAGACGCTGCAATTTGTCTGAGTGCGATTGGTCCACGGAGAATTTCCGGGACCAAATGACGGTCCGTTTGTCAGGTGTCAATGCAGGCCGACTTCCGCTAACCCTCTCTTAGCGGAAGTCTGCTTGAACGCGTCCCACTCCTGGTCTTGTACGTGCCGACACAGATTCGATTTGTCGGTATTTTGGCAGCGAGCGTCGCTTGGGGTAGAGGCTCGTTACGGACCGCAAGGTTTTGCGGAACGAACTAGGAGGCTTCATGAGATACATTCGAGGTTTTCTTGCAGCAATGTTGATGGTTTGGGGCGGTGCATTTGGATGTCTTGCAGACGACTCCGAGACCGCTGAACTCATCGTCGAGCCGCTACTGGAATTGCAATCAACATGCTGCGCGTCGAGCACATGTAGCGATGGAACACGTTTGGACTGCACCGGCACGAATTCTTGTTATGCGGCTCCCGACGGTCCTGGTACGTATGTGCAGTGCGACGGCATTAAGAAATATTGTCCAGTCGTTACGTTACCTGGGAGTTCATGCGTCTACAAGGGCAGAACATATTACGACGGACAGTTGACGACTGAAGGACGTTGTGTCTCCGGTGTGTGCACAGGGCCATGCGATTGGTTTCCACGTCCATGTACATGGAACATGCACTGCAAAGCGGTTTGCGACGATGGAAAATGGTTGTGCGAGCTGTGAGTCTGACCATTTACGTTCCGTTGACTCGTCAAACACTGTAGACTAACCTCGTCGGCCTCCGACTCACGAACGAAGAAGAGCGCCAGCTCGATGAGCTAGTCGCGGATTTCGGTCACAAGGACCGCTCGGCGCTGCTTCGTTCATCGCTCGCGCAAGGTGGCCCGGAATCTCGGAGAGCTGCGGCCGTCGAGCAACCTCCGTCGCCCGAGTTGATCGAGGATCTCTCGCCCGCGGTGTACGAGCGTGTTTATGCAGCTCTTCGTCGAGAGCACGATCCGCATCTCGGGCTGATTCGCGTTCCGAACCTGGTTCGCAGGCTCGCCCCCCGGACTTCCGTTGACCAAGTGCACACCGTGCTTCGTGCTCTTCAGGAACGCGGCGTGCTCGAGCTGCGTCCCGATTCTGGCGGCGAATTCCTCCGCGATGAAGACGTTCGAGTTTGGATCAGTGCGCCATGATCGCCCCGTGCACCTCGGGAGCGAGTTCCGAGGTCACGAAGGAGAAGCCATCAAGATGAGTACGGAAGCGGTGTTTCTCGCAGGGGTGATCGTTGGAATTTGGGTAACGCTTAAGTTTGGGCCGTTCGGAGGCGGGGGCGAGAGCTGCCCGAGCGGTGCCCTCGGAGGTCCCCTTGCTTCTTGAGGATCACAACATCGAGCGGGATTGGACGAAGCCGCTCCGCGGCGGTTGTTTCAATTTGAACCCAATCGCTGAAGCTTGCAGCTTTCAACTGAAGCGCTTTGATGCAATCTGAGAGAGCAGCCCTTCAGGGCAGCAGGCTCAAATGCGCGATCGGCCGCCATGAAGAGCTTTTTTGAAAGGGCTAGCGAGCAGCAGGGCGCAAGAGTCGGACTTGTTC
>CAZETM010000802.1:0-4618 GCA_964514885.1 uncultured Polyangium sp. | reverse complement strand
GTCAGCGCTTCACGTGATGCTTCAAACAATGCCCCACGCGAGAGCGATACACGCGCCGCCAACTCATGCACACGCGTGGCCATTTCCACTTCGCCGGACACGACGACCCAGCCGCGCGCTGCCGCCAGCAAACGATCCGCCTGCGTAACATCACGCGACACGAGTGCCAATCCAAGCACCACTTGCCCGTGCGCCACGTGGCCCGCCCAACCAAATCGCTCGCAGGCAGCAATGTTCGCTTCGGTCATTGCAATGGCCGCATCCCGCTCCCCCACAGCCACTAAAAACTCAGCCTCCCATAGGCCTCGCCGAGCGATCTTTTCATCGCCCATTTCAGTAAGCCGCGCAAAACCTTCCCGAGCCGCTTCGACCTCACCCAAGTCGTACAGGATTGCAGCTTGCAATGCAATGCCTCGAGCCACGTGCGTGGAAAGCCCCAGCGACTTCGCCAATTCAATCGATTCCGTCACATGCGTCCGTGCCGCCGACAGCGCCCCTCGAAGCCGCTCCGTATATGCGAGCGTACGCAATCCCGTCACGAGATGCGAAGGCTCGAGCCGCCCATCCACGAGCGCATTGTATTCTTCGTACGCTCGAATGGCATACCCGAGATCTCCCAGCGCCCCCGCATAAAGCCCTCGCTCGTACACCAAAGATGCCCGCCAAGATTCTGGAAGCAACGAGATCGGCGATAACGGGTCGTTCGTCTCGCCAAACATACGCAGCATTCGCGCCCCGCGGCTCATTTCCCCCAGCACGAGACCCAAATGGGAAAATCCTCCGAGCGTCTGCAAATACGTGCGACACGCTTCCTGCGCCTGACCCATTTCAATGAGCTGTCGCAGTAGATCCTCGAAAGCATCCAATCGATCTCGGTCCCGAGGTTTTTGGCGAGGAGCAAAAATGAGCGTACCTTCGGGTCGCGTAAACAAGGCATTCTGCACAGCGGACGCCGGCACCCCCAAGAGCGCTCGAAAATGGTCTCGCACAAACGGATGCGACGACCAACGCGGAGGGTCCGAGCCCGCTCGAAACACGAGGCCCAGCCGTTCCAATCGCGCCAATGCACGACGCAAATCATTCACGGACAAACCCGCCAGCGATCCCGCTACCCGTCTAGACGCCCGCGTCAATGCATGCAATGCCGATTCATCTGCACCGGCCGATAACACCGACAGCCGCGCCAGCAAATCCCGCTCGGCATTCGCCAAAGCCTTCGCGTACGCGGTTAACACACGAGAAAGACGTCGCGCCAATGGATCATCGCGCACGGCTTCCGCCAAGTCCGCCGGATCGAGCGGCCGAGGATCACCGCCCAAAAACGCTCCCACGTACGAACCCGTCACCGCGAGCGACAATGCATGCCCGCCCGACGCCGCCACAACCTGCGCCAACGTCTCCTGATCGCCCACTGCGCCCCACGATCGCAACAACAGCTCGGCATCCGGCATTGCCAACGGCCCAAGTTTCACCGTCCGCGCACCGGAATCCGCCCACGGCGCCAAATCGCCCAGGACAAACCTCGACGTCACCAGCGACCGCGCCGCTCCAAGACCTCGCGCCATTGAAATGAGCAATCGACGCAGCAACGGATCGGACAATTCCCCATGCGCGCGTTTGTCGTCACCTGCCGATTGCACGACCTCGAGGCCATCCAGCACGACGAAATGCGGCTGGCCATCATTCAATGCCTGCTCGAGCTTTTCCAGCCGCTCACCTGGCAAAGCATCCACCCCCGCGAAATACTTCACTGCATGCGTCAGAAATGCCTCAGTGCGGTCGTCCTCGTAAAAACTCCATACGAAAATACCATTGGGCCGAGAATCCATTCCCAACTTCGTGAGTAGCCGTTCGGCAATCGCTGTTTTGCCTGCACCACCAACGCCCACCAACGCTACCACACCCGGATCCGCCTGGGGCCGCGTCGCCCATGCCATAAGATCGTTCAGAATATCATCTCGACCCACGAAATGAGGCGCGCGTTGTAATGTCGCCGCATATTCCGGACGGAATGACCTGGCAGGCGACAATGCTGGCCGCTCTTCCACGACCAGATCCGTCATGGCCAAGCCCAGCTCTTCGCAAAGCTTTTCGAGCAGCTTCCGTCGAGCAGGCGCGCGAACGACGAAACCACCTTCGTTCACTTCACCGGACTCATAACGACGATAGGTGCGCACATCCACACCCAAAGAAGCCGCCAAACCCTCTTGCGTGAGCCCAAGCTCGAGACGCGCCTCGAGCAAAGCCTGGTAATTGAATGCCTGCGTCATGTGTGCTCGGAACGCATCATCGCCGAAGCCGGGCAGCTTGTCACGCCCGCAGTGCCCGGTTCTGCCCGGTCCTGTCCTGTCCGTGTAAACGCCGATGCCTCAAGCTGTCTGGCATGAACACGATCACCAAACAACTTCTGTCGACCGAAAAGGACATCTTTACTCTTTCGCATGCGCTCACGCCGGAGGAATGCGCGAAGTTGATTTCGTTTGCCGAAGCGAAGGGATTCGCGGAAGCCCCGGTCACGGTGGGCGCGAACAAGTTCATGATGATTCCGGATTTACGAAACAACACGCGGGTGATGATTGACGATCCAGTGCTCGCGGAAGCTCTTTGGCCGCGAATTGCGCATTATATGCCCCAGCGGATGGGAGCCTATTGCCCGGTGGGGCTCAATGAGCGGTTTCGGTATTATCGGTATACGCCGGGCCAGCAATTCGATTGGCATCGGGACGGGGCGTTCGTGCGGTCGGACGAAGAACAGAGCCTGTTGACGCTGCTGTTTTACTTGAATGACGACTGCGAGGGTGGAACGACCGATTTCATGTTCGTAGCGGACGACAACGTGCTCGTCGTTCCGCAACAAGGCCAAGGCCTGGTCTTCGCGCATCCGCTATATCATCGGGGCGCGCCGGTCGTTTCTGGAAAGAAATACGTTTTGCGGACGGATGTGATGTATCGGCGAGCGATTTCGCCGTACATGGATTGATGACGCTAAGGTCTATTTCCGATTGCGCCCAGCCGGCTCTTCGACAGCGCCCGGAGAAAGTCGACGTGCAACCCGCGGAGGCCCCATGGACGGTCGTTTTGCAGGCGCAGCCGAATCTGCATTGGGATCTTCAGGCACCCACTCGCCTTCATTCCAATTGAGTGCTCGCGCCTGCTCCTCGGCAGCTTTCGTGCACGCGTCCTTCAACGCCCCGAGCGTCGCGGGATCCACTGCATTGGGATCGGGCGCATTGGCTCGCACACACACGTCCGATGCCGAAACCACATAAGCGGCCACGAGCGCCATATGTTGACGCTCCACGGGAGGCGCACTTGCATTCATGCGTTGCACCGGCGTCTTTGCACTGGTGACGACCAATATCCCAAAGGCTCCCAGAAGGCCCAGCGCGACCATGTGTATTCGTGTTTGCATGCGTTCCTCGTCGGCTCCTGCCGCCTAACAGAAGTCCGCGAGGGTGGCCAAATTTTGTGCTCACTTTGTTGACAGGCCACGGCGCACGGCTGCAAAAGGAAGGGGTTCGCCGCTTCGCTCCGTGGAGAGTGGAGTTTGAACATTCCCCTCTCCACGAAACGAAGTGAAGTTGGAGAGGGGGCCAGGGGGTGAGGCGCAGGGTATTGGGATAACACTCATTCAGCGAGAAGGCGGCGCCGATAACGGAGCGGCGTCATTCAATTGAGCCGAATTACGTTTGCTTGCCGCGCGCTTTTTGGCCGGCGCCGGCCGATCGAACAATGCCGCGAAGAGTCCCGCATGCCCTTCGTCATCGGCCGCCATTGCGGCGAGCTTGAGACTCGCCAATGCCTTGCTCCATCCTGGAGCGAGCGCATCGCGCCGAGCCATTGCATCGATACGGGCTTTCTGCAGCTTGGCGAGCGGTTTTAATGCAGCCTGCACCTTTCGTGCAGCGTCTCCTGCCGCCCGAGCTGCGTCCGCGCTCCTGGGTGAAATTGACGATTTCATCAACACCGCCTTTTCGAGCGCGAGAACCTCATTCGCACCACCCGCCATACCCATTGCCTTGAGCGCTGACGGAGTCGGCGCCCCGAAGACTCGAAATGGATTCTGGCGCGGAAACCCATCGGCAGGCAGTGCATTCGCGAGCAAATCCACCGCCACGTTCAGCGCCACATCCGCATCGAAAACGACCTCCTGCCGCGTACGCAGAGCTTGTGCCATTTTACGTACCGCCATTTCCGCCGCCGAATAGAGCAAGTGCGCCTTCTTGAATGACGCGACACGAACAGCAATCGTCGACGTATCCACTGCATCGACGGCACAAAGCACTTGATCTCCGACGACAATCCTTTTGCCAGGTGACTTTCCGGGTGCAAGCGTGGCCATGGTTTCCTCCGTAATGAAGTATCCGGGGTAACAGCCGCAGCTCCTCAGTAGTGAGAAGCTAATACATCTGATGCCGACGGAGAGGCAAACATTCATCCCTGATGAATTTTTTTTCGTGACCGTGATTTTTCGAGACGAGTTGGCGAAATCCTGTGTGGCCTTCCACAACTTGAGCGTCAAGAAGGCGAAATCTTGTTGGGCGTTCCACAACTCGAGCATCGAGAAGGCGAAATCCTGTTGAGCGTCCCACAACTCGAGCGTCAAGAAGGCGAAATC
>CAZETM010000801.1:0-4625 GCA_964514885.1 uncultured Polyangium sp. | reverse complement strand
GCTCGCTCCGCCTCGGCCATGGGCAGCTCGACGAGCGCCATGGCACCCTGTCCGCTGATCCGTCTCAAAATGCGGCTTCTGCGGCAAATGACTTTGGCGGCATCGTGAAGGCTGAGCATTCCGGCGACATGTGCAGCAGCGACTTCGCCCATGCTATGGCCAACCACGCAATCCGGCTCGACGCCCCACGATCGCCATAATGCAGCCAAGGCAATTTCGATGGCAAAAAGCAGCGGCTGAATGATATCGATTTCTCCCAGACGCGACCGCGCTTCATTGGCCTCGAGTTCCGCCAGAATGGAGAAGCCGCCTTCTTTTTGAATGATGCTGTCGCACACTTCCAGGACGGCGCGGAATGCGGGCTCTTCCGCCAGGAGTTGCCGGCCCATGCCAATCCATTGCGAACCTTGGCCCGGAAAAACGAATACGATTCGCGAGTGGCTTTGTGCTCCGGTTTGGCTGGGCGCTACCGAAGCAGGCATCTCGCCTCGGGCGACCCAGGACAGAAGATTGGCAAATTCCTCCCGGGTTTGTCCAACCAGAGCAATGCGGTGGTCGTGGTGCCCTCGCCGCACGCTCGCCGTGTACACGATGTCGTGGATTGTGGCATTGGTGGTGGGCAGCCAATTCACATATGTCTGCGCCAGCTCCGTTAATGCTTTGTGGGTCTTCGCCGATAAAGGCAGTAAATACGCCGAGGCCGTAGCGTAGTTTCGACTCGGCTCGTTGGCGGGCGGCTCCTCGATGATGACATGGGCGTTCGTTCCACTAATACCAAAGGCGCTGACGCCGGCGCGCCGCAGCTTATTGCCCCGTGGCCAGGGCACGTTTTCCGTGGGAATGACGAAAGGCGTAGCGTCCAGTGAAATGCGTGGATTCAGCCGCTTGAAGTGTAGATTCTTGGGGATTCGCTCATGCTGGAGCGACAACAACACTTTGATGATTCCGGCTGCTCCCGCCGCTCCCTCCAGGTGGCCCACGTTCGTCTTGACCGCTCCGAGCACGCAAACGCTTCCGTCCGTTCGGGGCGCGCCCAGCACTTCGCGCAATGCCTCCGCCTCAATGGGATCACCCAACGAAGTGCCCGTGCCGTGCGTTTCGATGTAACCAATGTCGGCTGCCATGAGCTGCGCCCGTTCGAGCGCCTCGCGGAGCATGATTTGTTGTGACAAAACGTTTGGCGTGGTCAAACCAGTCGAGCGCCCATCTTGATTGACGATCCAGCCGCGAATGATGCCGCAGATTCGGTCGCCATCGCGCATGGCATCGGAGAGTCGCTTCAGCACCACGAGTCCACAACCTTCACCGCGCACGAATCCATTGGCACGTGCATCGAAGGTCTTGCAGCGGCCATCGGGCGAAAGCGCTTGCGTCTCCGCGAGCAAGGCCATGGTATGCGCAGCCAAAATGGCATTGACGCCGCCGGCCAGCGCCATATCGCAATCATGCAGTCGCAGCGCTTGGCAGGCCTCGGAAATTGCCGTAAGCGAAGAGGAGCATGCCGTGTCAATGGACATGGCCGGACCCTGGAACCCCAAAACGAACGACACGCGGCCTGCCGCAGCACTCAAGGCATTGCCAGTGCCACAATACGCATCCAGATCACCCTTGCGAGCTTCTTCTACGCGCTGCGCATAATCGGCGCTGCAGATGCCCACGAAGACGCCAGTGCGACTGGCAATAGGCGCATCGCTTTTCTGCCCGGCATGCTCGAGTGCCTCCCAAGCGACTTCGAGCAGCAAGCGCTGTTGCGGATCCAGGCTCTCTGCTTCGCGTGGAGAAATCGAAAAGAACCCGGCATCGAAGCGCGAGATATCGTCGAGCAATGCGGCCCAACGCGTCTGTGGATGTTGCCCCGGTATTGCTTCAGCCGGCCAGCGTTCTGCTGGTATTTCACGGACGGCATCGACGCCATTGTCGAGCGTTTGCCAGAAAGCGTCCGGTCCCTCGCCGCCGCCTGGAAAGCGGCATCCGTAGCCAATTATGGCAATGGGCTCGCGCATCCCGGCTTCCACCGCATCGAGCCGCGACTTGAGCCCGTTAATGATTCCGAGCGCTTCACGTAGCCGCGACTTGTACTGCTCCAATTGGGCATTGGGGGCATTCATCGGAAATTTTCCCTCCGAATGCGTGCCGCCGATGCATCGAATGCGGCAAGCAAATCATCTTCGACTTCACCCATTTCGACCGAAGCCTCGTCCGTGGATGCGGCCTGCGGCTCCGGTTGCGGGGAATGTTGCAAAATTGATGTCCCGGCCGCAGGCTGATCGACACTCGACCTTTGCAAAATGAATTCGGCGAGCAAAATCGTGTTCGGGTATGTGAATAACAGCGCTGCGGACAGCTTGAGCCCCAGGCTTGCTTCGAGTCGATTGCGCAATTCCAAGCTCATCAATGAATCCATGCCCAGGTTCGTAAATGGCGCACGTTTGTCGATGCGCTGAGGATCCAGCCGCAGCACTTGTCCCAATTGCTCGAGTAGATGCACTTCGACGAGCGCCGTGCGTTCTTTTGGGGAGGCATTTTCCAGCGTTTTCCGAAACGATTTATCCTTTGCCTCATTCGTTGCCTTCGACTCTCCCGCGGCAAGCTCCGATAAAAATGGCGCACCGGCCACCTGTGGGTAAAACTGCACCCATTGACGCACGTCGAAGCGCATGAGCCCTATCTCGGCGCGCCCTCGCGTGATGGCTCGAGAAAAAAGCATATGCCCTTCTTCGGGTTTGAAACTTTCGTTTCCACGCGTTGCCAATCGCTTTCCGCGAACGTCCTGCGCCGCCGCGAGACCAACGTCGGAGAAGGCACCCCATTGAATGCTGACGGCGGGCAAACCTTCGGCAACCCGGCCTTGGCATAATGCGTCCAGGAACGTATTGGCCGCAGCGTAGTTTGCCTGCCCCGGCGATCCCAATAGGCCCGACGCCGACGAATACACGACGAAAAAGTCGAGCGACCGATGCCGGGTGGCTTCGTGCAGGTTCCATCCGCCAAACACTTTCGCGTCAAACGGTCGGAAAAATTGCCCTTCGGTCATTTCGGGGATCGTGCGATCGTCCAGCACGCCCGCCGAATGCACGACGCCGCGCAGAGGTGGCATATTACGGTCGATCTCACCAAATAGAGCTTGTACGGCGGCGCGATCCGCCACATTCACCCGCATGACTCGGACGTCTGCACCTGCGGCGCGCATTTGCCCAAGCACCGATTGCGCCATTTCATTCGGTGCGCTGCGACCCACCAAAACCAAGGATTTCGCACCTTGCTCGACCATCCAGCGCGCCAGCGATAGCCCAAGTCCTCCGAGACCGCCAGTAATGAGGTAGGTTCCATGTGCTTCAATACGCACCGCATCCATCGCGCGGACCGTCACCCGAGCTTGCGGCTCATTGACTCGAATCGCGATTTTGCCGATGTGTTGAGCCTGCGCCATGAGACGAAATGCCGATTCGGCATCATTTACCCCAAATATGGTGTTGGGTTCTGGTTGATATCGTCCACGCTCGAATTCGGCCAGCACTTCCCCGAGCAAATCCCGGAATTGCGCGGGTTTCTCGACCATCATTCCTGCCAGATCAATCGCCGTGTACGAAAGGCTCTTGCGGAATGGCGACAGGCCGAGGCGCGTATTTTGATAAATGTCCTTTTTCCCTAGCTCGAGGAATCGGCCATAAGGAGCAAGCACTTCAAGGCTCTTCGTCGCGGCCTCTCCAGTCAGCGAATTGAGAACGACGTCGATACCCCGGCCCTCCGTAATGACCATGATCTCATCGGCAAAGGACGAGCTGCGCGAATTCATGACGTGCTGGATTCCTAGCGACCGCAAATAAGCGCGCTTTTCTTCAATGCCCGCAGTGGCGAAAACCTCGGCGCCTACCGCCTGGGCATATTGAATGGCAGCGAGACCAGTTCCGCCCGTTGCCGAGTGAATCAGAATTTTCTCCCCGCGGCCCAGGCGCGCAACATGGTGCAGCGCCCAATGGACGGTCATGAATACGGCAGGAATGGTTGCGGCCTGAGCAAAGGAGAGAAAATCGGGCTTTGGCCGACAAAAGTCAGCGCGGGCAATGACGTGGCTGGCTAGGCTCGCCGGCGCCGAAGCAATCACCGCTAACCCTACCTGAAGACCGAACACGCCGTCGCCAATCGCAGAAATGCGGCCTGCGCATTCGCCACCAAATCGAATGTTCGCCGGGTCCATGCCCGGGTAGATGCCCATGGCATTGAGGACGTCGATGAAGTTCAAGCTCGCCACTTCGACTTCGATCTCCACTTCGCCCGGGCCCGGTCGTGTGCGTTCCATGGGGCGCCACGCAAGGCGTTTGAGCACACCCGGTGCATCAATCTCCAATCGATAAGGCCGTCCATTGGCTGACCGCTGCCGATCGGGCGGAACATTGTCGGACTCCCAATGACCGTGAGCCAATCGCGCAACATAACGACCGTCCGAACGCAGCGCGATTTGATCTTCGTCACCCGCCGCGTACAGCTCACGTACGACCCAATCAGGCTCATCTGCACTCGGGCTCGAGGGTAAATCGATTCGGATGCATCCAAGGTCCGGCTGTTCCATGGCGATCACGCGCCCGAGCCCCCATAGCGCGGATTGCGCTACCGACGGCGGTCCG
>CAZETM010000800.1:0-4639 GCA_964514885.1 uncultured Polyangium sp. | reverse complement strand
GTACCACCGATAGCTGCTCGATGGGCACGCCGACGTTTACACCGGGCATTGGCGGACTAGCGTGTTTGTCGGGCGGGATCCAAGGAATCTGCGATACGGCAGGCCTTTGTCAACAATGCGTCGAAGCCTCCGATTGCACGATGCTCCCTCCGGACAATGGTTGCCGGACTCGAACGTGCAACAACAACGTTTGCGGACAAACCTTCGCGCCGACAGGGACGGCTATTGCTTCACAAACGGGCGATTGCAGAAAGACCGTGTGCGACGGAGCGGGCGGCACGAGCCAGCAACTCGACAATATGGATTTGCCGAACGACGATAACGTTTGCACCACAGATTCATGTACGGCGGGCGTGCCCTCGAACGTTGCCGATCCGACGAAAGTCAATGCCTCGTGCGGGCCTGGGGGGCAGACGTGTAACGCGACCGGTCAATGCACTGGATGCATGGCTCCCACGGATTGCGCGGGCACCGACACCTTCTGCAAAACGCGCACCTGCGTAGCGAATCAATGCGGTGTTTCCTTCACGGCAGCAGGCACCGTCTTGCCGACTGGTCAGACCGCCGGTGATTGCAAAACCATTCAATGCGACGGAATGGGCAATTCGGTTTCGGTCGTGGCTTCGACGGATGTGCCTAACGACTTTAACCAGTGCACGGTTGACAGTTGTAACTCGATGGGCGAGCCGCTGAATGCGTTTTCGGCGCTCAATACGCCGTGTAGCCAAAATGGCGGCACCGTCTGTAATGGTTTCGGATCGTGTCTCGATCCCATTGGCATTACGTGCGCAGCCGGTGGCGAATGCGTCAGCGGATTCTGTATCGATGACGTTTGCTGCAACGAGGCGTGTCCCGCCGGGTGCATGGCTTGCGACGTAATGGGCAGTCTCGGCACGTGTATCAACGTGGCTGCGAGTCAAGAGGACGCGCCGACGTGTATCGGGACGAACTCGTGCGACGGCATGGGCGTATGCAAACGCGACAATGGTCAGCCTTGCGGAATGAATGCCGAGTGCACGAGCGGTTTCTGTGCCGACGGTGTTTGTTGCAATTCAGCGTGCGACGACACGTGCAAATCGTGCAACTTGACGGGCTCCGTCGGTACCTGCTCGTTCGTGCCGTATGATGCGGCCGATCCAACAGGCAGCACGCCTTGCGTCGTTTCGTATCGATGCGACGGCAAAGGCACGTGCAAAGGATGGAATGGCGTCGGCTGCAGCCAAGCCAGCCAATGCTTGAGCAACTATTGCGCCGACGGCTACTGTTGCGGCAATATCTGCAATCAGCTCTGCAAAGGTTGCTCGGCGGCGCTCACGGGCGGCAGCAATGGATCTTGCGGCAATATCTTGAACGGAACCGATCCGCAAAGCGAATGCCCGAATAGTGATTGCAACGGAGCAGGGGCATGCACGGTCGCTGGCAATCTAGCCAATGGCTCGGCGTGTTCGGCGGCGGGATCGTGCCTCAGCGGATTCTGCGTCGACGGCGTATGCTGCGACAGCGCGTGCAGTGGGTTGTGTTATGCGTGTAGCGCGACCAAAAAGGGTATGGGAACGAACGGCGTTTGCGGTCTCATCAAGTCCGAGAACCCCGACGTAGACAACGAATGCGCAGGTGGCAGGTGCGATGGCACGGGTGCGTGTCGATTCTACAACGGCGCGCTTTGTAGCATGGGCACTCAATGCTTCTCCAATTATTGCGCCGACGGCTACTGTTGCGGCAATTCTTGCAACCAGCTCTGCAAGGGTTGCTCGACGGCGCTTACAGGTGGCATCAATGGTTTTTGTGGCAACATCGTAAATGGAACCGATCCAGCCAATGAATGTGCTGGCGCCAGCACCTGCAACGGCGCGGGTATGTGCACGCCCTGAAACGGCGTGCCGCGGATGAACGAGTCCGCCTCTTTCATCCACGGCCGCTATTCGCCTACCTCTTCCTCCGCCCCGCCGCCTTCGCGTTCGGCTCCTCCGCCAATGCGCGATCCTTTGGCAGTGCGCCTGCCAGCTCGACGACCACCGCGCGCGTCAAAACCACCGTTTCTCCTGCGGGCACGTATTTCGGCGTGGAAACTATTTTTTGACTATCATGCTGATACGCTTGTGGCCACTTCGACTGCTGTACGGAGACTCCGCTCGAATTCGCGAAATGCAGTGAGCTGCATCCAATTTCAAATTGGTCGGGGCACACATCAAAGGCGATATCGTAAAGCAGCCTGTCCACCAATTGGCACAGAAACCGCTCGTCCGTTGGCCCTTCAGCGTAAATTCCCGCGCAAAGATACTTCATGCTTCCTCGTCGGGGCGGGCGGACTCCAAGTAGCGTTCGATTTCGTCGCGCGATACCGTACTATAATCTCGTTCGGCACTCGGCGACGTTCGTACATGCCGCATACGTGTTGACCGCAAGCCATTACGCTGCCGCACCAAATCGGCAAAGACAACCATTTCAGGGTGATCGGACAACGCAGCAACGAGTGACGGAGAATGACTGTTGAGGATGATTTGATGCGGCAGTTTTCCAGCGCGCGGCGAGGTGATGTCGAGAAGTTTGGTTACCAGCTCCCGCAATCGACCTGGATAAATGCCATTTTCCGGCTCCTCGATCGCAATGAGACCATTCGAGGGATGTGTTCTCACTAGCGTCAGCATTGCCAACAATCGAAGTGTTCCGTCGGAAAGTACCCGCGCGGGCACGCGTGTTCCGTCTGTGCTCTCCACGTCAACGCGCAGTTCGTCCTCGGAAGGCACTACCTCGAAAGAACGAAAACCCGGCACCAAGTCAGCGAGGTCGGCACGAATTTGTGCTCGCATTTCGGGTGACGTGGATCCCAGCGCGGTGGGCAGATTCGACCCGTCGGGCAACAGCCGGGTTCCTGCGCCTTGCTCGCTGGGTAGCCTGAGTTTCCCGGGCTCAGGATGTAATAGGCGAATGCTCTGAAAATCTGCTGCGACCTCTTTTGGGGTTAAGATCGTGGAGCTGAGGAAACTGAATTGGGAACTCCCAGCCTGCGTAAAATGAACGTTGGTGTGCTCAAAGGATTTCTTACAAATAACTCGACTATGCTCTGGCGCGGTAGCCACATACTCTGTGTCGACGGAAAAGCCCTGCGCATCCTCGTGCCTCATGAATGCAGAAAACTCAGGGTGCCGCGCAGCCCAAGAATCTTCGGCGACTGGGATTGGATTAAGCCGCTCATCCGTAATGGCCAGATCCTCCGTGAGGCCCGAAGCATGGGGAATGCGCTCAATGCGAATGAAATGGCGTAGGCGAGTGGGGAGATACTCAGAATAGTCGTATTGCGTTGGATCCAGGAGCAGGTCCGTCGTTATGCTCATCGCACTGCCCGGGCCTTGCGGGGTCTGCGAAAATTGGTCCCGAATGTGCCCACGCAGTGACTTGAAACCGCTCGTAATGCTGCTTCTCGACAGCGACGAGAGCAGTTGCAGCACATCGAATAGGTTAGACTTGCCAGCTCCGTTTGTACCAATGATGGCGGTTAGTGGTTCGAGCTCGAGCGAGAAGCCGCGGAGCGACTTGAATCCGTCGATCTCGATGCGGGTGATCATAGCCGTTGCCTTACCGCGGACGACGTAGGTTAGCAAGTGGCTTTCAAACGGTGCGCGTGACGCGCCTGTCCGCACGTAGGCTTCGGCAACTCCTTTAACTGCTACTTCTTCTTCCGCCCCGCCGCCTTCGCTTTCGGTTCCTCAACCACCGCGCGATCCTTTGGCAACATTCTCGCCAAAAACGCCCCCGTAAACGACGATTCTTTCATTGCCGCCACTTCCTCCGGCGTTCCTTCCGCAATGATCCGCCCACCGCGCGCACCGCCCTCGGGACCCAAATCCACCACGTAATCAGCGACTTTGATCACGTCCAGGTTGTGCTCGATCACCACCACCGAATTGCCCGCCTCGACCAACCGCGCCAGCACCGTCAATAGCCGCCGAATGTCCTCGAAATGCAAACCCGTCGTTGGTTCGTCCAGTACGTACAGCGTCCGACCCGTTTGCGTTTTTCCCAGCTCCCGGCTCAGTTTCACCCGCTGCGCCTCCCCGCCCGATAACGTCGTCGCCTGCTGCCCGATTTTCATATAACCGAGCCCCACATCCATCAGCGTCGTCAAGATTCGCTTCAGCTTCGAATGATGCGAAAACATCCCCAAGCATTCCTCGACCGACGAGTCCAACACCTCCGTGATGTTTTTCCCTTTGTAACGCACGTCCAGCGTTTGCGCATTGTAGCGTTTGCCTTTACAAACCTCACAAACGACGTAAACATCCGCCAAGAAATGCATCTCCACTTTGACCATTCCGTCGCCGTGGCAGCTCTCGCAGCGTCCGCCCTTTACATTGAAGCTGAACCGTCCGCCGTCCCATCCACGCGCCCTCGATTCGGGCAACATCGCAAACATCTCGCGAATCAGGTCGAATGCTTTCGTGTACGTTCCCGGATTCGATCGCGGCGTGCGCCCAATCGGCCGTTGATCAATCGCAATCACCTTATCGAGCGCCTCGAGCCCTTCGATTTTCGTGTGAGCTCCCACCGTATCCGAAGAATCGTGCAATAGTCGGCTCAACGCGGGCAGCAAAATCCCATTGATGAGTGAGCTTTTCCCCGCGCCACTCACTCCCGTCAC
>CAZETM010000799.1:0-4644 GCA_964514885.1 uncultured Polyangium sp. | reverse complement strand
TGCTGGAAATGGTGCGCCGACTTCGATACTTGCGGCTTTACGACCGAAATTCAGCCACCGGGAGTGGGATCTTCGGCGGACTCGTCATCCAACGATTCGTCGCCGTCGGTCGCGGACGACTTCGTATTCAAGAAAAACGCCTCCGCCCAATCCTTGGAACGACCCGATTTGGCCGCAATCGCGAGCAGCTCACCGTAATTGGCCAGGCGAATGGCATTCACGTCGTCTTTCCACGCGCGAATATCCAAACGTGCCTCGGTGCGACCCAAAGCAGCGGTGCGAATTTCGCCGAGCACTGCATTGCCGGAAGCAATCAGCGATTCGAGCGAGCCGACATGTGCCGCCCTGAATTCATCCGTATAGATTTTCAGACCCAAATTCTCGACGAGCTTGGCGGCCACTTCGACTTGCCGCTTCAATGCAAACCGGACGACTTTGTCGATGGTCTCCGAAAAGAGGGTTTTGAATTCGTCTCGTTTTCTGTTTTGGCCCACGAGAAACAAAGCAGCGCTGTGCAATTTGCGAATGCCTCCGTCCAGGTGCACGTCGACGACGCTGCCTTTGGCATTGGCTTTCAATACCGCGCGGCGGCTCTCCAAATCGAGCTCGAAGATGGTGTTGAAATCGTCGAGCGCCTGGGAAACGGGAGCGGCCAGATGCTTGGCATCGTCATCCGCCAATAAAGCCGCCTCGTGATAGGTGAGATCGGCCCAGAAAACCAGAATCGCGCGGGAAAGCTCAATACGTCGCATGCCCGAGACGGTAGGCGGGAGTTCGTGGGATGTCAACAAGAAAGTGTTCGCGCCAACGCCGTGAAGGACTTCCCGCCTCCAAACTTGTTGCCAGGCATCGTGGAGGTCCGCTAAGCTCATCGAGTGCATGTCACGTGGGAACGTCCTTCGGAATCATCTCCGCCCGAAAAGCTTCACCGACGCAAAGTGCTCGAAGCCATCCGGCGCATGAAGAGGTGAGCTCGCGTGCCACCCGGCACGATCGAGATCAATGTGCATGGTGAAGCTCCAGTGCGTGTTTACGAAAAAATAGACCCGCAATTTCGTCCTTGACGCGTCTACGCCGCTGTGTAGAACCCTGAGCCGGAAGCGCCTGAACAAGCTCGTCGTCGCCGCAGTCGAATTCCCGCCGTAGCTAAACAACGCCACGCCTGCCCAGAGCCAACCAGCTCGCAATACATCTTTTCGGCCCCACGATTCAAGGCAGGTTGCGACCCACTCGATATCGCCGCGCCCCCGTCTCTGATAAGAGCGCACCGCATCGAACAACGCCCACCTCTCTGCAAGACGCTGAATACGCCGTGCTTGACGGCGTCGACGTGCCGCTTGTACGGTACGGTTTGCCGCGACGCGAAGAAGGGAAATAATCATGAATCAGGACCAGGACCTCTTCCAATTCACCTCGGATGGCTGCAAGCTTCTACTCGATCTGGCGTTGCCATCGGGCAAACGGAATGTTCTCGTGCTTGGGCCTGTGTCCGCCGACGCTTTTTGTAATGTCAAAGGCGGTGAGGTGATGGTCGAAACAGCCCCGTCCGGCGTTCCGGGCTCATTCGATGGAGCTATCGTCATTCCGCATTTTGAAAACGATGCGGAGAATCCCGTCCTTCCGGCGCAGGGGGAATGGTCGCTCCCGAGTCTGTCGAGCATGCAGGCATATCTCATTGCGCATGCGTGGTCGGAGGTTCGACCGGGAGGGCGCGTGGTAGCGCTCGTCGGAAAAAACCTGCTCGCGCTCGACCGAGGAGGGTGGGGTAAGGCGCGACAAGCGCTACGTGACCATGGTCTTTCGCTGATTGCGGAGCTTTCGAATAGTGCGTTACGGGGCTCTCAGACCAGTTCCCAGACGTATGTCGCGGTGCTCGAGCGCAACGAGAAGGCGGGTGCCCTGCAAACGATGAAGTTCGTGGATGCGTCCGAGGAGGAAAGCCTGCCGCCGGTGGGAGCATTCAAAGCATGGCATGAAGGGACGATCTATCCGGGTGTGAAAGCAGAGCCCGCCATTATCTCGCAAGACGAAATTGAGAATGAGGGCCGCCTCGATCCTGATTTCTATGATCCTGCATTTCATGCTGTGCGTCCTCCGCCCGATTGTGGAGACGAGTTGCTCGGCGATATCGCGGATATCGCTACGGGCGTGCAACTAGGTGCCCAACAGCGGCTCATGACGCGCCCCACGGAAGGCGGAATTCGATATATTCAAGTTCGCCACGTCCAGTCGGAGGGCACGATTGATGCGACCACATACTGGGTGGACGCCTCCACCGCATCCAAGTACGCGCTTAAAAAAGCAGTGCCCGGCGACATTCTCGTGAGTGCGACGGGTACAATTGGAAGGATTGTTCTTGTCGGCCCGGAACATTCCGATGGGCTCTTGTCAGACGCCGGCTTGCGCCGGGTGCGCTTGAAGGACACAAAGAAGCATAATCCGCAGGTCATTGCTAAATTTTTGCGTGAACGTCTGGGACAGCTTCAGCTCGAACGCCATGCCACAGGCGCGGTGGTTGCCAATCTCAGCAACCCGAACTTGGCGAAAGTGCGGGTATTTTTGCCGCGCCCGGAAAAGAAAGAGGTATCCGATTATGAACGGACTCTGGAATCCGCGGCGGCCACTATAAACAATTTGCTACATGGCGCAAATGCTAATGACCCTAGGGTCAGGGCGAATATTGCCAAGGCGCTGCAAGAATGGGCCAAGCTAATCTCACCTCCATCCATAGCCGAGAAAGAGGTATCCGATTATGAACGGACTCTGGAATCCGCGGCGGCCACTATAAACAATTTGCTACATGGCGCGAATGCTAATGATCCTAGGGTCAGGGCGAAGATTGCCACGGGCCTGCGAGAATGGGCCACGGCAATCTCACCTCCATCCATAGCCGAAATTGCGGCAAACGAATTTCCTACGCCACTTGCGGTCGCCTTCCGTCGCTATGAGGCGGCAGCAAATGATCCATACCAGCAGCTCGGTCGCATGACACACCTTGTCGAAGCCTGTGTGTTTTTTGTTTTCTACGTTTTCGTGGCAGATGCCAAGCGAATGAAGACGCTATCCGACCCCATCAGAAAAGCGCTGGAAGATGCGCTCAAGAACGATACGGCCCATCTGCGCGAGACGTTTATTGGAGAATACATCAAATCGGCAGAACAATCGTTGAGCTTGGTGCCCAAACTTCTGAATCCTAAAATCGTCGAGCAAGCAAAGTATCTTCGTAATAATCTACGTAATGTTGTCGCGCATTCGGCACCGGGCGCGGAGCAGCATGTAAAGAAGATGATCAGGGAGAACGAGCCAAGGTTGTTCAAGCTGCTTGAAGCGCTTAGGATTTTGGTCGACCAAAATTACACGTTATGCCGGATAACGAAGCAATTCTACCATACGAGCAAACCCCACTACCACTGCGAGCTTTATAAGGGGCACGCGCTCGTCAATCGGCTGAATATCGAAGAGCGTGAAAGTGACAGCATCATTCGCGCCGATCATGAGCATCTCGTGCTGCTTTGCGCAGATTCCGATGAGCCGCTTGATCTGTGGCCGTATTATCGGCTTCATTACGATGGCAACACCTTTGGAGAAGCGCAGTTGTTTTTCGTGAAGAGCTGCAAAAACAAGGTTTTGATTGCGGAGAGTATTCGTAGCGCAATCAACCAAAAGTTCGAAGACGGTGTCGACGACTTCTTCCTCAAACCGCAGCAAACCTGATCCCCCATACTTACGGGTAAGTGCGACCGGTTGATGCGGTATCAAACGGCGGGCTTGACGAGGACTTCGCGAGCAAGAGGGGCAAGGTGCTGAACGAGTTCTTCGAGGGCGGGAATCTTCGTTCGAATGCACATGCGGACGCTGCGTGAGCCTCGAGCCACCTGATGGAAGATTCGGTCCCTCTGTGCAGGATGCTTGCGTAATGCTTCGCGAATTGCATCGTCCGGAAGCGCAGGGTCGCACAACTTCGCCGCTTCCAAGACTGTTTCGGTATTTTTGTCGAGGAGTACCACTTCAAGTTGTGTTGATGCGTCGCTCTTGTCTTTGATGGCGCGTATGACCGACTGCTCATCCGCACAAGCATCCACGTCACGAACATGGTCACGCACGTGATCGTTATCAATCAACGCGAACACCCGCTGCCCCCTCGGCGCGATACGACGAACCTCGCGGCAACAGCTTTGAAGGACCTTGTTCACGCCTTTCATGGGCCGACCTTCAACGATTTTCTCGAGGGTGTACCACTCCACGTTCAGATCATCTGCAATGCAGGCGAGAACCAATTTATGGAGGCCAAACCCCGTTACAGGCCCTCGTTGGTCTTCGTAAAGAATGAAGGCGACCGGATTCACGATTCCTCGGGGCGCGTGAAAAGCGACGCCAGATGGCCCGCAGTCCGAATATCTCCAACGCCGCGATAATCAGCAAGCCACTCGGTCAGCGCGGCTTTGTCGAGGCGCCGTAATTGCGTCGCACGACGCTCGTCGAGTTCGCATACGACCACCGATCGAGCGGGATCGGTGAGTCCATCGAGCAGGCGATCCGAATGCGTGGCCAAGAGTATTGGTTGTTTTTCGGCCATGGCTTCGAAGAAATCGAGCACCCGCATAAGCAACTCGGGATGCAGATGCGTCTCGGGCTCATCGAAAG
>CAZETM010000798.1:0-4654 GCA_964514885.1 uncultured Polyangium sp. | reverse complement strand
CGCGATAATGCAAAATATCGCCAACTTGACCCACGATGAACGCTCGGCCGCTTGCTCGCCAAGCATTTTCTCGATCGAGTTGCCATGTTCCTGCACGCGGGTAAGCAATGGACGCACGTCCAATCCGAGAACGCTTTGCGTGCTGCAATAGGCGCAACGCGCGAGCACCCCGGTGCTCAGAGGCAATGGAGCGCCACATTGACGGCAACCAGGCGGCTCCCCTGGACGCATTGGTGGTCTGGCGCCAAAGGTCGTGGAGAGGACCAGCAACGCACGGCGCCGAGCAAGTGCAATACGCGCAAAACTGAATGCGGCAAACGTAAACGCCCAGCCATTGAAGAAGCCGATACCGATGGCAAACCCATCGATTGCCTCGGAGCCCAGGGTCCAATACGCCGCGCCAACGATGGCCCACACCAAAGCGCTTACCGTGCCAGCCGCAATCAACGTCATGCTTGCGGATCGCGCGCCGGGCTGATCCAAAAGCCGTTCAATGGCCACCGCCGCCTTTTGCATCGTCTGATCTGCCGCTCTCTGCATCGCCACGCGCTCGCGGAGGGTCGGGTCGACAGAGTTTGTTGTGCCACACGAAATACACGGGAGAAACGCTTGATCCGTCGGTGGCAATGGCGCGCCACACATTCTGCAACGAGCGACATCTGCGCGACTCGGCAAAGGTTCCGACTCTTCACCAAGGCGCGCCTGAAGGGTCTGCTGAAGCGACTTTAACGATGCAATTTCTGCGACGTCCATGGCCTCCGCGAGAACCACGGTTTGTCCAGCCCGGGTCGCCAAGCTCAGCGTATACAAAGTATGCATTTCGCCGGTTTGCAAGCTAATGCTCGCAATCTGCTCCCAGCGAAGCATTTGGCCACCATGACGTCCACCCTCGATACGAATGCCTGCGGATTCAAAAATCGCATCGCTCGCTCGAACGGACCAGGCATAATAGATCAACGCCAAGGCCAGCAGGATGGCCGCGGTGCCTATCCATTCGAGAAGTCGGTCTTCCGAATCGACGGCTCTGAGGTGAGGGCCGGTCACGACGAGAACCACCCCAGGCAGCAACAACGCGCTGACCCAGGCCGCACGCCAAAGGGCATCCACGCCAATGTGCAGAGGCAAGCGAACACGACGCATGGATATGGCTATCGCCCCAATCCATGGCGGACGTCAATGTTTATGAACATCTTTACGTCGCGCTTCGGAGGGGCGACGCGTCATGTAAACACGTTGACGTCACGCTTGGGAGGGCCGAAGCGTCATGTAAACACGTTGACGTCACGCTTCGGAGGGGCGAAACGTCATGTAAACACGTTGACGTCACGCTTCGGAGGGCCGAAGCGTCATGTACACACGTTGACGTCGCGTTTCGGAGGGGCCAAACGTCATGTAAACACGTTGACGTTGCGTTTCGGAGGGGCGAAGCGTCAGGAATCTTGTGGGCTGAGCCGAACTGCGGTAGGGGAAGCGCATGTTCGACGCGACGGCTCCGCCCAAGGATGAAGACGTCCGGTATGTGGGCCTTTGGCTTGATGATCACGGTTCGGAGGAAAGCTACTACCGGGACCGGTGGGCGCCGTTCGTGCGGTGTGTGATTCACGCCGTGGCGGGGGATGCGGCATTCCAAAGGCATCCGCGGCCGATCTTCGAGGGAACGTCGTTTGCGAATATCTGGTCGGCGAAGTTCAGACGCGCGACTGTAGAGGGCTTTTTTGTCGAGGTGCCGCGGGAACTTGCGGCACAACTTGTCGAAGCGCTTCGAACGAGGCTGTCCGTTCGCGGCGTCCTGCTCGTCGATGAGATTGAGTTTCCAAATTTTTTTGGCCATATGCTCGCGACGCGAGCTTGGTTGGTTGGGGATGTGTGTGTCGCCGATGAAGGCGAGGTGGACGACGACCTCGGGATCCGCACCGCCGTAACAAAGGATCACGAGAACGATATCCGCCAATTGACGCGCGAACATGCAGAAGCGGAGCTACTCGACGTGGTCAGTCGAGGGATCATAGAGCCCAAACACGCTTCTCAGGCCATTGCAGCGCGGACACGGGTCGAGACGATCGTCCTGCGCACCGAATACGATGCCTGGAGCAACCAGCATATTGTTTCTGCGCAGGTGGCCTTGTTTGATATGTCGGCGGTAGGGGAGGGCTTCGAGGCTCGCCTGATCGAGGTTGTCGCAAAAAACCTGATCAAGAAAGGCTATAAAAGCGAGGTTGTCCTTTGGTTATGGGCGGGTTTTTCGGCCGACGCGCCTCGCGCTTTTTATGCCGCAATCACCTCGACGGGGAAGGTGAGCGCCGGGGCCTTGTTCAAGGGGATTGACGATCCCGTCGAAGGACCTCGGGTCGACAAACTGAGCGACATGGCCCGGCCGTTGCTTCGTTGGCAACCCGAGAAGGGGTTGACTCGTTTCTGGAAAGAGTCTCCACCACCCGACACCTCGCTTTCTGCAGGTAAAAATACGGCGGAGTTGCGCCATAGGATTCCAGGCGTCGTGCGCAGAGCTGTTGGCGATGCGCTGGATTTCCGGATCGAGCGCCTTGCGATCGAGAACGTGCGCGGTCACGAAAAGTTCGAGCACGCATTTCCAAGCCGGTTTCTGGTCATCATCGGTGACAACGGCCGAGGGAAAACGACGATCCTCGATGCTGTCGCCGCGATCCTGCGAGTCCTCGTCGATCGAAAGGATAGGGGCGATTCATTAACCGATAGCGACGTATCGGAGCATCTGTCATTTCACGGAGAATCCTTTTCGACAGAGCGACGTTATCCCGCAAAAATTACTGCAGCGCTCCGCATGCATGGGCGCGAAGCGACGACGGAGAGCGTCACGCGCGAGGAAAGTAGCTCGTCGCGCGAGGGAGGTTTGTCGAGCTTCATGGAACGGCTCGTCACCCGCGTTCGTGCGGGGGTGCCCGTCGATTTGCCGCTCTGCGTGTATTATCGAGTCGCGCGAGCTCACCAGCCACAGGAGTATTCGACGCTCGACTTGACCGCTCCCGAGTCACGCCTCGCCGGATATGAGAATGCTTTCGCGTTGCGGTTGGATCCCATTCCTTTCCAGCGTTGGTTCAAGACCATGGAGCTTGCAGCGCTGCAGGAACGCAAACCCAATGCGCTACTCGAGGTGGTTCGTGAAGCTGTCCGGCAATGCATCGATAACTGCGAGACAGTGCAGCATATCATTTCGAGAGACGAGATCGTCGTGCGGTTCAAGGATGGGCAATTGCGACCATTTCGTCAGTTGAGCGACGGGTACAGGCTCACGCTGGCGATGGTCGCGGATCTCGCATGGCGCTGCTTTACGTTGAACCCACATCTCGGGCCCGCGGCGCTTCAAGAGACCTCGGGCGTCGTCTTGATCGACGAGATCGAAATGCACCTGCACCCTCTTTGGCAACGTAGGATCGTTGGCGATTTGCGCTCGACCTTTCCCAAGCTCCAATTTATTGCGACGACGCATTCGCCGTTCATTGTGCAGAGCATGAAAGCGGAGGAGGTCATTCCGCTTTCCGGTCCGGAGCAGGTCGACGAACAGCCCTACAAGCTTGGGATCGAGGAGGTCTCCGAGGAGCTTCTGGGCGTCGAGAACGTCGCGCGCAGTGCTCCTTTCCTCGAGATGCAACGAGCCGCAGAGGAACTGATCGCATTGCTGGACCGAGCGGATAAGCCCGACGCAAGTGAAATCGAAAATGCACGTACTCGATATCTCCAGCTCGCGGCTCGATATAGCGATGATCCTGCCTACCTTGCAGTGCTCAAGGCGGAAGGTGCCGTCCGAGGTGTCCGGCTGGACGAACGCACGCCAGAGGCTTCCAAATGAGGCCAGTCAAGCGCGGAGATGCTCCTCCGGGAGCCACGACTTACGAGAAGATGCGCCAGCCGCTCCGTGATGCTCTTGGAGAATATTGCTCGTATTGCGAATTCCCAGTAGCACACGCCGCGCATACCCAGCATGCCATTCCCAAGGACCAATTCCACGAATGGCGCGACCGATGGGACAATCTCCTCATTTCTTGCCAATGGTGCAACAGTCACAAGCCAAAGAAGATCCCTGCTCCCGAAACAGTCGATGACTATCTTTGGCCCACTCGCGACAATACGGCACGCGCATTTAGCTATGCAAACGTCATCCCCGAGGTGTCCGAGGCGCTGACAGGCGAAGTTCGCAACAAAGCGGCTCGCTTGAGGGGCCTGGTACAGCTCGGCCACCCGAGTGACAAAAGAGCCAAAAAACGAGCGGAAGCATTCAGCTTGGCTCGGCATTATTTTTCGAGATTGGCAACGTCAGCAGATCCGGATTTCGTGCGGGACAGCATTGTTGGGATGGCAAAAGCGATGGGATTCTTTTCAGTCTTCATGGAGGTTTGCAGGACCGATCCGTCATTACGCCGGAGCCTCATCAAGGAATTCAAAGGGACAGCACCCGACTGTTACCATCCCGAGACCACCCTTCCTGTTCAGCGCCCCGGTGGCCGCCTCTGAGCCCTGTCACTTTTCCCTTGACTCATCCCTCCCTTCTCGCGTAACCTCGCTCCTATGCGCCTACCTCCCCCTCATGCTCCCTATGGCGATCGAGTCCGCTACGGCGGGTATGTGCGCGCTCGTCTCGTGCGCGCTAAACGAGTATCCATGACCGCGGACGTTTTGG
>CAZETM010000797.1:1833-4656 GCA_964514885.1 uncultured Polyangium sp. | reverse complement strand
TTCGCGCGCACTGACCGTCGCGATAGGCTCACCCGTCTGAACCACCCGCTCCGCAATCGACTGCGAAAACCGCGCATGCGGATCGTCACCCTCGCGGCCTCGAAATGCATGCACCGAAAATGCTACCGCTGATGCACCACTCGATTCCACGTCCGCAAGTTTGTCTTGGGACGCGCCATATCCACTTTTGAGCAGGACAAACCCTCGCTCGGCCCCCAAGAGCGCGATAGCATGTTCCGTCGCTTTGTCGAGAAGCCTGGCCAAATCAATTTCACCCGCAATCGCTCGATTGATTTCGAGAATTCGGGCCAAGCGCTCTTCCGTCGGAATAGGCCGCGGAGCCGAAAATGTCGTCGACACATGGACCATACCGCCGGACGCCACACCGGACAAACACGCAACTCGAAGCGCTCGACGCCGAGGTTCGTCCCAGAACACTTCACGCAAGTCGCGAGGAAGCAGCGACGCAATTCCCTCGAGCACCTCCAGCGCCGCTTCACGATCCCGCCGCGCAAGCATGGGTTTGCCCCCATCCTCGTGCAACATCGCGCGCGCATCCAGCGCTCGCACCACGAGCTCCCGCTGCCCCGATGCCCGCGCACCTTCGAGCGATTCTTCAAACGCCGCCGCCGCTGCCCGCTCCTCACCACGCAGCGCCGCGACTCGACCACGCGCAAGCAACAACAGCGATCGATGCGCAGCTCCACCACCCAACGCCATCGCCGCTCGATCAATCTCCGCATCGAGCACGCGCGTTTCCGCTCCGCCAATCACCACGCCCGCCAGCACTCGTTCCAGCCGCGCTTCAGCCGCATCTTCGCCCCGACCAAGCGACTCCCACGCATCCGCACACGCCGCACACAAACGTTCTGCCGCCACGAAGTTCCCAGACAAACTCGTGTGCTCCGCTTCGAGCGACAGCAGTTGTGCACGCAAGTGCGGACCGAGGTCGTCACGGTGTCGCGCAAGTTCGTCAATCGAAACCCTCGCACGCGCCAAACGACCAAGATACAGATCGAGGTTCGCCAGGTTCAGCAACGCCTGGCGCAATGTCGCCACACGCCCAGAACGCTGGCCCATGTCCACCGCTGCTTCGAGATGCACCAGCGACGCAGCGATGTCGCCTTGAGTCTTCGCAATGCCCGCGAGATTGAGACGCATCGTCGCCAACGTGCCCGCATCACCAGCACGTTGCGCCGCCGCAAGCGCCTCTTCGTACGCCGTTTTGGCCGCATCGAGCTGCGCATCACGCTGCAGCGCAAACGCCAAAGATCCCAGCGTCACCGACAGAATTCGCGGCTCGCCAAGAAAACGCGCCAGTCGCACCGCACGCGACAACGTACGTCTTCCCTCGTCGTGTCGCGCCGCAAAGCTCTGGGACAAACCGAGCACGGCGAGAGCATCTGCAGCGATCGAAATCAACGCATGACCATGCGTCCCTTCGGGTTTGTCCAGGGATGCATCGTCATCGAGCGCTGCTGCAATTCCCGTTCTGCTCGTCGCTTCCGCAGCAAGCTTTTCCGATGCCGCATGATCCCCCGCTCGCAGAAACGCTCGCGCTGCATGCAAACAATACGCGCTCGAAAGCTCGACGTCCGAACTCGCTAGAACCTCTTCTCGAACCCGATCCAACTCCGCGATCGCCCGACGAGGCTCTCCGCGATTGGTGAACAGACGCGCCCGTGCAATCGCCACCTGCGGCGATTCGTCATCCTCGAGCCGTTCGAGCACCTCCGCTGCTTCTTCGAAGTGACCACGATCAAGCAGCTCGACGATCCGCTCGCGACCCGTGCGACGATCTTGTACCTCGGCCAAAATTCGATCGACGTCTTCGACACTCGCGACCGGCGCATGCGCGATTGTCTCGACAATCTGCCGAATCTTGCCCGGCAAATAATCCGCTCGACGCGTCACGTGATCCGCAACGACATCACCAAGCGAAGGGATCGCCCCACGAACAAGCTCACGCGCGTGGGTTTCATCAAGCAAAACCGTTTCGAACAATGCAAAGGTTGGTCCAGGCAAACTCGCGAGACGAGACGGGTCAAAGGTAACGACCAGGCGCGCACCACGTTCCCGCAGTGCAACGAGACGCTCGAGATGCGGAGCACTCAGAGGATCGGCATCATCGACGAGCAACACGGGCGAGACGGCATCATCGATCGCTGCCATCTCCAACTCGAGCGCACGTCCAGGGTCGGGCGCGATCGAAGCTTCGACCCACGCCACCGCACATCCTTTGACCCCCAACCACCACGCAAGGCGACGAAGAAGCGTGGTTTTTCCGGCTCCCGTAGCGCCAGTGACGACCAGACCGCCGCCTGGACGAAGCGCTGCGATACGCGCATCGAGATCGGTGGCAACGACATCGAGGCCCATGATGGGCCAAGCCAACACGGAACGATCGCCATCGTGCGAGGGCAGTTCCGCAGCCGAACGAATGGCACTGGCGACTTCATCGGCGCTTGGAAAACGCGCCAAAGGATCACGATCGGTCGCTCGACGTACGACGTCTTCGAGAGCTCGCAACACAGATGGCTCGAGGAGTTCGCGAATCGCAGCAACGGTTTCGCCAAGCGTGATGCCAAGGGCAAACACTTCCGCGCGAACCGAGAGAGGGCCGCCGGCAAACAGCTCCGGAGCGGCGTAACGCGGCGTCAAACCAGTGGGACGCTGTCCACCATCACGCCACGAAGCGGCAAGCCCAAGATCGACGAGAGTGGCGTGACCATCGGGCCCGACGATGATGTTGGCAGGCTTGAGATCGCCATGAAGAAACGATGCGCGATGCAGTCGCGTGAGTTGCTCGGCCGCCTGCGCGAG
>CAZETM010000797.1:0-1733 GCA_964514885.1 uncultured Polyangium sp. | reverse complement strand
CAGCCAGTGGCGCGGTCTTTGGCGGCCCAAACTTCGCCGCCACCACCTTTGCCAAGAGACGTTATGGGCTCATATCGAGGCGGAAGGAGCAAAGTGGAAATCCCCCTGGCAACCACCATCAGAGCACGTAATCGATGCTTCCGCCGAAGTAGAAGCCGGAAGTCAAAGCGAGCCCTGCATCGACGCGCGCTTGAAGAAACTTTAACGGCTTGTAGCGAAAGCTGACCTGAGGCACGGCAATCCACGGGAACACGAAGGGTGTGGATCCGCCGCCGGCCCAGCTCGGTTCCACATAGTTTCCGAAAGCTTTGTTGTCGTTGGAGCAATATGCGATATCGGGCTGACCCGAGGCAGTACACCGGCCCCATGTCGTGGGATCCTCCAGGCTGGAATTGAACGCCTTCGGATACGCCTGGGATCGATAAAGGTCGCCAATGACGCCTCCAATACCGACGCCACCACCAATGAGCAACGCAAAGCGGCTTTTTTTGTCGAGTGGTATTTCGTAAAGGATCTCGACTTTGCCAAAGATGACGCCCAAATCGCTATTCACCAATTCGTTTGAAAATGCGGGCTGGCCACTTCCTCGGATGACCAAGTCGCCAGTCGCATAATCGGCATACGAGAGGGAAAAGATGTATTCGAGGTGGTCCCGACGCGTGCCGAATTCGAGGCCAGCGACAGGAACGTGCGTCAATGCGCCGCCTTCAGTGAATAGATTGAGGACGAATTGAGGCACGATGACGTGGCGATAACGAGCGCCGACATACCGATAAGCCTTCGTCGGGTCCTCGGCGGTGTCCCAAATGCCGGATGCGGCCGGTTTGTCCTTCTCGGCGGACGTCTTGTCACTGGCGGCGCCTTCTTCTTTCGGCTCCTCGGCATTGGCAGCAGGAGCGAAGAGCGCAACCACGCCGATCGCCGGGAGGACGAAACGAGCAAGAAGCAGAGCGTTTCGAAGCATGTGGCGGTCCTTGATCAAGTTAGTGGAAGTCGAAGAACGACGACAGGGTACACGAGGCGCGGCATCTTGAAAGCCCCTCGGAGACATGAAAATGGGAGCGAGGCACATCACATTCGGGAGGCCGTCGGATGAATGCTTAGCAGCCTTCACAGGCATGGGAAAAATGCTCGCGGGCTGCTAGGCTGGCGCGTATGTCCATCAAAGATCGCATCATGTCCGAGGGAATGAAGCTGGCCACGAATCCGCAAGTCGCGAAACTGATGCAGGACGAGCGGTTCATGAAACTGGTGATGCTGGCGATGAGCATGCCCGGGCGCGTGCATACCTTCACCGAAGAGCAAAAAGAAGCCGTGGCGAAGTCATTTGGCCTGGCAACTTCGGATGAAGTGAAAGATTTGCGACGAATGGTAACGTCGCTCGAGCAAAGCGTGTCGCGACTACGCTCGAAACTCGACAACCAATAACGACAAAGAATCAGGGCGTCGATTCGGTGGAATGCGTAGGCAGCGCCAAGGTGTGATTGGAATCGGTATCGTCCGTCTTGGCGAGTTTGGCACGCGCAACCTCGAGTTCGCGGCGCTGCGCAGGCCGCAGTGAGCCGGGACGTTTCTTCTCGATTGCCTCCGCAAAGTCCAGCCATTTGCCGGCATCATCGTGATCGCCGAGCATCAGCAGCGACAAACCCCGCACCAAACCATAATTGGCCTGCTTGGCGGCGGGAAGGTCGACCACTTCGGCTTCGTAACTGCTCAGGCTTTCAGCGGCCTCG
>CAZETM010000796.1:0-4657 GCA_964514885.1 uncultured Polyangium sp. | reverse complement strand
CTCCTTCGGTTCGAACGTTGGACGTGCAACGACATCCGAGAAAATCGAGAACGCGGCTCCAAAGTTTTTCTTGAGCACCGTCAGCGACACCGTGCTCGCATCCAGGTCTGCATCGAGCGAAAGCGACGCGCCCAGATCACTCACCGAACTCGAGATCTCCATGGCGCTTCGTTTGCCAGCACCTTCGTCGAGCATGCTCGTCGTGATGTGCATGAGCCCGGGTTTGTCTTGAGGATCGATCGCCGATCCACCTTCGATCACGAGCGACACCGACACGAGCGGCAACCCGCGACGCGTCGCGAGCCACACCTTCATGCCGTTCTTCGCCTCGAAGATCTCGACCGGAAGCGGCGTGAATGGTTTCGTTGGACCAACCTCGGGCTTCGGTCCGAGCACATCGACCACGGCCGGCGTCTCGGTCTTCGATGGATCCTTGGGCTTGGTAACGACGGACTGGCCGCCACACGCGACGAGTGCGAGACACGAGAATACGAGCGAACGAAAGAGTTTCATCGGGCTGCCTCCGCGGGCTTCGGCGCTTCGGCCTTCTTCTCGGGATGCACGTGAATGATCACGCGTGCGTTCAAATCGAGCGTGCTCTTCGCGATCGCCAACAGCGATGCAGGCGTGACGGAGCGATATCGATCGAGATCCTTCTCGGCAAACCCAGGATCACCGACGTACGTCTCGTACGAATTGAGCACCGATGCTCGCGCCTGAATGGACTGCAACCGCGAGACAAACGCCGTCTCGTATTGGTTCTTCGCTCGCGTCAGCTCGGCAGGGTTGATCGCTTCGGAAGCGATCTTCTTCAGCTCGGCATCGATCGCCGCTTCGAGTTTTTCCAGTGGTACTCCCGGTCGCGCGATCGCATCGATTTCGAAGTACGAGCCCAAGTCCGACGAGCCTTGATAAGCCGCGACTTCCTGCGCGAGCTTCTGATCGTAAACGAGCGCTTTGTAGAGGCGACTGACTTTGCCGTCCGTGAGAATGAGCGAAAGCAGATCCAGCTCCGCGTCACCGGGCGCATATCTAGCCGGGCTGTGCCACGCCATGACGACTTTGCCGAGCTCTACGTTGTCCGTCATCGTCTCGCGCACGATCTTGTCGAGCTTCGGGTTCGATGCCGCTGGAGCCGCAGGCAACGGCGACATCTTCAACGCGCCGAACCACTTTTCGATGAGCGGTTTGACGACGGCCGGATCGAAGTCACCCGCGAGCACGAGCGAAGCGTTGTTCGGTACGTACCAACGTCGGAAGAACCCTTTCACGTCGTCGACGGTCGCTGCTTGCAGGTCTTCATGCGAGCCGATGACGGGGTGATGGTAGGGATGTCCGACGGGATAAAGCAGCTCGGGCAGTCGCAGTTCCACCTTCGCGTACGGGTAGTTCTCGGTGCGTTGACGCCGTTCGTTGCGTACGACTTCGCGTTGCACCTCGAGTTTTTCGAGCGTCATTTCGTCGGCGAGGGACGAGAAGCGATCGGCCTCGAGCCACAACAGAAGCGGCAGGGAATTCGATGGTCCGAAGTCGAAATAATCAGTGCGATCGGAGCTAGTCCACGCGTTGTTCGATCCACCTGCGGCTTCCATCCATCCGTCGAACATTTTCGTCGGCACTCGTCGCGTGCCCATGAACATCAGGTGTTCGAACAGGTGCGCGAAGCCGGTGCGCTTGGGCTCTTCGAAGCGCGAGCCGACTTTGACCATCGTGTTGACGACGACGAGCGGGAGCGAGTGATCCTCGTGGAGGATGACGACGAGCCCGTTCGGGAGCGTGTACTTGGTGAAGGGCACGTCGATGCGTGCGGGCTGTTCGGCACGCGCATCGGCGGCAAACGTTGGAGCACCAAGGGGTACGCCAAGCGCGAGCGTTGCGGCGAGCGCGCGAGACGCCCAGCGGCGGTGAAATGAGCGAGGAAGCGGTCGCATGGCGGGCAAGCGTGCACCTGATGGCTACGAAAGCCAAGGTGAAGGTGCGACAAACGAGCGACCCGACGAACGGGGGTTAGGGGCTAGCGGGAGGAAGAGGACGGACAGGACAAACCTGGATTGATGAAGGTTTTGAAATCACCCAATGGCTCCTCGGCGGCGAGCGAGATCATTCCGGTGTAATACATGAGCGACACGAATTAGTATTGGCTTGGGAGAGGGGTTATGGGTCGGTCACCCTCGACCAGTCGTTGCCTCATAGCCTGGAGGCCATAAAACCTCGAAACTACTCATATCGGTGAAAGAGCGAGGTTGCCTGCCCGGATGAAGTTTGCCCGTGACCTTTATGTAGACGCCATCGATCATGTGCGCGTGGTCAGCTCGGGCATATTGCTCCGCGTCGAGCTGCACACGGGCTCGTACGACCTCGCTTTCCGGCATGAGCAATGCAAGAAGCACTTCTCCCGCGCGCCGTCCGTCGTCCCCCATTTCGCCCGCCAAATGCTCCACAGTGCCGATAAACGTATCGGGCAAATAGCTCTCGACCTTCTTCAATGCAGCACCGACCTCGTCGATACGTGCGAAATGATCGCGTTGAATCCGAATACGCCGTCCTTTCTTCTCCGGAAGCGACGGAGCCCAATCAATTTCGAATTCGAGCGAATTCCTCAGCGTTGGGTCGTGGAATTGCAGGAGCGCTTCGCACAAGTTCGAGGAGACAATCGGTGGCCCAGCGTTTTCGTCGGAAACGAGTTTATCGAGCGTGTCTTGCTCGACGCCCTGAATCAGGGTAAAGATCGCGCGCTCGAGCATACGTGTGGTGCGTCGAATGAATGGCGCATCGTGTTCACCGGGCAGAAGCGCCGGACGCGCATCGACGGCATTCACCGGACACGACACGGGCAATACGAAACTACCTGGCTGCGTGTGTCGAAACCGCGCGGCTTCCGCAACTTCCTTTGCCTCGGTACGTGTGAGACGCTTATGGTGACGCTGGGGCTTGACGACCGTACATGCTGCCGCGCGAAGGAGTTGCTCCACACCCGCGACCATCAGCGCCGCAAACGACAACGGCAAGGCGGAATCGTCTTGGTCCAGCAGCACGCGAAAACGCAGCGTATCTTCGCGAAACGTACAAATCCGAAGGGACATCGATGCAGGCGTGACGTCTTCGATATCGGCCAACCGCTCGATTACCAGCGAAATTGACTCCAGATAATCCGGAGCTGTCGTATCCATGGGAAAACTGAGCTGGCGCTGGCGGTATTGGGGGTGATTGAACGCGTAGAGGCGCTCCGTCGCTGCCTCGGGGATCGAGACCCAGCCCAGGGCTTTTACAAAATCCCGAAGATCAGCAGGATTAACGATGAAATCATAGTGGGTCATTGTTCCTCGTCGCGCCGTATCGTGGCGAGCTGGGCGATGAGGCCCACGAGACCAGCAGGGCTGAATACCTGGGCCTTGGGAAGTTTTACCGTTACGCCCGATGTATTGTCTTTCGGTTTCGGTCCGGCACCACGCAAATTGACCCAATTCGCGCAACGCTTGAGCACCAGTTGGTCAGCGCTATGCGCGAGCCACGCCGCCGGATCCGGTGGCAAACACAAAACCACCAAAATGCGCGGAATATCAACGGTTTTGCTCCGGAGATCATCGTAACGCGTGGAGGTTTTTGACTCTTTCAGGAAGTAGGAAAGATGGAGACCATCGTCCGTGAGCCCGGCGGTCGTTGCCTTGAGTTGGACATTTAACATGACTTCTGTACGCCAAGTCCCAGGCCAAGTGCCATACGCAGTCAGTTGCGCATCGATACCGTGACCATCCTCGTGGCGACCCCCGGCGCGGCATGCCACGTAGGCATGAGCAGCAACTGCGTGCAAATACGCGTAGCTCAGCTCGGCTTCGACGTCGTTCGATGAAAGCGGACGCATCATGCTCGTTTGTCCGGTAACCCTACTCGTGCGTACGCCCAGGAGCAAGAAACAACTTGTGCTCGGTCAACCCATCGCCACGATCACCAAACCCCAGCTAGCGCTGCCCGGTAGCGTCGAGGCGGGCTGGACCTGGTGCTCGCGATGCCAAGGGCTTTATAGCGTCACGACCAGCCGCGGCATTTGCCCCGTGCGTCCCCCACCCAAGAATGGGATCCCCGCCAGCGTGCTCTCGCCCCACGCGGAGACGACCAACTCGCGCTACAAGCTTTATATCGGCGGAGCCTCGGGCTCGGTTTTGGTGCGCGAGGGGTCGCCTCATCCGTTCCTGCAACTTACGACTGGTCAGCCGGTGCGGCATCATGCTAAGAGCGTTTAACAGCCTCCTGCACTCGAGTTCACCACGCAGTGCCCTTCCTAACCTGGACGTCGATCTATGAAATCTGCCACCGTTTCAGTCGTTCATGAAGATGCGCAACGGGCCGGGCGCGAAGCCGCCACGGAACTCCTAGAAGAACTCGGCGGCGCACCGAATCTCGTGCTGCTGTTTGTCTCGAGCCGCCATGATGTGCACAAGGCGGCGCAGGGTTTCATGAGCCTGATGCCGTCGCAGGTGCAGCTCGTCGGCTGCTCGAGTATGGCCGAGATCAACTCGCAAGAGGGGCTGGACCTGTCGGTGACTGCAATGGGAATCCAGGGAATCGACTGCATGACCCTCAAGGTCGATAAGATGCAGCCGGATAGCCGGGCAGCCGGGCAGCAAATTGGGGCGCAGGCCAAAGAGTATGGCGCCAA
>CAZETM010000795.1:0-4670 GCA_964514885.1 uncultured Polyangium sp. | reverse complement strand
GGGGTTTCCCAGCTTTCGGCGTGCTCACAACGGCTCATCCATTCGCTCGACTTCCATTGTCGATGACGTCCTTGTCGACCTTCATCTCTCGCAATACGACACGAATGCACATCCCGATGTCCGGATTGGGCTCACCCGTCGTACTCACGTCCAAAACGCGACCGTTCTCGTCGAGTTTCACCCGGGCATCGACTGCACGCCGCCCCGGCTCGATGTCCGTCTGAATCAGCTCGCCGCATTCTTGGAGCTGTTCCGCCGTAGCCGCAGGGACGTGCGGTTGTCCCTTCCGTCCCAATCCATACCGTACGCTAGCCGAATGACAACCTAACGGCAAAAGCGAGAATACCATGCAGACGATGAGCCCAAGCGAAACAAAGGCTCGAAATCGCTGACACATCCAAATGAAGCACGACAGTGAAGCCAAGGCTCGAAATGATGAGTCCTTCATTTTGCGACGATAGAGTGAGCACGTGATTCAAGTCAACTGAAGTGCAAGGATGAGCTGGTGAAAGAACAGTTGTAGCAGCCCGTTGATTTATCTGCTCGCATCCGAAATCGTGACGTGCGACATCGCTCGAAATCAAGGACGATTCCTCGCTCCGTCGCCCCTAGCTTTCGGGCGCTTGCGACGATAACTCAACGGGGCTGTTAACGCATGACGAGCAATGCGACGCCGGCGACGGTGACGATGGTGCCCAAGATTGCGCGGGCGCTGACGCGTTCTTTGTGGAGGAGAATGACCGCGGGAATGAGCAGCACTGGCGTAATGGACATCAGCGTGACGGCGATTCCCGTTTCGGTGTTTTTGACTGCGAGCAGCGATAACGAGACGCCGATGAAGGGACCGACGAACGAGCCAAGCGTCGCGAAGCCCATGGCGGACGAATCGCGAATTGCATCGGCGGTTTTTTTCCACCAGCCGATTGCGGTGAAGATGATCGAGAATCCGATGATGCCGGCGATGATGCGAATTTGCCCCGAGGCGAAAGCGTCATAATCGCCCGCCATACCGACTTTGCTGAGCACCATGCCTGTGCCTTGACCCGCCGCGCCACCGACGGCAAGCAATAGGCCCTTGCGCAGGTCTTCTTTTTTGGTTGGAGCGTTTTCGGCAGGCTTGGCGGCAGGCGATTCGGAGATGACCCAAAGAATGCCGGCGAGCGTGACGACCATGCCTGCAATTCCAAGCAGCGAAATCCGTTCGCCGAGCAGGACGAACCCCAGGATTGCTGCAATGGGCGGTGCGATGGCGCCGATGAGCATGGTCAAACGCGGGCCAATCAATACGAAAGCGCGGAATAAGCAGATATCTCCCAGGACAAACCCGACGAGGCCACTGGTCAACAGCCAGCCCCACGTATGCGGCGTGGCGTCGAGCGGTAGGAACATGCCACGATTCAATTTGCAATAAGCGGTGAGTAGCACGAATGCGAGGACGAGGCGGACGAGGTTCAGCGAAAGCGAACCCATGCGTCGGCCGGCTGCCGAGAATGCTAAAGAGCTGACGGTCCAGCACGATGCGGCGCCGAGGGCGGCGAGTTCTCCGAGGGGGATGGGCATAGGTGGGACACGTGGATCGGGGAAATGGACGGTGGACGAACGCGTCCGAGGCGGCCGGAGGTATGGCGCGGGGCGGGGCGAGGTGCAAGGGAGTCGTTGGCTGCTTTTGCGAGTGGTGGGTCATTCGTGGTGGAGTACACGGCGACGGACATTTATTGTCGATACAGCCGCATGATGGGCTTCGACCGTGCCAGTCCCACCGCCCGATGCGGATGATGGCGATCGCGCGACCATTGCGCTGGCTCATGGGCTCGCTCCCCAATCAGAATCGTGGCGATCGCTCAGCGTATTGGGCAACGTACGGGCCATGCAGCATTGTGGACGCCGTTTCAAAAAACCTTGAAAACGACGTGGGCGAACGCTAAAGAAATACAACATGAACCGTCGTCATTTTGTCCTTGGTGCCCTCTTCAATCTCGTACTCGAAGGGTGCAGCAGTACCCCTGCGCCTGAACAAACCAGCACGAGCAGCTCTGGCGGCGATGGTGGGTCCGGGGGAAATGGCGGCGGAGCACCAGCCATTTGCGGGCCAACGTTGCAAGACGAATTCGCAAAAGCCGTGGACGGCCTCTTGTACCTGAGCGAAAGCGATTACCCGTTCGAGATCCTCGTCGCGCCGAGTCCAGGCTTGGGTGCCGTGACGCCTCCGGAGCTATTCGCAGTGCTCGGTTTGCCGAAAGATACGCCGTTCGAGTTACGGACGTTCGATCAATTTTTCACGCCGTTCCTACTTTCCGGGCCGAATGGGGCGCGTTATCAAGCATTGCGCGACCTTATGGAAGCCCGGTTGTCCGCGCCGCAGGTGATTCGCTTCGACATGATTCAGGTGAAGGTTTATCTCGTGGGCCGCTCGTCATGCGGGGAAATCGCCGGCGTACATACAATATCCATTGAGACGTGACATTCGTAAAGATAGCCGCCCGTCAAGGGGTTGCGCCTCTCCATTGAAAGATACCCACAGGAAAGTCGGCGAGTGCATGAGCAACGGCCAGGACCCGCGTCAGGCTGCGTCCAAGGGAGCAGGTCCGCGCGCCAGTCAATCGCGAGCAGTTCAGTGAGAATGGCTTAGGGCGCCTCGATCTTCTCGAATGGGCCAGGAAAGAGTTCGGTGAGGATTAACTCGCCCATCGTCTCGTTCCTTCAATATGCGCACGAAAGGCCGGCCAATGCTCGCTCACGAGCCGATAAAGGACACTCTGCTCGGGGTGATTGCGAAGTAGATTTCGTCGGGTAAGTAAGAGTTAGAAACGACGGAGTCTTTGCATGTGGGCTTGACTTTGCAAGAAACAATCGTACGAATTGCGGCTTTGGATAATGTTGCCATCGTCGTCGTTGGGTAGCCGTGCTTCGCCAGAAGCTCCATGGGGAGAGGGTACACACCGATTTCATGTGGGATGACGACCGGCCGAAGGGCGATGAACAATTGGAAATGCGCCGCCCGGGAAGGGCCGTCTGGGATCAACGTTATCGGCGCAAGGACGGCATCGAGCTTTGGACCATCGCTTCCTGCAATGGCTTATTCGACAACGACGGACGGGCGATCGGCGCTTTCGGCATGTTCACCGACATCACCGAGCGCAAGCAGGCGGAAGAGGCGCCAACGTTGAATTCGGATTTGTTCGCCAAGATCATCGAGCAGGCGCCGGGCGGGGTCTACGTGCTGGATGCGCAGCTTCGCGTGCGGCATGTGAATACGGAGGCGCTACCGACGTTCGCGACGGTGCAGCCGGTGATTGGGCGCGACCTGAGTGAGGTGCTGGAAGCGCTTTGGGGACCGGACCTCGGGCGGGAATGCACGGCGATTGTCTCCCATACACTGGAGACCGGCGAGCAATATATCTCTCCGCGTTTCGATCATTTCCGTCAAGACATCGGCGAGCAGGAGGTTTACGAATGGCAAACGCAGCGTGTCACCCTGCCGGACGGTCAATACGGAGTTGTTTGCTATTTTCAAAACGTGACGGTCAGAGAGCGTGCGGCAGAGGCACTTCTGGCGAGCGAGACACTCTATCGTGGCATTGGCGAGAAGCTCTTGCACGTCCAGCTCGCGGGCAGCGAAGTCGTTGTATCGGTGACGGACACGGGTATCGGCATTCCCGTGGACAAACTGTGTACCATTTTCGAGATGTTTTCGCAGGTCGAGGGGGCATTGTCCCGGACACAAGGTGGGCTGGGTATCGGCTTGACGCTGGTAAAGCGGTTGGTCGAGCTGCACGGCGGAAACATCGAGGCTCGAAGCCGTGGGATGGGTCAAGGCAGCGAGTTTATTGTCCGGCTCCCGATTGTCGTGGAGGCAAACCATCCTCGCGAGTTGAGCGAAGACGCCAGCAAAGTGCAGCCGACGCCCTACCTTCGCGTTCTGGTGGTGGACGATAATCGGGACGCCGGACAAGCGACGGGCGCAGGAGGCGAGTTTCGATCATCATCTGACAAAACCCGTCGATTTTGCGCAGATCGAAGCGTTGTTCACGGCACTTCACCCGCTACACTCGCAATAAATCACCAATGACAACACGGTGACGAGCCACTTAATTATTTTAATAATGCAGCAATGTCGGTGCAATTTTAATGGCAAAGTTGTGAGCGTGTTCTTGATTAAAATAAACAGCCCTCATCCAATACGGCCTCGTCGGCGATATCCCGCGCACACCTCATAAAATCGTTTCGTATACCGGAAACGTCGTCACGCAACTTTATGCGCATCCGCAACAAGTGACCAGTTCACTCGGCGCTTCCTTCAATACCGCAATCGCCGCAGCCGCCGTCAAAACCAATCTCGACGCGCTCACTAAACTCGTCAATGACAACAATCGCGAAGCACGCGAATTGGAAGAAGCTCAAACGACGCGTAATCGCGCTATCGACGCTTGGTCGGATGCTTATCAAGGTGCCGCGTCGACTTTGGAAGGACTCTATCGCACCGCACTATGCCGAACTTGCAGAACGAGTGCGACCGACGCAGCGTAAATTGCGCGGAGATGATCCAGGTGACGAGCCCAACGCTCCTGCCGCGCCCACGACCAACGCCGAAGGAACCTGAGACGCTCGTCCATTTCGCGTGGTATTCGCCTTCGCGCTCTGCCGCGAAGGCAAAACGTCGTTGGTGTTCG
>CAZETM010000794.1:0-4674 GCA_964514885.1 uncultured Polyangium sp. | reverse complement strand
CCTCGTTACGCTCGAATGCATCGACCAGCCTTTTCTGCAATGCAGCGGGTTGCGGTTTGGAGGGTTCGAGGCCGAGAGAAACCTTCAAGGCTGCAATCACGGATTGAGGCTCGAGTTTACCCCAGCCGACTTCCTCGGCGAGCGTCGCAATCTTTGACGGCAAGTTGATCTTGCGCGCGAACGTCAACGCTGCCGCCATGTCTTCTTCGCTCATTCGCGTGCCCATCGAATTGACCCGCTGAAAGCTCGTCGTGACGACATCGAGGTCATCAGAAACGATTGGCACGACAGGCACCGGGTAGTCCTTGATGAGCGCCGCTATCCGTTGACTCTCACGAACCATCGTTCGGCGAGCATCAGAATCCTTGATGTGCGCCTTGAGTTTGTCCTGAAACTCACCCATCTCGTAATCATCGAGCACGATATGCAATGGCAACTGGGTGGGTTCCGGCGTCGTGCCTTTGCGACGCGACTTCACGCTCAGCCGATCACGCGTACTCGTCCCCGCATTCGCCGCAAGATCGTAGTAGATCGTCCAGCGCATCCCCATCTCATCCGAATCAGCATCGGAGTCGGGATCATCGGGCGACAGTCGCGGGGCGAGAGCACCCACCAACGTCGATACGCGCTGGAGACCGTCGAGCAGAAATGTCCTCGTCTGAATGATATTTTCAGTTGCCGAAGAAGTACGAACGACACGCGGACCAATACGCTTTTCGTACCCTACATCCGTGCGCGTCGTCCGCCAAACCAAGAGACTGCCTATCGGCATGCCGCACAAAACGCTATCGAGCAGATCCAGTCGCTGGTCGTCTTTCCATACGAAGTCGCGTTGAAACTCTGGAACGAGAATTCCCCCCTCAATGACGTCTTCAATGAGTCTGCGGAGCGGAGGAACCGTCGGGTTATCGAAGAGTTTCGAGCTGGTCATGGTGCATTGCTACAGTCGGTTGAGGAGGTCATTCAAAAAGTTTGTCGCGTCGGCATCATCCAGCGAGACATCATCCAGCGAGAGCTCTTCACGCAACCAATCATCGGGGGTCAATTCACGGTCGAAAAGCAAATCCGCAATCTTGGTGTTGAAGCCCTTTTGAAGCTCGACACGCTGCTTTTCGGTCAGCACATGAAACATCGCATGTACGTGCTCATCCGAGGTGGGGACAGTTTCAAGACCGTTGGGTTTGTCCCCATCAAGACCTTTCTTCATATTGAAATACCATCGAGGACGATTCCCATTGGTATCTGCAGTATCCAAGACGCGGAAAGCTTCGTATTGGGTTCGTCGCAATTCGCGTTCTTTCTTTTCCGAACTCTCTTGGACCCACTTTTCAAGAGAACGAAGCGGAATATAGTTTTCAATCGATCGACGACGTAGCTGATGAAACGCCGGACGGCTATTCCACGCATGCAGCACATTCTCCGCTGCCTGCTGAACACGGGTCGATTCACCGGAAGGTGCGCTCGCGTCTCGTGGTTTCGCTTTGACTGCAAGCGCATCACGATCAGTAACCACAAAGAGCCGCCAACGCCGCACATCGCATTGCTTACGACTTGGGCATAAAACTGGATCTTTATTCTGCGTGTGGAGGTCTTTCAAAAGATGCTGCACCTCCTGAAGTCCACCTCCTTGCTCGAAAACAAACCAGCCATCACACAACGCGCGCTTGAACAACGTCCGATCCTCGTTCGTCTCGAGCATGATCGCGAATCTCGCAATGAATCGTCCGTCATTGCGTCGATTCTCCACCAGCACATGGAGCGGCGTGCGAGCCATTGCAAGCGCATCGGCAACATTGAGCCGAAGCCCCTTGCCTGGCGGAGGATCCCAATCCGAATGCTCAGACTGCACGACGATCGTCAGTGCACGGCCCCGTCGAGCGCTTTCCGTCGTGTCACTCAATATCGTCCGCAATGTCTTCTGTACAGCCTGCGGCCAAAAGACTAGCCAGCGATTGATCGGATTATCCGTCTTTGGGTCCCAAACAGGGTTCAGCGCAACGAAATGAGCCGAAGGTCGTCGACACAAGAGAATGAGCTGAAGAAGGTCTGCGGGATCGACCTGCTCAGCATCAAAAAGCGCGTGATTGAGTTGGATCCGCATCACCAAGCTTCGCTTTGTTTGGCCGCCAATTCGTTGGCAAGCTCCGACTCGGTCGCAAACACAGGAATAGCGCCATCACGTTGAGGTCGTCCGAAGGAATCGAATTCAATCGTTTCAATCGAGCTCTCCGTCTCGGGTCGTGCCGCATCGACCCAATGAAGCACGACCCGATCCGCCGGAATTTCTCCCCGCGCAATCGCTAATTGCACACCGAGAAGCAATGCATAAGAATGCGTTTCCAGAACCATCACGGGCGGATCTTCGCTCGCCCCAATCTTGCACAAAAAACTCGCCAGAACGGATTGTGCTCGAGGATGAAGGTGCGACTCCGGCTCTTCGATGGCCAGTACGCGCGGTCCTTTCGGCGCTGCGCTCATGGCTGCCGCAACAAGCACCGGAAGGGCTTGCACCATGCCTTCTCCGGTATCCACGAAATCGATATCCATCGCGGTCATTTTCGGTCGCAGAAGCAGACGCATTTCGCGCCCTTCTTCCGTGAGCAGAATCTCGCGCTGCGTCGCCTCGAAAAACCATTGCGTTACTCGGCGATTGACCTCCGCGTCCGCTGCAAGCACGTCAATGGCGTCGCTGCCATCTGGCAACAGTATACGTGGACGCACTCCCCGGGGCTCGAAACGTCGCGGCGGCCGAGCACGAATCGCACGAAGCCATTGAATCGTCTGTCGCATCGCACGCAATCGCTCGGCCAACGTTGCAAATCTAGCGTCTCGCGGCACGAGCCCATCGAATTCGACCTTCTCGAGAACTGCCCCGCTGCTGCCCCGTCTTTGGCCACCCCCAGCGCCCCCTCTTGGGCCACCCCCAGCGCCCCTTCTAATGCCCACCTCCGCTCCGCCCTCACCCTCGGGTTCTGGAGTTTCCACAGAAGGTGTTTCTTGAATGTAAAAGTCCGTGCCGAGTTTCGCGACCAACTCGATTCGATCGGCGTCGTCTTTTCCGCAACGAATTCGGCTCACCTGCTGCCGTCCAGAATGGTCAAGACGAAGCTCGAACTCGCCCGCAAACCCGTCGCTCCATCCGAGGCCGAGCTGTAGGGTTTCCGGCTCCTCCGCAAGTGCCTGATAGAGAGATAGCAGGGACTTGAATCCACCCCCTCGATCTACGACGCGTGACGTATCGATAGGGCCCGGCGACGTTTCGAGAACCGAATCGCCCAGCATCGCCAACAAACGAACGAGATTGCTTTTACCGGCGTTGTTCCACCCGTAAAGGAGCGTGATGGGGCGCAGTTCAATGGAGCGCCGCGTGGCGAACGAGCGATAATTCCCAACAATCAGTCGGTCAAGGCGCATGGCGTGCGTGCATATATACGTGCCCGTCACGGGTGTCGAGTATCACGCAACAAAATCCATCTGTCCGCGTGTCCTTCGCTGCGATCCGCCTCTGCTTCAAGGGGACGTAGGCATCACGTGCTGCACAGTCTAGTGCTCAGTACCGAGGGGTAACGATGCTCATCCTGGACGTTGCAACATCGTTGGCGAAGCGACCGCAAGCACTACCGATGCCCACCCGTGTCACGGATTGACGACTCCGCACCTCGTGCATCGCAGCTCCCCCCGCCGCCCTCACTTCCCGCCATTGATGTCGATAACCCGCGTATTGCCCGGCGCATAACAGATCAGCTCGGGGTGTTCGTCCTTCATGTTCGCTTTGATGTGCGCCATGACCGCTTCGCCCTGAGCTTCGGTTTCGACTTGAACCCCGAGTTTGCGTCCCAAGTCATTGTATTCCATCAACTTGATTTTCGCCACGTCCGGGAAACTCGCCAATGCCTTGCGCGTTGTGGGGAAGGTGTATTTGTTTTCATTTTTCCACGAGACCTCGTACAAATACACGAAAGGCGTCGGGCACGGCTGGTCCGCGACCTCGCCTTCGGCCTCGCGCAATTTGGCAATACCGCCATTGTCAATCCAAATGGTCCCCTTGTCATCCATGGTGATCGTGTGCGGCTCGAGGCCCTTCGGAAGGCGAGCGATCGGCACCCACTTACCATCATCGAAACGCACGAGCTGCCGTTTCGAGATCCCGTGCAGTTTGCCATCGGGTGCGACGAAGATGCTGCGCAGCTTGTGCATCGTCAAAGGCACGGCCGCGAATTTGCCCTCGCGATAATGAAGAATGCCGCGTTCCGAGACGATCCACAGCTCGTCGCCCTTGCCCGCAAATACCTTGGGGAAGTAATCGAACTTCTTGATGAATTCGCCAAGGTCCACGATGCGCGATTTGCTCACGTCATCCCAGATCTCGGCGCCCGGCCGTTTTCGATTATCGCAAAGATCGCCGACAGTGACGAGCGTCCCTTTTTCCGTCACACCCACGGCGCTGAATTGAAGCGCAATGGGCTCTTCCTCGCCTTGTTGCCGCACTTCGCCCTCTTTGCAACCATAAGCTTCCGCGGTCACGGGCTTGATGTTTAGACCCGGACCCCGCAACGTTTGAAAACGACTGCCCGCGAACATATCCGATCCGGCAATGAGTGTCGTTTTACCAACTCGAGCCACTCCACGAACCCAACCGCTTCCGCCACCTTCGCCGAATCTCACCGTGCTCCC
>CAZETM010000793.1:0-4675 GCA_964514885.1 uncultured Polyangium sp. | reverse complement strand
CGAACCCGAGGCCTGCGTCGCTGAGGGTGGGCGAGGCGAGGGTGCGGGGATCACGTCGTCCGGCGACCAAACCAGCTTCTGCGGCGGCGGTGAGGAGATTGCCTGCGAATTTGAGGCGCGTGGCGGCGGACCAGCGTTCGGCATAGGTATCGTGGACCCAGCGTTCGACTTGATCGCGGCCAATGGTAGAGTGGCCCATGGCGCGGCGTTTGGCGAGGAAATCGCCCGTGAAAGCTCGATAGACGGGATCGGTGAGTTGCAAGTGGACGTGGCAGATGATTTGCCGAGCCGAGGCGCGTAATTCGGGCCAATGGCGAAGAGCGTCGAGGGAATGGGGAAAGGGATCGAATCGAGCGGCCAAGGCGGCGATGATGGTTTGCACGCGGGGCATGCTTTTCGCGCCAAACCAACGATTTTCAAAGGCAGTGGTGGCTCGTGCGGGAAGCGGCATAGCCAGATCGACGTGTTGCCAATAGACGTGGCATTCTGGCTCGGCGAGCGTGACGCGTAAAATGCGCGTGTGTACGGTCGAATTCTCTTTCCCCTCTCCACGTAGCGAAGCGAAGTTGGAGAGGGGGTTAGGGGGTGAGGCGCTCATCGAGCCTCTGGGAGGCGATAAAACGGAAGGGGGTAATGGTCTGTAAGCGGCAGAAGTGCACCGGCCAAAGAAATGGCGGCGTCGTCGGGGGCGCGATAAACGCTGGAGAGTTGTCGTCCGCCGGGAGCGATTTCATAGGGTACATCGCCGGTCAAGCTGTGTAAGTATTTCTCGAAGGCAGATCGATCGAATGATGATTCTAGGGCATAATATTTCCCAAAGATGGTTTTGGGATCGCGAGGCTGGGCAGGAGTTTCGCCGCCGTGTTTATGGAATTCGAGACGTTCTTGCAAAGCCTCGTCCCATTCGAAGCCGAAGTGGAAGAGTGTAATGAGTTGGTCGGGGTTAGCGGTTTGGGCGCGAGCTTTTGCATCGGCGCGTCGGGCGGCTTCGCGGATACTGGCGAGGGCAGCCCACGCGTGGGTTCGGGGGAACAAGCGCAGGAAGAAGTCGGCGCCGCCATCGGGATCGGCGAGGGAGGTATTCCACCAGCCCAGGCCGGGTGGGTCTCCGTGGTGTTCGCCGGCCCAGGCGACGGAGAGCTGAAGGGCGAGGATTTTATCGAGGGATTCCGTGGAGATCGCAGTGGGCATGGGGTTCTGAAGTGGGGCATTCGCGAAGGAGTGGTCGTTTGGGGGCAAAGGGTACCAGATGTGCGTGGTGGAGGGGAAGAGATTTTTGTGGGGTGGGGCGAGGCGCATGGCTGGTTGGGGTTTCACCCCAAACCCGACCAAGGGGTTATCCACCCCTGGACCCGGACCAGCTAGCGCTGGACCAGGTTCGGTTTGTCCGCTACGCGGTCAAACCGGCACAAGGACACAGAATTTTTATCGTGGCGAGGCTGTTAAATTATTACGGCAACTTGATGGCCACGTCGGCGATGATGCCTGCGACGAAGGAATGCGTATCCACTGCGCCGCTTGCGGGGGAGTAGAAGTTGGTCCACGAGACGTAAGGGGTGAAGGCTGCGAAATTCAGCTCGGGGGCCTGCGCTATAGCCAGCGGTCAGGCCGAGGGGAATGGACGCGGTGCGGGGATCACGTAAATCGGCAATGGAGAGAGCGGTCGTCGAGCCAAAATGGATACGATCGGTGATTTGGAAATAGACATTGACCGGGACTCGGACGCCGAAATGCAAATCCTTTGTGGTATAGATCGGGAGCTGCACGCCCGTATCGATTCGCGGAAGATTGGTGGGTCGAAAAATGGCGGCGATACCGGGCTGAACGTAGCCGATGAATTTGGGTGCGGACGGGTCGAGCAAGGTGGCGAAATTGACGCCGACATCGATTGGCCGTGTATTTACGAATCGGCGGCCAATGGCAAAACGGGCTGTCCCAGTCGTGAACTCGGGGACGAAAAGCGGGGTGATTTGAAAGTCGGCGTGCAGCTCGGGAGCGAAACCCCATAGTGCGCCGAGGGTCATGGTCATATGTAGGTTGTCGGTGCCGACGGGCCGCTCGATCCAGGGCTGCGCGTAGAAATCGATAAGATTGACGGGAAGGATGAGGCCGCGCTGAACCATGGGCGTGGGCCCGTTCGGTTTATTGACATTGATTCGGGCGGCGCCTGCTCGGGCGGTAATGGGATCGGCGGCCGAGGTTGGCGCGGCGCAGAGGAAAACGAGCGTAATGGCGGAGGCCGCTGGTAGGAGTTGCAATGAGCCCACGGTGTTGGGTGGAGCATGGGGCTGTTGTCCTGGACGTCACCCCTTCAGAGCGTGTTTAACAGGCTGCTGCGCGAACCGGTGCTTCGGTCGGCCTCACTCAGCGTACTGAAGTACGCTTCGTATCGGCCTCTCTAGCCCCGGTTCGCTCGCAACGCCTGTAAAACACGCTCTGAGTGCTCGTGGGTCCGCGCGCAGCCGTCAGGTGACAAATAACTTGGCCCTGAAAAACAATTTATGATATAAATTTACTGGTAAAAAGGAGCGGGTGTATGACGAGGTCAGAATCCATCCGATCATCAATGGCCTTGGGCAATTGTTGTCGAGGTGGATGGCAGGCCATATACGACATACGGCGTAGACCCTCTCGACGCTATCGAAAATGCCGCACAGCATGCAGCGCGTTTGCTCCGCGGCCAATATGATGACGCCATCGATCCTCGGCTGGAGTCTCGGACATAATCGGCACGCGACCTTCCCGACCAGGCGTTTGCGATACGCGCGGCGGGACAATTACGAAAGCAACCGGGACGAGCGGGAGATCAATCGGTCCACGGCGATTGCGGTGGCGGATCAGGCGTATAAAGAGGGTATGGACGAGCGTGAGCGATTGGTGACGGCGCTCGACGGTGTTGCGGATCTGGAAGCGGGGCTCGAGGCGCGGATTGAGTTGGCGGCGGGACGAGTGACGGATTTTGCGACGTTATCGGCGGCGATCGCGTCCTTATCGAATTTGGCGCAGGAGACTCTGGGCCGACCGAATTCGAAGGCGGCGAAGCAGCTATTGGACGGGGGACTCGATGCGGACCAGGTCGCGTATTTCGCGGATATCGCGACGAAGGTAAAAATGACGGGGGAGCAAGCATCAGGAGCGCGTACGAAGGGGCAAGTGACGCAGGCGGATTTGGATTTGCAGGATGGGATTTGTTTGGCGCTGATGGGTCGGGTGATGAAAGTCTTCAATCGAGCGCACGAGCGGAATCCTTCGATTCCACGTCTGGTGCCGATTGCGACGCGGCGGATGTTTTTATCGGGGCGCAAGCAGAAAGCGGCGGTGCCCGAGGGCGAGGGGACGTCGGGGTAAGGAGGCTCAAAACTCGCTAAGCGTTCGCAAGCGCACCCTCGCGTCGGGTTAAAGAGTGCGTTTCATGGCGATGAAAAAGGTGACGGCGACCGATGTTGCCAGTGTCCTGAAAAAGGCAACCTCGGCCGTCCTCATCGTTGCATTGGGGACTGTATCGATCCCGTTCGGTTGTGCGACGAGGAACGTCGCTTCGTTTCGGTTACGTAGAAAGCCGATTGATCAGAGATTGACCTGCTGAAACCGCTCGATACTCAGGCCAGGATTCGGTTTTCGCTTTTGGCTGCTCGTCCTCGGCGAGCTCATGCTCGATATCACGTAATGACCTTCGGCGGGGAGCGGCGAGTGACGAACAAGGAGACCACAATGGTAACGAATACGACGACTAGGCCGACCAGTGCCCAGGGGGGCGCGTTACGCATAGCCTGGAAGACCTTTTCGCCGAAATAGGCTGTCGCCAAGAGGGGCAGACAATACCCTGCGAGCGAGCCCCAAAAATGAGTCCAAAAGGGCACTCGGGAGATGCCGAAGAACACGTGGAGCATAGGCGGCATCCAAAAAATGAAGCGGAGCATGAATACAGTGAAGAGCGCCCGTTTCTCGAGGGCTTGGTCGTAGGCGTGAAAGCGTGCCGGGACCAGTTTCGCGATCCAATCGCGAGCGACGAAACGCGCGAATGAAAAGCCCACGACGCTTGCGGCCATGGTGCCGGTCATGGAAAGCGCAAACGCGACGGGCCACTGCCAAATGAGCGGCGCGGCAAGGATGAAAATGGTGCCGGGCACGCCGAACGGCTGGAAGGCAGCGTAAGCCGATACGAACGCGACATAGCCCCACGGTCCAAGCTGCACGAGCTCCTGCTTGATACGCGCGGGCTCGCTGAAGACGTCGAACAGACCGAAGCGTTGCGCCACGACCATTCCGATGGCGACCGCAGCGATGGTGCCGAGCTTCACATAACGTAGCGAGCGGCGTGCCGCGGGCTCAAACGGGGACTCGGACGGGGACTCGGAGGGTTGCACGGGCCAACGTTGACATACGACGATGCAAATAGAAAGGCGCGATTCGTCGCGCTCGATGAAGGATTTTCAAGACACGAGTTCATTTTGCGCAAGTCCATCTGGCGCGCGCCGGTAAGAGGGAGTAGAACAGGTTGATCCTTAAACGGAAAGGGAAACGTCATGATGAAGATGAGTCTGCTGGCTGTGTCGATGTTGGGTTGCGTGGCTGTTGTCGGGTGTAATGGTTCGTCGACTGGCACGGGTGGTGCGGGAGGTGGCGCCGGAGGTGGCGCCGAAAAGCTCGTGCGAGCCGCCTTGCGGACGCCGCA
>CAZETM010000792.1:0-4679 GCA_964514885.1 uncultured Polyangium sp. | reverse complement strand
GGTATGGTGAATCGCCACCACCAGGTCATGATCGAGGATTCCTTGCGCAGTTCCCGCAAGATTCGTCAGGAAATCCAAACGACGAACGATATCCAAAATGCATTCGACGGAATCACCTATGTCAAAGGGGCCGCGGTGATTGGCATGTTCGAGCAATCGGCGGGTGTGGAAAATTTTCGCAAAGGCATTCAGCATTATTTGTCAAAGCGAGCGATGGGTAATGCGACATCTGCGGAATTTCTGGCCGACGTGAGTGAAGGGGCGGGCAAGGATCTTCGCTCGGCATTCGGTACGTTCCTTGATCGGCCCGGCGTGCCGATGATCCGTGCGTCTTTGTCGTGCGGGAATGGCGATGGACATGCGTCGATATCGCTGGCGCAGGAGCAATACGAGTCGCTCGGTTCGCAGGGACAATCTGCGACATCACTCTGGCAAATTCCCATCTGCGTTCGTTATGGCGATGGCAAAGCGGCGGCTCAGACGTGCAGCGCCTTGAACGAAAAAACAAGCTCCATCTCGTTGCCCGGATCGAAATGTCCTGAATGGTTTGCCCTCAAGGATAGCGGCGTCGGATATTACCGTGCAGCGTATACCGGTGCGGAACTCACGAGGCTTCTCGACAAAAAACGCACACCTCTGCAACCAGTCGAACGGCTGAGTCTTAGCCTCGATATGGTGGCTCTCGTGCAAGCTGGCAAGTTGTCCATCGCCGAAGCGCTTGAGCTTGTTCCCACGCTGGCCAACGACGACGAAGTGGCCATTGTGCGCAGTGGTTTGTCAATCGTTTCGCTCGTCAAGCACGAGCACGTTCCTGATGCCTTACGCCCCAAATTCGCGACGTTTGTGCGATCGGCGTTTGGAGCGAAAGCCAAAGCTTTTGGTTTTCTCGCGAAGCCAAAAGAGACGCCGGAGCAACGGATGTTCCGTTCAGAAATCGTGCCGTTTGTCGCCATTCGTGGCGAAGACAAAGGACTCATTGACGAGGCGAAAAAGTTGGCACTAAAATGGCTCGACGACCCGAAATCATTGGCGAAGGACGAGGTGAGTGGGGTTCTTCGTGTGGCCGTTTGGTTTGGCGATCGCGCGCTTTTGGAACGAATGCGTTCAGAATTGAAGAAAACGACCGACAAAACCAGGATCGGAAATCTCGTCGAGGGGCTTGGCATGTTTCACGATTCGGCGCTTCTGCGCGAGGCATTGTCAATCGCGTTGACGGACGAAATCTTGATCCTCGACGCTGTTCAACTCTTCCGGCAAGACGGCAGGAATCACGCGGCGGTGGTCGATTTCTTGAAGACGAATATCGACGCCGTATTGGCGAAATTGCCAACAGAACTCAAACGGGTGACGATCGATTCGGTTCGGGGTGTTTGTGATGAAAAACGTCGCGTCGATGTCGAGGTTTTGTTTAAGGATCGCGTAGCCTCGATTGTCGGCGGCCCTCGTAAGTTAGCGCAAGCGCTTGAAGGCGCGTCGCTTTGCATTGCGCAGGAGGGAGCGGTGATTCCGAGCCTCGTGTCGTTTTTGGAAAAACGCAAGTAGAGGCGTTCGATAGGTCGGTGTGTGGTGAATGGTCGTCCAAGATGCCGTGCGCGCGGTGGTGGAAGCCATTTACGCGCAGGATTTCCTGGACTTCTCGTATGGTTTTCGGTCCCAACGCGGAGCCCATTCAAAACAGTCACGTCCACGTCGTGGGGCCCCGATAGCAAGCACGTGCTCACCACGTCTTCCGATGGTTCGGCTCGGGTGTGGGACGCCAACGACCCCACCCGGCACATCGAACTGATTCGGCACAAGGGTGACGTCACTTCTGCCGCATGGCGCGCGGATGGCTCGCATATCGTCACCGTATCCCGGGACAAGACGGCATGCATTTTGAGAATTGACGCGCCGACAAACGACGGCGCCGAAACCCTGGTGCCCCTTCGAGGATTGTCGCCCAAGCCGCGTTGAAAGCGAGTGTGAGTTCGTGCGTTCCGTCGACGTGTACGGATGGCGTTGGGGCTGAAAACGACGAGAAATGCCCAATCAATTGTGTGCCGTGGGCCGTTGCGTTTGCATTCTGCGCGTGGGACGGTGGCCGCCTGCCCACGGAAGCGGAATGGAACTACGTCGCGGCGACTGGCTCAGCGCAGCGCGTCTATCCGTGGACGCCCTTCTCCGGCGACGGTATTGATCACTATCACGCGGTTTATGAGTGTTTCGAAGGTGGCGATCCGACTAAATGCCAACTTGCCGATATTTTGGCCGTTAACTCAAAGCCTAACGGGAAGGCCTGGTGGGGGCCCGCCGACATGGGCGGTAGTGTGGCGGAGTGGAACCTGGACCTAGCTGGGACTTCTCCCATGCCGTGTACGGATTGTGCGAACCTGAGCAATCATCCGGAGATGATTGCGTGCCGCCGCTTGTGGGTGCTTGCTGGATGGCATCCGCCAGCGGAATAGCAGGTACGACAGGTGCCGCGGGGCGGTGCCTTCACCAAACCGGATCGCGAATTCATCAGCTCCCGATCACGCGAATGCGTTTCCCTGCGTGCTCGACGTCGCGAATGTAGAGTTTCTTGTTCCACGCCACGCGTTTGCGCAGGTCGAAAAGCACGAGCCACCCTTCGGTCATGCCCAAGTGATCCAAGTAGCGGGCAATTTGATCGAGCGCATCTTGCTCAGTTTCCGTTCCTCGACGTACCTTCACCTCGATGACATGCCGTTCGTCTTTCCAACACACGAGCAAATCCAATGCTCCGCGGCCGAGACCATATTCGCGTTCGATACGTCCGCCACCATTGATGATCCGTTGCAAAAACGCCATCAGCATCAAATGCGGACCTGACTCGCGATATCCGAATCCTTCGGCAGCGAGATGCCCGTCTTTACGCCAAAACGTTTGCCAATCGAGCATGAGTTTGGCCATATCGAGCGAGCCATCTTTGCGGACATAACTATTCTGCGGTACGATTTGCCCTTGTTGGATGTACGTCAGGGTTCGTGGAATGACCTCACGGTAGATCGGGTTTGCAATTTCAAACTGTCCCCCGATTTTCTGAAGCAATCCGATCCCCATCACATACGCGAAATCGTCGTTGAGCACATCCGCCCCGGTCCTATCACCGACGAGCATTGGATCGATGATCCGACGCACTCGATCTTCGCGCAAACGAGCTAGAAGTGAATCGATGTGCGTGCGCCTTTCCAAAATGATCGTTTCTTTGGCCGCGTTCACGTGCTCTGCCGTAATGGCTACGGCTCGATCTTCGACGTCCCGATTCACGATTTGATCCGCCATGGCATTGGTCAACCATGGATGTCCGTGCCCCAATTCGTAAATGCGTGCGACGGCTTCGGGTAGGAACACCTGACCCGTTTTGGTCGTGTGTTGCTGCAATAACTCGCCCACCTCAGACTCTGTAAACGGTACGATCGACGGGGCTTCCGCCGTGATGTTGAACGGAGAACTCGTCCCAAGCCACGAAAGCGCCTGCCGATCTTCCTCCCGTAAGGCATAATCACGTACTTGGCGCTGACCCACGAGCACCACACTGGCAGGGAATGGTCGCTCCTGGCGATCAATGTAGCCGTCCCGAAGCTGCGTCAAAAAGGATACCATTGCTTCGCCAACGAGCCCGTCCACCTCGTCGAATAAAATCACCCACGGAAGATCTCCTTGACCCGCAATGCATTCGAGATACGCCTCGATTGCGGTCCGTGGATCGCGTAAGAGTGGTTCTATGCTTGGTCTCGAAATGTCTGGGTGCCTCCGGGCGCAGACTTTGTCTATTTTTCCCAGCACCGTCCGAAATGCCTTTTCCGGATCCGGCTGCTCGCGAGCGGCTTGCACGTCAACCTCGAGCGCCCGCCAACCTCCGCTTGCATTGAGATGCTGCGCGAGCCACTTGATGCACGTCGTTTTCCCCGTCTGTCGCCCCGCAGTGAGCGTAAAGTACTTGTGCTCGTCGACGAGCCGCATGACCCGGCCCAACCTTCGCTCAGGCGGAAGCATGTAGTGCTCGACAGGGTTGCAAGGGCCGGCCGTGTTGAACGCAGGGCGCATGCCGCGACGTTACTATAGCGTCACCCACGTGTCCAGAAATATCGATGCCAACACAGCCCTTGCGCCATGCCGAACCCACGATCGTTATGCGACTCGGACGAACCATTTTCGATTCACTACGGCGTTTTCCCCTGCCGTACCGCATTGAGCGCCGCGTCGATCATGTCGTTCGTTGTCAGCCCCTTGTGCCGCCATACCTCGCGCCCGAGCTGATCCAAGATGAGTACGCTTGGCACGTCATGCAAATCTTGAAAAAGCGTTGTGGAATGAGACCAAGTAAGCCGGTCGAGGTTCGCCATGGGAGACTTGGACAAGTATTTCGAGGATTCTAAGCCGGAGGAGACGGACCCGAAGGTCCGCCGGTGCATGAGGTGCTCAATCAATGGAGAGAGAATCAAGCCAGCAGGGAGTCGTCTGCGTACGCTGACTGCGTGGACTCGATCGAGTCGGTGATCGTAGAAGCAGCTCACACCTTGACCGTGCTTGGCTATCAGCGCGACGCGGCCAAGGAGATCCTCGCAGCCGGGATCGGGCACTACCGTACGGCATGCACAACCGCCATCCCAGACAGGAGCGGTGCCATGATTGCGCCGCGGAGAGACGTTCCCGGACAAGCTCGATGGGCTTCCAGA